>NZ_QTQA01000003.1:0-413525 GCF_003853825.1 Burkholderia sp. Bp9012 | reverse complement strand
AGCGCCGCGTCATAGAGGTTGGAAAACAAGTCGGAGGGGTCGCGCCACGACTTCCCTGATTCGCTTTTGCCGGGCGCTGTACCGACAACGTTGTTCGCCTGAGTCAGGGTCTCCAGACCGCTGGCGAGATCCAGCACGAGGCTTTCGCCAAAGGTGGCGGCTTCATCCAGTAAACCGGGTAGCCTTTGTTGGGTCTGCTGTACAAAGTCGTCCAACTCGCCCCGAATGCCGCTGTTCAGATTGACTGTCAACGTGTTGAGCAGGGCCTCGCTGACCAGGGATTTTTCGCCAGTCAGTTCCTGTCGCGCGAGAAAAAGTGTAGGCCGCAGCGTCATGCGGGCAGGCGCGGTGGCCGGGGCCGGCATCAGACCGATCAGATTGATGCTCGCGATCGCCCAGTCCGAGGTATCACGGTCCTCGCGTGTGGTGAGGGTGACGATATCGCCTAGCAGGTCTGCCAGATTGAGGATGTTACGGACCGCTGGCAGATTGCCTGCAACGGTGCGCAGGCGATCCAGGGTCACTGCTCCGTCGGTGATTGCGCGCAGCCATTGGCCAAATGCATCGATGGTCAGCGCGACGTCACCCAGTTGGATCTGGTTGAGCGGAGCGACTGTGACGGGACGTGCGGAAGATGCGGACGCTTCAGGTGCTTGGCTTGCCATCGGTGCTCCAGGAACTGAGCACCTACAACTACTGCCTCTAGTGAAGGAATGACTAGCAGCAGGCTCTCAGCATGTGGACGTACATGAAATTCTCCAGGCACAAGCGTGCGCAATTACTCGCGATTTGAATATAGGATCGATCTGAAAAGCCGTTTAGATGGGCGGCTAACTGTACAAAATTCATTTCAGCGCACAGCCATTCTCGTTGGCCGGGGGCGAAAAAAGGCGTGCGTCAGTAATGCTGGGGGGAGTCTCGGCCGGGTCCTGGACTAATATTGCGCATGGCGTAGGTCGGCTGATTCTGCGTCGTGAAGGGCGCACAAGGGGCAGCGGTTTTGCCATGGCCCGGCGCCAGTACCTGCTCACACCACAAGATTGCGCGCCGACGCCCGCCCGTCGATGTAGCCCAACCACGCCTGCAGCATCTTCCGCCGCTGGTCAACATAGTCGGCCCGGTTGTAGACGTCGCGCACACCGCCGATGGTGTGATTCAACGCTTTCTCCACCCCGTCCGCCTCCCAGCACTGTTCATGCAGCAACTTGGAGGCTGAGCGCCGCAGATCATGGATCGTGAAGGCGGAAATCTCCTGCGCCTGTAATGAAACCTTCAACGCCTGGAAGTGACGTTATTTACGAGGAAGAAAACCGTTGCCGTGCCGCGATCCGCGCTGTCGATCGTCAAACCCGCCGTCGACGATATCGTTGCGGGCCGCAAGCGGGTGGAAATCCGGTCGTGGGCGCCGCCGGCCCTGCCGCTGCGCGATCTCGTGCTGGTGCAGAACACGATCTTCCTGCGACAGGACGGACAGGAGGATCCCGATGGTATCGCGCTCGCGTGGGTCGACGTCGTGGGGAATACGACTGAACGCCTGATGAAGCCCGCGCGCAAGGCTAGCAATGGTGCGCCGGATACGTATGCTGGGAACTGACGAATGTGCGTGCGATCGATCCACCTCTTCCGTGCGTCGCCAGGCGCGGTATCTATGCGTTGGCGGATGACTCCGGCAAGGTATCCTGATGATTGCGCCGGCATCCCGGGCGTGCCGCGTCCCCTTTCGACACACAAGCGGCCGGTAGAAACGATCGATCACCCGGCGCGCGCCGGTGACGTGCGCTAAACCAGAATCGACCGCCCGCGAATCCTGATCCCGAGCCGCACGACGCCGATCACCGCATTCGACAGCCACGTAAGCAGCGACATTTGCCGTGCGGCCGGCGGCGCGACGACGTTGCTGCGTCGCGCAATGATCCGGCTAGGCATATTTGTCGCCGACGGTACTTCGCACCGGATGCGTGTCGTAGATGATGACCATGCGCTCGATGCGCGCGTCGTCGTCGAATTCGAAGACGTCGACGCACTCGAACCGCACCTCGGAGCCGTCCTTCAGTCCCCAGTCGTAGACGAAATAGCCGGTGGCCCGACGTGCGCCCGTCGTGCTGACGCAGATGTCGAGCGGCGTGATCCGGCTTTGCCCGGATGCCGCCGCGACTTTTTCGAAAAAGGGCTGCGGCGCCATCCAGCCGAGAAACGGCGAGAATATCCGTGCATCCGGCGCGAACAGCGCGCAGATCTCGGCGACGTCGCCGCGTTCGAGTGCTTTCAGGTAGGTATCGACCTGCCGCGTGTATAGTGCGTCGGACGACGAGACCATGGTATTTCTCCGCTGATTGTTGACGAGCCTGCCGCGACAGCCGCCGCGAACCGGTTCAACCACGATAGCGATGCCGCGATGACCGAACAAACGAATAATCCGCAACCCGGGTATGTCGCCCGCGCATATCCGCTGGCGGATCTGACGCGTGCGCTGCCGCCGCTGACGGCGTTCCAGGCGTTCGTCGCCGCCGCCGAACTCGGCAGTTTCAACCGGGCCGCCGAGCATCTGTGCCGGACCCAGGGTGCGGTGAGCCGTCAGGTGCAGCAACTGGAAGCGCACTACCGATGTGCGTTGTTCGTCCGTCATCCGTCGGGATTGACGCTGACCGGGGAAGGCGGCGCGTTGCTGACGGTGGCCGTCAACGTGCTCGCGCAACTGGCGCAACACGCGCACGCGCATGCGGATTCCGCGTCGACCCTGACGTTGCGCTTGCCTTCCACGTTCGCGATCCGGTGGCTGCTGCCGCGGCTCTCGGCCCTCAATCACGCGTTGCCGCGAACCGAATTGCGTATTCACACGTCGGCAGACGACACACCGGATTTCACCGACGCCGATTTCGATGCCATCGTCGTGCGCGGTACCGGAAACTGGCCAGGAATGGTGGTCGTGCCTTTATTCGACGAGTGCCTTACGCCGATGTGCACGCGCGACGCAGGCACGTCGTTGAAGTCGTTCGCCGATCTCGCGCATGCGACGCTGCTGCATCCCGCGCGCAATCGCGACGAATGGCGATGCTGGCTCGACGCCGTCGGCGCAACGCAGATCGACCCGGGCACCGGGCTCGTATTCGATACGCTCGAACTGACGTTGACGGCCGCGGCTCACGCACACGGCGTCGCGATCGGCGATCCGCGCATGGCGGCGGATCGGCTGGCGGCCGGCGCGCTGGTCGCGCCGTTTCCGGAGGTGGTGCGCAACGGTCTGGGTTACTACCTCGTCTACCCGGCGCAGCGCGCCGCGCAACCCGCGATTCAAGCGCTCGCGGAGGTTCTGACGCGTCTCGCGCGCGAGGATTGACCGCGAAGGGCGCGCGTCGTGCAGTTGGCTAAACCGGAATCGACCGCCCGCGAATCCTGATCCCGAGCCGCACGACGCCGATCACCGTATTCGACACCCACGTGAGCAAGCGCGGCATCCCGCGCCGTCGGATATCGAGCAGCAGCACGATCCGCACTTCATCGCTGTCGTTCCATACCTCGTGCACGAACGTGTCGTCCCACAGCAGGAAGCGGCCTTCGTCGAGCCGGTATTCATGACCGTCGACCTTCAGCACCGCGGCCGGCGTGCCGTCGGCGCGCTTCGGCATCGACAGCACGAGATAGCCGCGCAGGATGCCGCGAAACGGTCCGCGATGCGGCGGGATGTGTTTGCCGGGCGCGAGGAACGACAGCGACGCGGACAATACGTCCGGCGACGCCGCGACGATCGACGCGACGGTCGGGCAGCGCGACAGGTTGCGCGGGAACGGCTGGCCGTAAGCCTGCATGATGAACATCCGCCAGTCGCGCGCATCGTTGGCCGAGATGTCGTGCTGCTCGCGCATGATCTCGTGGAAACGCGGGATGCGCGGCAGGTCGCGCGCGACGGCCAGCGCTTCCGCGCGAATGGCCGGCCACGCGCGGACGAATCGCTCGGCGTCGGGGAACATGGCCGAATCGAGCACGGCACCGCTGTCGATATGACGGTCGAACAGCGTGCGGAGCAGGCCGGCTGCATAGTCGTAAGCGACGGACATGATCGAGGCGCGATCCACAAGGTGTCGTCAGTCTGCCCCACGCGCGGTGGGGCTTGCGTTACGTCAGGTTACGCCGGCTGACGAAAGAATGACAGTTCGATGAACGTCCGGCACAAACGGTTCGCCTTTCCGGGAATAAACGGACACCCAGCGTCGTCATACGGGTGTAGCACGTCGTCTCGTTGACTTCTCAAGGAGTGGAACATGAACACGCATTGGCTGGTGGCCGCCGCCGTGGCGGCGATTTCTCTCGCGGGTATCGTGCCGCAAGCGTCGGCACAGGCACTGACGCGCGCGCAGGTCAGGCAGCAACTGATCGACGCCGAAAACAAGGGGCTGCGCTTCGTGACCGATACGTCGTATCCGGACGTGAGCCCGCTGTTCCAGCAGCAAGCCGAACAGATGCCTCGGCATCAGGCCGAAACGGCGGTCGGCAGCGATCCGGCCGCGACTTCGGATGCGGGAAGGCCGACGGTACTGCCGTCGCGTCCGCGTTCGGCCGCGTGCGTGGGCCCCGAGAGCTTCTGCACGCCGTATTTCGGAAGCTGACGTAGCGGACTGCCGCGGCCGGCCCGAAATCCACGAAGGTTGATCGTCGCGCAAGATTGAAGGAGTTGATGATGAAAACATGTATCGCACTACTGATGATGGTCGGCGTGATATCCGGTCAAGCTGCATTCGCGCAATCGAATGCGCCGCTCACGCGCGCCCAGGTTCGCGAGGAACTGATTCGTCTGGAAGCGGCGGGCTACGATCCGTCGAAGGGGGACGACGGCGAATATCCCGCGGACATTCAGGCCGCGCTGGCGAAGCTCGCCGAGCAGGATCGGGCGAGGATGGCGGCTTTGCCCGCCGCGCCGGCGCCGGCTTCCGTCATGCCGGTGCAGACCGGCAACTAGGTGTCGACATGTACGTGTGTGTCTTCAGGCCGACGTGTTCGCGGTACGGCGATACGCATGCCGTTCGCGGCATGCGGTCTGGCCGGACTGCACGGACGGCGAGGCCGTCGATCGCGCGCCGCTTCGCGCGGCGCCGCGATCAGCTCGTTGCCCGATTCCGACGGGCGCGCAGGTGGATTGCAGGATGAGTCGCGATGCAGGCGAGCGTGCGATCGGCCATTGCGGGGTATCTGCCCGTGACGGTGCACAAGGGGGGGCCGGCGGCGAAATTACCAGGGCATCATCCGTTGCATGACCCTGTCGCGCAGGACGAAACGATGCGCGACCGCGGCCGAGACGTGAAGGCAGATGCCGCCGAACAGTGCCCACGCGAGGATGCCGTGCACATCGCCCATCGCGTGCCCGAATCCCGAGCCGGCCGCCGACAGCGCCGGCAACGGGACGACGCCGAACAGCGTCACGGCCCATGCGCGCGACGACGCATTGATCCAGCCGAGCAACGGCACCGCGATCAGCAGTGCATAGAGCCCGAAGTGCGTCACGCCGGACACCGCGCGCATCGCGGGCGACAGTTCGTCGGCGGGTGGGCGATGCGTCACGCGCCAGAGCACGCGGCAAGCCATTGCGGCAAGCAGCGCGGTGCCCACGATCAGGTGCGTGGCGATCAGGCCGACCGGTTGAGTATCGCGATGCACGTCGGGCATCGTCCAGCCGATTGCATACTGCGCGACGACCAACGCCACGATCAGCCAGTGAAGAAGGCGTGCGACTGCGTCGTATCGGGCGGTTGTAGACATAAAAGCTCCTGGCAAGCGGATGAGGACCGTATCTTCCGGCGGATTTTACGGCCGAATCCTTAACGAAACGTTAAGCGTGCTGCCGCGCAGCGGCTTCGCCCGATAACGCCTGCGTGCCATCGATCCGAGCGGATTCAGCCGACGACACCGCGATCGTGACGCCGAGGCCGCGGCCGCCGATGCCGGGCCCGAACTGCACGGTTCCGCCGAAGTATTGCGCGATGCGCTGGACGATCGACAGCCCGAGTCCGCTGCCGGGCAACTGCGTGCCGACGCCGCGATAGAAACGATCACCAAGCCGCTCGTGCTCGCCCGGGGCGACGCCGGGCCCGTCGTCGCGCACGACGATGTGCTGCGCGGTGCCGTCGTCGTGTACGTCGATCTCGATGCGGCCACCTTGCCGGCCGTACTTGACCGCGTTGTCGAGCAGATTGTCGAGCAGGATGCCGAGCAGGATCGGATCGGCCTGGATCGCTCGCCCGGGCGTGCCGGTGGCGACGATGTCGATGAAGTGATCCGACGCCTTCGCGAGATGCCGCTCGATGGCCGCGTCGACCAGTTCGCGGACGACGACGGCGCGCACCGGAATGCGTTCGTATTCGTCGAGTCGCGCGAGCAGCAGCAACTGTTCGGCGAGACGCGCGCTGCGATCGACGCCTTGCACCACGCGCTGCATGGCGAGCTGCTTGCGCACCGGATCGTCGGTCGCGAGCGCCACCTGGGCCTGCACCTTGATCGCGGCCAGCGGCGTCTTGAGTTCGTGCGCCGCGTCGGACGTGAATGCCCGCTCGCGCACGATGGATTGCCGCAGTCTGGCGAGCAGGCGGTCGATCGCGTCGACCAGCGTGCGGACTTCTTCCGGGACGGTCGTGATGGCGAGCGGTTCGAGCGAGCGCGCATCGCGCGCGCCGATCTGCGTCGACAGCGTTTTCAGTGGTGCGAGACTGCGCCCGATCAGGTACCAGAGCAGCAACGCCAGCACCGGGAGCGCGAGGATCAGCGGCCAGACGATGCCGCGCGCGATGCCCGTCGCGAGATCGCTGCGCGTGTTGGCCGGCTCCATCACCCGTATCCATCGCCCCGACACGTCGTTGCGCAGCGTGTGCGTGCGCCATTGCGTGCCGCGCACGTCGATCGTTGCAGGGGTGTCGCGTCGGCCCGCTGCATCGGGCTGGCCGGCGGCGTCGACCGGAAGGCTCGACGCAATGACGTTGCCCCGAGCGTCCCGGACTTCGAACAGCACGTCGCGCGGCAGACGATCGCCGTCGTTGTCTCGGGGCGCGGCCGACGTGCCGTGCGCCAGTTCGATGCGCGCGTCGGGCGGGAAGCGGGCGAGGCGCTCGAGGTCGGCCGGTGCAAGATCGACGAGCAGCGACGCATATTCGACGAGACGGGCGTCTTCCCATTCGCCGATCTCGCGTGTCGCGTGCCGGAAGCTGCCGAACACGGCGACGATCCACACGACGGTCACGCAGCCGAGCGCCATCGACGAAACGCGGCGTCGTATCGAGCGCGAGGTCATGGTTTGTCGACGACGTAGCCGATGCCCCGCACCGTCCGGATCAGTTCCGCGCCGAGTTTCTTGCGCAGGTTCGAGATGTGAACCTCGATCGCATTGCTTTCGATGCCTTCCTGCCATCCATACAGGCCGTCCTCGAGACGCGCCCGCGACTGGGGCATGCCCGCACGACTGACGAGCTGAACGAGGATGGTCCATTCGCGTGACGTCAGCGCGATGCGCGCGGCATCGCGTGTCACCGTCTGGGTGGTCAGGTCGATCGTGATGTCGCGCCACACGATTTCGTCGCCGGCGCGGCCCTGCGAGCGCCGCACGAGCGCGCGACAGCGGGCGAGCACCTCGGATAGCTCGAACGGTTTGGCGAGATAGTCGTCGGCGCCATCGTCGAGGCCGCGGACCCGATCGGCCACGGTGCCGCGCGCGGTCAGGACGAGCACCGGCGTGGTATCGCCCGCGTCCCGCATCGCACGCAGCAGTTCCGTTCCCGATTTGCCGGGTAAGCCGAGATCGAGGACGACGAGCGCGAAGCGCGTCGTCGCGAGCGCGGCGGCGGCGGCATGACCGTCGCGCAGCCAGTCGACCTGGTAACCGGCCTGACTCAGGCTGATTTCGAGGCCGCTGCCGATCAGGTCGTCGTCTTCGACAAGGAGGAGTCGCATGGTCGATTCGTGTGCAGATACGTGCAATTGTACGAGCCCGACTGTGCGCGCCGTGCAACGGATTGTAATTGCGTTCCCTCAAATATCGCCCGATTCTGAAGAACGCTTAAGGTTCGGCACCGGCATTCCCGCTACCATCGCCCACAACATTTCTCGGGACGATCTTCGCTTCCCCTGATCCCGAACCGGGTTCGGCGCGTCCGGCACGCGCTTGCCCGTCCACCCGCGACCATGTCGATCGACGCACGATCGATGCGGGCCGTCCGCACGGGAGGTTCATTCCTGATGGCACCCTCGACGATCGAGCGATGGCGCGCCTACCTGTTGATCGCCGCGCTCGCCGGTATGTTCATTCAGTGTTTCGTGCTGGTTTCGTTGTTTGCGCTGCGCGTACCCGAAGCGTTTTTCACGACGATGACATTCCGCATCTGGACCGTCGTCGCGGTCGCGACCGCGATCCTGTCAGCCCGTAAGGTGGCCGACGCGGCGTTCAGGGCCGCGGACGTGTGCGGCCATGTGCGCGTGTCCGGAATCGATCGCCGCACGGTAGTCGTGTCATCTGATTGCGCGTACCGTTGGTTGATCGTCCTGCATATCCGGCTCAACGGGAATCGATACGGCGGCGTGTAAGGGTGAGCGCGCGTTCGCGCGTTCCGGCCCCGGGCGTCGCGGTCACTGGGCCACCACTGGGGAGAAGCATGGTATTGCTGCATGTGCTGTACGCGCTGGCCGGCGCGATGTCGATCGCCTGCGGGTTGTGCGTGTTGCTCGGCATTGCCTACACTGTCACGGCCAGCGTGCTCGTCGGCCGGTTCTTTTCGCGCGCGCGGGCGATGCCGCGCGATTATCCGGGCGTCACCGTCGCGAAACCGCTGCACGGCGACGAATGGAATCTCGTACAGCATCTTGAAAGCTTCTTCGTCCAGGATTATCCGGGGCCGGTACAGCATCTGTTCGGGGTGCACGATGCGGGCGACGCGGCGCTCGCGGCCGTCGAGACGCTGCGCGCGCGCTATCCGGACGCGAACATCAAGGTCGTCGCCGATGCGCGGTTGTACGGGCCGAACCGCAAGATCGCGAATCTCGTCAACATGCTCGAACATGCGGAGCATTCGGTGCTGTGTCTCGCCGACAGCGATGTGCTGGTCGAGCGCGATTATCTGCGTGCCGTCGTCGGCGCGCTACAGCAGCCGGAAGTCGGCATCGTGACGAGCGTGTATCGCGGCATCGCGTCGCCGGGCTTCTGGCCCGGTGTCGCCGTCGCGATGACGAACTACCATTTCCTGCCGGGCGTCATTACCGGGCTTTTCATCGGACGCGCCCGTCCGTGCTTTGGCCAGACGATTGCGATCACGCGCGCAACGCTCGAACGCATCGGCGGGCTCGTGCGTTTCGCGCATCACCTGGCCGAGGATCACGCGCTCGGCGAAGCGGTGCGGCAGGTCGGCGCGCAGGTCGTCGTCCCGTCGTTCGTCGTCGGACATGCCTGTGTCGAAGAGACCTTCGCCAGCCTGTACGCGCACGAATTGCGCTGGAGCTGCACGATTCGCGCGGCGGACCGGCTCGGTCACGCCGGGTCGGTGCTGATGCACCCGGTGCCGCTCGCGCTGCTGGCCGTGCTGTTCTCCGGCGGCACGCGCGCCGCCTGCTGGCTGACGGTCGCGGCGCTCGCCGCGCGGGCGCTGCTGATGCTGAAAACGAGCCGTGCGACCGGTGCCGGGCTGCGCGGCGCCCTCTGGCTGCCGTTCGTCGATCTGCTGCAGTTCCTGGTGTTCGTGTCGAGCTTCTTCTCGTCGCACGTCGTCTGGCGCGGCACGCGCTTTCGCGTCGATCGCGAGGGCTTGCTGTCGCCGGCAGGGAAATCATGATGCAGGACACGCATTTCGATGTCGAAGGCGCGGACCGGCGGTCCGCGCGTCGCGACGCACGGCTGCGGCATGCGGGGCGCGCGGCGGCGCTGGCCGGGCTGGTGCTCGCGGTGTGGCTGATCTGGCGCGAGCATCCGCTGGAGATCCTGCACCGGTTGCGGATCGCCGGCGCCGGTTTGCTGATCGCCGCGCTGGCCCACATCCTGCCGATGCTCGCGAATGCGTGGGACTGGCGGATGCTGATCCGTGGCCCGCGCCGGCCGTCGTTCGCGACGATGCTCAAGCTCGTGTGGATCCGCGAATCGATCAACGGGCTGTTGCCGGTCGCGCGGATCGGCGGCGAGATCGTGTCGTTCAGCCTGCTGCGGCAGGCGGGCGTGCGCCCGGCGACCGCCGTGGCGAGCCTCGTCGCGGACATGCAGCTGACGCTGATCAGCCAGCTGGTGTTCGCGCTGGTCGCGATCGGCTACGTGCTCGAACACGTGTCGTCCGACGCCGCGCAGGTGGCCGCGCGCCTCGCCATCGGCATGGCGGCGCTCGTGCCGGTGCTGCTGCTGTTCGCGCTGGTTCAGCACGCGCGGCCGTTCGAGCGCGCGATGCGCGTGGTCAACCGCGTCACGAGCGGCAAGGTGGTGGCGCTGGTCGGCGAATCGGCACGCACCGATCAGTCGATCCGGATGATCTGGAGAAAGACGGGTATCGTCGTCCGCTATCTGGCGATCTGGCAGACGCTGCAATTCGTCGGTTATGCGCTGGAAATCTGGCTCGCGCTGCGTTTCCTCGGCGCCGATCCTACATTCGCGCAGGCGCTCGCGATCGAAGCGCTGATCCAGCTCCTGAGCAGCATCGCGTTCCTGATGCCGGGCGGGTTGGGCGTGCAGGAGGGCGGGTTCGTGCTGATCGGCGGGCTGCTCGGGTTCGACGCGACGACTTGCCTGGCGCTCGCCGGCGCGCGGCGCGTGCGCGACTTGCTGTTCTATCTGCCGGGCTTGCTGGCATGGCAGCATGCGGCCGGCGCGGCGCGCTCGCCGTACGAGGCGAAGCGCGCATCGATGCCCGTCGGGGAGTCCGCCGGGCCGCGCTGATGCGGCCCGACGTTGCCTGCCAGCCGGGCGGGAAGCGGCTCGCCGACGCGGCCGCGTGCCCCGCCGGGCGGCGCGGCCATCAACGCCGCTCGTCGGCGATGTAGCTGCGGATCACGTCCGCGAACGACGTGTCGCCCTTCAGTCCGAGCGCTTCGGCGCGCGCCGTGTCCCAGCGGCCCGGCCAGCTGCCGACGATCTTCTCGATGCGCTCGTCCGGCGCATGGCGAATCAGCTTCACGACGTCGTCGCCCGCGACTTCGCGCAGCGCCGCGATCATTTCGTCGACCGACACCGACAGGCCGGGCAGGTTGATCACGCGCTTGTTGCCGAGCTTCTCGCTGTCGATTTCGCAACCCGCGACGAGCGCGTCGATCGCGCCGCGCGGCGACAGCAGCCACAGCCGCGTCGAACCGGGCACCGGGCATACGCTTTCCTCGCCGTTCAGCGGTTCGCGGATGATACCGCTCGCGAACGACGACGCGGCCGCGTTCGGGCGACCCGGCCGCACGCTGATGGTCGGCAGCCGCAGCACGCGGCCGTCGACGAAGCCGCGCCGTGCGTAGTCGCACAGCAGCAGTTCGGCGATCGCCTTTTCCGCGCCGTACGACGATTGCGGATTCAGCGCGGTGTCGTCCTGCACGACGTCGGGCAACACGCCGCCGTAGACGGCCACCGAGCTCGTGAACACGACGCGCGGACGATGGCCGCGTGCGCGGCACACTTCAAGCAGCGTGCGCGACGCGTCGAGGTTGATCCGCATGCCGAGATCGAAATCGGCTTCGGCCTGCCCGCTGACGATTGCCGCGAGATGGAAGATCGCGCCCGTCTGCGCGTCGATCGCGCTTTCGAGCACCGTGCGATCGGCGATGTCGCCGACGATCGACGTCACGCGGGCGTCGCCGAAATCGCTGCCCTTGACGACGTCGAGCAGCACCAGCTCGTCGATCTTGCCGGTCCGGCCGTCGGGGCCGGTCAGTTCGCCGCGCTCGAGCAGCTTGCGCGCGAGACGCTGGCCGAGAAAGCCGGCGCCGCCGGTGATCAGTACTTTCATGTTGTGAGCCCTCTTCGGAATGCCTGGATTACAGATAAGGCTTGAGCCAGCCAAGCCCTTCGGACGTGCCGGCCTTCGGGCGATACTCGCAGCCGATCCAGCCGTCGTAGCCGAGCGCGTCGATCAGCGCGAACAGATACGGGTAGTTGAGTTCGCCGATGTCCGGCTCGTGACGCTCGGGCACGCCGGCGATCTGGATGTGGCCGATGCCCGCGAAATCGCGCTTGAGCTTCATCGCAAGGTCGCCCTCGACGATCTGGCAGTGATAGCAGTCGAACTGCACCTTCAGGTTCGGCGCGCCGACTTCCGCGCGGATGTCATGCGCATCGTCCTGGCGGCTCAGGAAATAGCCGGGCATGTCGCGCTGGTTGATCGGCTCGATCAGAATCGTCATGCCATGCGCGTCCGCCGCCTGCGCCGCATGCCGCAGGTTTGCCACGTAGGTATCGCGATGGCGCGCGCGGTCGGCGCCCGGCGCGACCATCCCGGCCATCACGTGCAGCTTCTTGTTGCCGAGCACGCGCGCATAGTCGAGCGCCTGGTCGATGCCGCGCCGGAACTCGTCCTCGCGGCCCGGCAGCGACGCGATCCCGCGTTCGCCGGCGGCCCAGTCGCCGGGCGGCGCGTTGAACAGCGCCTGCTCGAGGTTGTGCGCGTCGAGGCGTGCGCGGATGTCCTCGGCGGCGAAGTCGTACGGGAACAGGTACTCGACGGCCTTGAAGCCGTCGTACGAGGCAGCGGCGAAGCGTTCGAGGAACGCGTGCTCGGTGTACATCATCGAGAGGTTGGCGGCGAAGCGGGGCATGGCAGCGGTTCCTATGAATGAATGGGGCAGGGCGCACGGCGCCCCGCGTCGAATGACGGATCAGCGGTTCACGAGTTTCGCGGGCGTGAGCCACACGGCGATCGCGCCGATCACCAGCATGGCGGCCAGCACGTACATGCCGGACGCCGTGCTGTGCGTGGCGTCCTTCAGGTAGCCGATCACGTACGGGCTCGCGAACCCGGCGAGGTTGCCGACCGAGTTGATGATCGCGATCCCGGCGGCCGCGGCGGAGCCGGCGAGAAACGCGGTCGGCAGCGACCAGAACAGCGGTGCGCAGGTCAGCACGCCGCCCGCCGCGAGTGACAGGAACACGATCGACACCGCCGTATTGTGCGAGTACGACGCGGCGACCGCAAACCCGACCGCGCCCATCAGCGCCGGCACGATCAGGTGCCAGCGGCGTTCGCGGCGCTTGTCCGCGCTGTGGCCGAACAGGTTCATCACGACGATCGCGACGACGAACGGAATCGCCGACAGCAGGCCGATCTGCAACGTATCGGTGATGCCGGTCGACTTGACGAGCGTCGGCATCCAGAACGTGAGACCGTACTGGCCGGTGACGAACGCGAAGTAGATCAGCGACATCCACCACATGCGCGGGTCGGAGAACACGGCCTTCAGCGAATGGCCGTGTTTCTGCTGTTCCTGCGGCTGCGCGGCGATTTCATCCTCGAGGATCTGCTTCTCGCGCTCGTCGAGCCATTTCGCGCTGCGGATGCTGTTGTCGAGATACAGGATCGTCGCGATGCCGACCAGCACGGCCGGCACGGCCTCGATCATGAACATCCATTGCCAGCCGTGGAAGCCCGAGCCGCCGTGAAAGCGCTCCATGATCCAGCCCGACAGCGGGTTGCCGAAGATGCCCGACACCGGGATCGCCGACATGAACACCGCGATGATCTTCGCGCGGCGATGCGACGGGAACCAGTACGTGAGGTACAGGATCACGCCCGGATAGAAGCCGGCTTCGGCGAGACCGAGCAGGAAGCGCAGCACGTAGAACTGCGTCGGCGTCTTCACGAACGCGAACAGCGCGGACAGCAGGCCCCACGTGATCATGATCCGCGCGATCCAGATGCGCGCGCCGATACGGTGCATCAGCATGTTGCTCGGCAGCTCGAACAGGAAGTAGCCGAGGAAGAAGATGCCGGCGCCGAGGCCGAACACGGTTTCGCTGAACGCGAGGTCCTGCGACATCTGCAGCTTGGCGAAGCCGACGTTGACGCGGTCGAGATACGCGACCACGTAGCAGAGCATCAGGAACGGCACGATGCGCCAGAACACTTTCTTGTAGGTGCGGTCGAGTTCGGCCGATTGGGCGGGCGCGGCGGGCGAGCGGCCTGCGGCCGCGTCGAGAGCAGTCATTGTCGTCTCCTGGGATGTCATGTGCCGGCGGCGCGCACGCCGCCGGATTGTGTCGTGTGTGCTGATGGAGGGGCCCGCGCACACGGCGGGCATGGTACTCGGTTCGTAGTCCTGCGTGATCCGGACGCGATGCGTTGCGTTACCAGCGTGCGCCGAAGGTCTGGCGCAGCTCGTCGAGCGCCGTGTCGGACAACGGCTCGGGCTTCGGGTTCGTCATCAGCCAGAGCCGCGCGGTTTCCTCGAGCTCCTCGAGCGCGTACGACGCGTGCGACACCGACTGCCCCCACATCACCGGGCCGAGGCGGTCGAGCAGCACGCCGCGCACCTGGTCGGCGAGCGCCGCGACTTCGGCCGCGACCGCCGGATCGCCGGGGCGGCGATAGCGGATCAGCGGAATGTGGCCGACCTTCATCACGTAGTACGGCGTGATCGGCGGCAGCACGTCGGTGTCGCGCCACACGCCCGCGAGCGTCAGCGCAACCAGGTGCGTCGAATGCGTGTGGACGATGCCGTTTGCTTCCGCGTTGCGCGCGTAGATGCCGCGATGCAGCGCGAGCGTCTTCGACGGCTTGCCGCCCGATACGGGCTGGCCGTCCAGGCCGACCTTCGCGATGTCGTTCGGGTCGAGCCGGCCGAGGCAGGCGTCGGTCGGCGTGATCAGCCAGCCGTCATCCAGACGCGCGCTGATGTTACCGGCGCTGCCGACGGCGTGGCCGCGCGCATACAGGCTCGCGCCGACGACGCAGATCTCTTCGCGCAGTTTCGCTTCGTGGCTCATCATGCGGCTCCGTCGAGCGCGCGCAGCGCCTTGTCGAAAAAGTCCACCGTGCCGAAGTTGCCGGATTTCAGCGCGAGGCCGAGCGGCTGCGCGTCGATGGTGGCCGTCGCCGGCACGCCCGGATCGATTTGCGCACCGATCTGCAGCGACTTCACGTCGAGCGCTTGCACGACCGCGCCGGACGTCTCGCCGCCGGCAACGACGAACTTGCGCACGCCGAGGTCGCGCAAGCCCCTGGCGATTGCGGCGAGCGTGCTCTCGACGAGTTGGCCGGCCGCCTCGACGCCGAGCGCCTGCTGGACAGCCTTCACTTCGTCGGGCGTCGCGGTCGCGTAGATCAGCACGGGTTGGGGCAGGTGCGAGCGCGCGAATGCCAGTGCCGCGTCGACGACGGGTTCGCCGCGCGAGGCCGCGAGCGGGTCGATCCGGAAGCTCGGGCGGCTTTCGCGCCACGCGGCGACCTGGGCGTTGGTCGCCTTCGAAGCGCTGCCGGCGAGCACGGCGGACAACCCGTCGATGCGCGGCAGCGAGGCTGCGTTGTCGCGCTCGGGCAGTTGATCAGCGCGGCGGAAATTCGCGGGCAGGCCGAGGGCGACGCCCGAGCCGCCGGTGACGAGCGGCAGGTCCGTGCACGCTTCGCCGAGCACGTAGAGGTCGCGATCCGACAACGCGTCGGCGATCGCGAAGCGCGCGCCTTCCGCGCGCAGCTGCTCGATCCGCGCGCGCACGGCGGCGGCGCCCAGGGCGATCGTGTCGTAGCGGATCAGGCCGACATGCGACTTCGTTTGCCGCTGCAGCACGCGCACGAGGTTCGCGTCCTTCATCGGCGTGAGCGGGTGGTTCTCCATGCCGGATTCGTTCAGCAGCACGTCGCCGACGAACAGATGGCCGCGGAAGATCGTGCGCCCGTTCTCCGGGAACGCCGGACACGCGATCGCGAAGCCGCCGCCGGCTGCATCGAGCAGTGCATCGGCGACGGGCCCGATGTTGCCCGCGTCGGTCGAGTCGAACGTTGAGCAGTACTTGAAGAAAAATTGCCGGCAACCCTGTGCGCGCAGCCATTCATGGGCGGCGAGCGATTGCGCGACGGCGTCGGCGGCGGGAATCGTGCGCGACTTCAGCGCGACGACGATCGCGTCGGCGTCGATTGCGGCGTCGCCGGCGGGCACGCCGATCGTCTGCACGGTACGCATGCCGCTCTTGACGAGCATGTTCGCGAGATCGGTCGCGCCGGTGAAATCGTCGGCGATGCAGCCGAGCAGGGGACGGGAAGCGGAAGCGGTCATGGCAGGAACGTCGTTCGAATCAGCGGGCGGGCGGCAGCGTGATGCCGGGGAAAGTCTTGATCACGGCGGAATCGTCCTCGCCGCCGTGGCCGGCGCTCGACGCGCTCATGAACATCTGGTGCGCGGTGGCCGACAGCGGCAGCGGGAACTTGCTGCGCCGCGCGGTATCGAGCACGAGGCCGAGATCCTTCACGAAGATGTCGACGGCAGACAGCGGCGTGTAGTCGCCGTTCAGGATGTGCGGCACGCGGTTCTCGAACATCCACGAGTTGCCGGCGCTGTGCGTGATCACGTCGTAGAGCGCGTCGGCATCGACGCCTTCGCGCAGGCCGAGCGCCATCGCCTCCGCGGCCGCCGCGATGTGCACGCCGGCCAGCAGTTGATTGATGATCTTCACCTTCGAGCCGATGCCGTGCGCGTCGCCGAGGCGATACACCTTGCCGGCGATCGCGTCGAGCACGTCGTCGCAGGCCGCATACGCGGCGGCGGGACCCGACGTCATCATCGTCATCTCGCCGGAGGCCGCGCGCGCGGCGCCGCCGGACACCGGCGCGTCGAGCATTTGCAGGCCCGCGGCCTCGATGCGCGCGCCGAGCGCGACGGCGAAATCGGGTGCGACGGTCGCGCTCGCGATCACGACGCCGCCGGGCTTCATCGCCGCGACCGCGCCATGCTCGCCGAACAGCACCGTTTCGGTCTGCGCGGCATTGACGACGAGTGTGACGACGACATCGCACTGCGCGCCGAGTTCGGCCGGGCTCGCGCAGGGCACGCCACCTTCGGCCGCGAACGCCTGCAGCACGGTGTCGCGCACGTCGCATGCATGCACGCGGAACCCCGCGCGCAGCAGCGAGCGGGCGACGCCGAGGCCCATCGCGCCGAGGCCGATGACTCCAACATTTCGTGACATGGTCAACCTTGATCGATTCGGGAAGAGGTTCAGGACAACGACGGCACCGGTCTGGCCCGGGCCGCCGCATTCAGCAATCGTTCATCAGCAGATGCCGGCTTCCGCGAGACGGCGGGCGGCGTTGTACATGTGCGTGCGCGCCGCGTTGCGTGCCGCCATCGGGTCGCGCGCGCGGATCGCGTCGGCGATCGCCGCGTGTTCCTCGCGCACCTGCCGCGAGAAATCCTCACGCGTCGCTTCGTTGCGCCGCGTGACCTTCACGCCGGCCTCGAGGTACTGGTTCAGGAACTGCAGTGTCTTCAGGAAATACGGGTTGCCGGTGACGGCCGCGATCGTGCGGTGGAACGCGACGTCTTCCGCGACGCCGTCGCGCCCTTCGGCCACCGCATCGTCGATCTTGCGCAGCGCGTCGTCGATGTCGGCCATGTCGTCGGCCGTGTGGTGCAGCGCGGCTTCGGCCGCGACTTCAGCCTCGATCGCGCGGCGCACCGCGAGAAGGTGCGGCAGCGAGCTGGCCTCGACGGCCTCCGCGTAGTCGATCCGCAGCGGCCGGATTGCGCCGTGCTGGTTCACGTACACGCCGCTGCCCTGGCGCGGCTCGACCACGCCTTCGTTCTTCAGCCGCGAGATCGCTTCGCGGATCACGGTGCGGCTCACGCCGAATTCCTGCGCGAGGACGGCTTCCGTCGGCAGCTTGCCGGTGGCCGAGAAACTGCCGACTTCGATCTGCTTCAGCAGCTGCTGCGCGACGTGGTCGCTCATCGCACGGGCGGGAATTTTCTCGAACATGGCGCTCAGGTTTGTAAGGTGATGTGGTCATCATACAAATTTGAAGGTGCGTCAGCATCCGGGATAACCCTCGGTCAATGGGCTGTAACGTCGGTGAAATTGACTGGAACCGGTTCCAATTGACCTGAAACTGCCGCGATCGTGTGTGGCGTCGAGGCGTGGGCAGGGGAAGGAAAGGGGACGCGCGCCGGCGGCGCGCGCGACCGTCAGTCGGCGATGTCTTCGACGGGATCGGGATCAGCCGCCATCGGTGCGCCGGCCTCCGTGCTGTCCCCGCCGCGTTCGCGATAGGTCGCCGGCGGCACGCCGAACTGCTTGCGGAACTCCCGGCCGAGGTGCGATGCGTCGGCGAACCCGCAACTCGACGCGATATCGGCGACGGTGCGGTCGGAGCTGGTCAGCAGCCAGGCGGCCGTGCGCAATCGCACCTGCTTCGCGAACGCCTGCGGGCTCTTGCCCGTTTCGGCCTTGAACAGCCGCTCGAGCTGGCGCGTCGACATGTCGAGCTTGCACGCGAGTTCCTCGAGCGGCAGCGCGCGGCCGACATGCTGTTCCATCAGGAGAATCGCGCGCTTGACCTTCGGGTGCGTGGCCGGCTCGAGGCCCGGCGGATGCGGCTGCGGCGCATTGCCCTTCTGCATCTCGCCGACGAGCAGGATGCGCAGTGCCTTCTGCACGGTCGCATGATCGAAATGGCGCAGCAGGACGGCGGCGGCGACGTCGATCGACGCACGCCCGCCCGAGCAGGTGATCCGTCGCCGGTCGATCACGAACAGGCGATCGGCGATCAGCATGTCGGGATCGGCGTGCGGGAAGCGCTCGATGAAATCCCAGTAGTGGAACCAGCTCACGCAGGTGCGGTAGCCGTCGAGCACGTTCGCGCGCATCAGCGTGAACACGCCCGTGCAGATCCCGACGAGCGTCGCGCCGCCCGTCGCCGCGCGGCGGATGAAGTCGAGCGTTTCGGGGCCGGCTTGCGGCCCCGAATGCAGCAGGCCGCCGACCACGACGACGTAGTCGAACGGCTCGGCGCTCTCGAAGGTTTCCCACGGCGTGATCTGGATCCCGCAACTCGCGCGCACCGGCGCCAGCGTTTCGCCGATCACGCTCCACGCGCAGCGCACCGGCTTGCTGTAGTCGCCGTCGTCGGCCGACAGCCGCAGCATGTCGACGAAACCCGAGAAGGCCGTGAGCGTGAAGTTCGGCAGCAGCACGATGCCGAAACGGATGCGCTGCGGCGCGGGTTCGGCGAGGGGGGAAGCGGGTACGTCGGGTGTCATCGCGGTCAATCTCGTCACGCCGGGAAGGCGGGTCTCACTCGTTGCAATCTGTTCGCGGGCACGGTTGCCGGCTGGCGCGGACCCCGGCCGACTTGTGGTTTTTCGTCGCCAACCATCGTCAAAACGCACTTTCCGGCCGTCCTGCGCAGGGCTTGGCGGCGGTATCCCACGCCGATGCCGTTTTTGTTCTATCGGCCAATTTTACGCTTTGATGTACTGATGCCAACGACATTTCACGTACGCCCACCCAGAGGAAGTCAGATGAACGTCAGCGCGTTCGACCTGTTCAAGATCGGTATCGGCCCGTCCAGCTCGCATACGGTTGGCCCGATGATCGCCGCGTGCCGGTTCGCGTCGCACATCGAGGACGCGAACCTGCTCGGCTTCGTGCGCCGCGTGCGGGTCGAACTATACGGCTCGCTCGGTGCAACGGGCAAGGGCCACGGCACGGACAAGGCGGTGCTGCTCGGCCTCGAGGGCCATCTGCCCGACACGATCGATCCGGACCTGATCGAGCCGCGGCTCGCGGCGATCCGCGCGGAGAAGTCGCTGGCGCTGCTCGGCAAGCAGACGATTCGCTTCGACGAGAAGGAGAACATCGGCTTCTATCGCAAGCTGATGAGCGGCACCAGCATCGTGCATCCGAACGGGATGCGCTTCCAGGCGTTCGACGAGCACGGCCAGCTGCTCGTCGAGAAGGAGTATTACTCGATCGGCGGCGGCTTCGTCGTGAACCGCGACGGCGATCGCGTGAACGGCGTACGTGCTGCGGCCGAAGTGCCGTACCCGTTCCGCACGGGCGACGACCTGATGCGCCAGTGCCGCGAACACGGGCTGTCGATCGCCGAGCTGATGCTGCGCAACGAATCCACGCTGCGTCCGGAAGACGAAGTGCGCGCCGGGCTGCTCGCGATCTGGCGCACGATGGCCGCATGCGTCGAGCGCGGCTGCAAGGTCGAGGGCGAACTGCCGGGCCCGATGCGCGTGAAGCGCCGCGCGGCCGAACTGAACGGGCGCCTGCGGGCGCGTTCGGAGGAGTCGCTGCGCGATCCGCTGTCGATGCTCGACTGGGTCAACCTGTATGCGATGGCCGTCAACGAGGAGAACGCGGCGGGCGGCCGGGTCGTCACCGCGCCCACGAACGGCGCGGCCGGCGTGATCCCCGCGGTGCTGCACTACTACGTGAAGTTCGTGCCGGGCTCGAACGAAGCCGGCATCGTCGAATTCCTGCTGACGGCCGCGGCGATCGGGATCATCTACAAGGAAACGGCGTCGATCTCGGGCGCGGAAGTCGGCTGCCAGGGCGAAGTGGGCGTCGCGTGCTCGATGGCCGCGGCCGCGCTCGCCGCAGTGATGGGCGGCACGCCCGACCAGGTCGAGAACGCGGCCGAGATCGGGATGGAGCACAACCTCGGCATGACCTGCGATCCGGTCGGCGGGCTCGTGCAGATTCCGTGCATCGAACGCAACGCGATGGGCGCGATCAAGGCGCTGAACGCATCGCGGATGGCGCTCAAGGGTAACGGCCAGCACTACGTATCGCTCGATTCGGTGATCAAGACGATGCGCGAGACGGGTGCCGACATGAAGACGAAATACAAGGAAACGTCGCGCGGCGGTCTTGCCGTGAACGTCATCGAATGCTAACGAAGGATCACTAACATGAGCCGCTACTCGATATTCAGCCTGTTCCGCAACGGCCTCTCGTATCACGAGAACTGGGAAAAGCAGTGGAAGAGCCCGGAACCGAAGAAGGAATACGACGTCGTGATCGTCGGCGGCGGCGGCCACGGCCTCGCGACCGCCTACTACCTCGCGAAGGAGCACGGCATCACGAACGTCGCGATCCTCGAGAAGGGCTGGATCGGCGGCGGCAACACCGCGCGCAACACGACGATCGTGCGCTCGAACTACCTGTGGGACGAATCGGCCGCGCTGTACGAGAAGGCGATGAAGCTGTGGGAAGGGCTTTCGCAGGACCTCAACTACAACGTGATGTTCAGCCAGCGCGGCGTGATGAACCTCGCGCACACGCTGCAGGACGTGCGTGACACCGAGCGTCGCGTGAACGCGAACCGCCTGAACGGCGTCGACGCCGAATTCCTGACGCCCGCGCAGATCAAGGAAATCGAGCCGACGATCAACCTGAACAGCCGCTACCCGGTGCTCGGCGCATCGATCCAGCGCCGTGCGGGCGTCGCGCGTCACGACGCGGTGGCCTGGGGCTTCGCCCGCGGCGCCGACCGCGCCGGCGTCGACATCATCCAGAACTGCCAGGTGACGGGCATTCGTCGCGAAGGCGGCGCGGTGGTCGGCGTCGATACGGTGAAGGGTTTCATCAAGGCGAAGAAGGTCGCGGTGGTCGCAGCCGGCAACACGACGACGCTCGCCGACATGGCCGGCGTGCGCCTGCCGATCGAGAGCCACCCGCTGCAGGCGCTGGTGTCCGAGCCGATCAAGCCGGTGGTCAACTCGGTGATCATGTCGAACGCGGTGCACGCGTACATCAGCCAGTCCGACAAGGGCGACCTCGTGATCGGCGCGGGTATCGACCAGTACACGGGCTTCGGCCAGCGCGGCAGCTTCCACATCATCGAAAGCACGCTGCAGGCGATCGTCGAGATGTTCCCGGTGTTCTCGCGCGTGCGGATGAACCGCCAGTGGGGCGGCATCGTCGACGTGTCGCCGGACGCGTGCCCGATCATCACCAAGACCGACGTGAAGGGCCTCTACTTCAACTGCGGCTGGGGCACCGGCGGCTTCAAGGCGACGCCGGGCTCGGGCTGGGTGTTCGCGCACACGATCGCCCGCGACGAACCGCATCCGCTGAACGCGCCGTTCGCGCTCGACCGCTTCTACACGGGCCACCTGATCGACGAGCACGGCGCAGCCGCCGTCGCGCACTGACCCCCGCACTGAACGAGGAGAAAGAAACATGTTGCTGATCGAATGTCCGTGGTGCGGGCCGCGCGCCGAATCCGAGTTCACGTGCGGCGGTGAAGCCGACATCGTGCGCCCGGTTGCGAACGAGAACATGACCGACCGCGAATGGGGCGAATACGTGTTCATGCGCGAGAACAAGCGCGGTATCCACCGCGAGCAGTGGCTGCACACGCAGGGCTGCCGCCGCTGGTTCAAGGTCACGCGCGACACGGTGACCTACGATATCAAGGGCTACGAAAAGTTCGGCGGCGCAGCCGCCGGCAACGCACACGAAGAGGGCACGAGCAAATGAGCCAGAAAGACCGCCTCGGCACCGGTGGCCGCATCAATCGCGCGATTCCGCTGACGTTCACGTTCAACGGCCGCACGTATCAGGGCTTCCAGGGCGACACGCTCGCGTCCGCGCTGCTCGCGAACGGCGTGCACTTCGTCGCGCGCAGCTTCAAGTACCACCGTCCGCGCGGGATCGTGACGGCGGACGTTGCGGAACCGAATGCCGTCGTGCAGCTCGAGACCGGCCCGTACACGGTGCCGAACGCGCGCGCGACCGAGATCGAGCTGTACCAGGGCCTCGTCGCGACGAGCGTGAACGCCGAGCCGTCGCTCGAGAACGACAAGTACGCGATCAACCAGAAGTTCTCGCGTTTCATGCCGGCCGGGTTCTACTACAAGACCTTCATGTGGCCGCGCAACATGTGGCCGAAGTACGAGGAGAAGATCCGCGAGGCCGCCGGCCTCGGCAAGGCGCCCGAGGTGCTCGACGCCGATCGCTACGACAAATGCTACGCGCACTGCGACGTGCTCGTGGTCGGCGGTGGCCCGTCGGGCCTCGCCGCCGCGCATGCGGCCGCGACGGCCGGCGCGCGCGTGATCCTCGTCGACGACCAGCGCGAGCTCGGCGGCAGCCTGCTGTCGTGCCGCGCGGAAATCGACGCGAAGCCGGCACTGCAGTGGGTCGAGAAGATCGAGGCCGAACTGCGCAAGCTGCCCGACGTGACGATCCTGTCGCGCAGCACCGCGTTCGGTTATCAGGACCACAACCTCGTGACGGTCACGCAGCGTCTGACCGATCACCAGCCGGTGTCGATGCGCAAGGGCACGCGCGAGCTGCTGTGGAAGGTCCGCGCGAAGCGCGTGATCCTCGCGACCGGCGCGCACGAGCGTCCGATCGTGTTCGGCAACAACGACCTGCCGGGCGTGATGCTCGCCGGCGCGGTGTCCACCTACGTGCATCGCTACGGCGTGCTGCCGGGCCGCAACGTGGTCGTGTTCACGAACAACGACCGTGCATACCAGACCGCGCTCGACCTGAAGGCGTGCGGCGCGAAGGTGACGGTCGTCGATTCGCGTGCGTCGTCGAACGGCGCGCTGCCCGCGGCCGCGAAGCGACAGGGCGTGACGGTGATGAGCGGTGCAGTCGTGACGGCTGCTTCGGGTAAGTGGCGCGTATCGTCGGTCGACGTCGCGTCCTACACGAACGGCCAGACCGGCGGCAAGCTGCAGTCGCTGCCGTGCGACCTCGTCGCGATGTCGGGCGGCTTCAGCCCGGTGCTGCACCTGTTCGCGCAGTCGGGCGGCAAGGCGTGCTGGAACGACGAGAAGGCCTGCTTCCTGCCGGGCAAGCCCGTGCAGGCGGAAGCGAGCATCGGTGCGGCCGCTGGCGAGTTCGGTCTCGCCCGTGCGCTGCGGCTCGCGGTCGACGCGGGCGCCGAAGCGGCGAAGGCAGCGGGCTTCACGGCCGCGCAGCGCCCCGTCGCGCCGCAGGTCGCGGAAACCGTCGAAGGCGCGCTGCAGCCGTTGTGGCTCGTCGGCAGCCGCGAGGCCGCCGCACGCGGGCCGAAGCAGTTCGTCGACTTCCAGAACGACGTGGCGGCCGCCGACATCCTGCTGGCCGCGCGCGAAGGTTTCGAGTCGGTCGAGCATGTGAAGCGCTACACCGCGATGGGCTTCGGCACCGACCAGGGCAAGCTCGGCAACATCAACGGGATGGCGATCCTCGCGCAGGCGCTGGGCAAGACGATTCCGGAAACGGGCACGACGACGTTCCGCCCGAACTACACGCCCGTGTCGTTTGGTACGTTCGCGGGCCGCGAGACCGGCGACTTCCTCGACCCGATCCGCAAGACGGCCGTGCACGAATGGCACGTCGAGCACGGTGCGATGTTCGAAGACGTCGGCAACTGGAAGCGGCCGTGGTATTTCCCGAAGAACGGCGAGGACCTGCATGCGGCCGTGAAGCGCGAATGCCTGGCGGTGCGCAACAGCGTCGGCATCCTCGACGCGTCGACGCTCGGCAAGATCGACATCCAGGGTCCGGATGCAGTGAAGCTGCTGAACTGGATGTACACGAACCCGTGGAACAAGCTCGAGATCGGCAAGTGCCGCTACGGGCTGATGCTCGACGAAAACGGGATGGTGTTCGACGACGGCGTGACGGTGCGCCTCGCCGACCAGCATTTCATGATGACGACCACCACCGGCGGCGCGGCGCGCGTGCTCACGTGGCTTGAGCGCTGGCTGCAGACCGAATGGCCCGACATGAAGGTGCGGCTCGCGTCCGTCACCGATCACTGGGCGACGTTCGCGGTGGTCGGCCCGAAGAGCCGCAAGGTCGTGCAGAAGGTGTGCCAGGACATCGACTTCGGCAACGACGCGTTCCCGTTCATGAGCTACCGGAACGGCACCGTCGCGGGCGTGAAGGCGCGCGTGATGCGGATCAGCTTCTCCGGCGAACTCGCGTATGAAGTGAACGTGCCGGCCAATGCGGGCCGCGCGGTGTGGGAAGCGCTGATGGCGGCCGGTGCCGAGTTCGACATCACGCCGTACGGCACCGAAACGATGCACGTGCTGCGCGCGGAGAAGGGCTACATCATCGTCGGCCAGGATACCGACGGCTCGGTCACGCCGTATGACCTCGGGATGGGCGGGCTCGTCGCGAAGTCGAAGGACTTCCTCGGCAAGCGTTCGCTGTCGCGCTCCGATACGTCGAAGGAAGGCCGCAAGCAGTTCGTCGGCCTGCTGACCGAGGACGAACAGTTCGTGCTGCCCGAAGGCGCGCAGATCATCGCGAAGGACACGCAGGTGTCGGCGGTCGATCCGACGCCGATGATCGGCCACGTGACGTCGAGTTATTACAGCCCGATCCTGAAGCGCTCGATCGCGCTGGCGGTGGTGAAGGGCGGCCTGAACAAGATGGGCGAGAGCGTCGTGATTCCGCTGGCCAACGGCAAGCGCGTCACCGCGAAGATCTCGAGCCCGGTTTTCTACGATACCGAAGGGGTGCGCCAGCATGTGGAATGAAACGAGAAACCAGTCGCAAGTGGCCGGCGCTGGCGTGACGCTTGAATCGCCGTTCGTCGGCGCGGCCGATGTGCTGAAGGCGCATCAGGCGCGCGCATCGAAGAAGTTCATGCTGCGCGAGCGGGCCTTCCTCGATCTCGTGAACGTGCGCGGCGAGCTGAGCGACCCGGCATTCGTCAGCGCGTTCGAGCGCGTGGTCGGTTGCCGGCCGCCGTCGGCACCGAACACGGTGGCGCGCGGCGCCGAGTACGACGTGCTGTGGCTCGGTCCCGACGAGTGGCTCGTGCGCTCGAACGGGCCCGTGCAGGCGGGCGTGCTCGAGGCGCAGCTCGCGGAGGCCGTGCAGGGTTCGTATGCGGCGGCGGTCGACGTCGGCAGCGGCTACACGGTCGTCGAGGTCAGCGGCGAACGCGTGCGCGACGTGATCGCGCGCGGCTGCCCGCTCGATCTGCATCCGCGCGTGCTCAAGCCGGGCCAGTGTGCGCAGTCGCACTACTTCAAGTCGCCGATCACGCTGATCCCGACCGGCGACGATACGTTCGAGATCGTCCTGCGTCGCAGCTTCGCAGACTATTTCGTGCGCATCATGCTCGACGCCGCGGCGCCGCTCGCGTCATGAAGCCGTTCGACGAACCGTTCGTGGCGATCGACGCGCCGCGCCTGCGCGGGCGCGGCTGGAGCGTGTTCGTCGACGAACTGAAGGTGCCCGCGCGGATCGGCATCCACGCGCACGAGCACGAGGCGCCGCAGCCGATCGTGATCGATGCGCGGCTCGGGTATCGCTGCGAGCCGAGCGAGCAGGGCGAGTGGATCGACTACGACGGTTACTGCGCCCGCGTCGCGTCGTTCCTGTCGCACAAGCCGCATACGCGGCTGCTCGAAACGCTCGTCGCCGATCTCGCGGTGATGTCGTTCCGCGAATGGCCCGCGCTGGAGTCGCTGACGCTGTCGATGTACAAGCCGAAGATCCGTCCGGGGACGAAACGCGTCGGCGTGTCGCTCGACTGGACGCGTGGGGATTACCTGCGGTGGACGGGGGCGGCGGGGCAGCTGTAACGGGCTGAGCAGCCCGTATCGTCCCAGGGCGGCGCGTCATGACGAAGTCACGACGCGCCGTTTCTCTTTGCAGCGCCTATGCCGCGCCGCTCAGCGCCGGATAGTCGACATACCCGCGTGCATCACCGCCGAAGAACGTCTCGCGCTGCGCGTCGTTCATCGGCGCGCCCGTCTTCACGCGCGTCACGAAATCCGGATTGGCGAGCACCATCTGGCCATACGCTTCGAGATCGGCGAGACCCGATGCCACATCGGCACCGATCGCGTCGCGCGTGCGCCCCGGGCGGTTCAGGATCAGCGTGCCGCGCCAGCGCGCACGCAGGTCCGCGAGCAGCGATTCATCGCCCTGATGCATCACATGCAAATAGGCGAGGCCGAGCGCGTCGAGCTGCGTCGCCAGGTAGCGGTAAAGCTCGGCGCTTTCCGGACCTTCATCGATCCCCCACAGCGTGGTGCCGGGCGACAGGCGGATCGCCGTGCGATCCGCGCCGATCTCGTCGGCGATCGCGGCAGCGACTTCGATCGCGAAGCGCGCGCGATTCTCGATCGACCCGCCGTATTCGTCGGTGCGCGTGTTGGCGTTCGGCGCGAAGAACTGCTGGACCAGATACCCGTTCGCACCGTGAATCTCGACGCCGTCGGCGCCGGCCTCGATCGCGCGTCGCGCGGCGAAGCGGAAGTCGCTCACGGTGTCGCGCACCTCGGCCGTCGTCAGTGCGCGCGGCGCCGGAATCTCCTGCATGCCCGTCGCCGTGAACATCGGCACGCCCGGCGCGATCGCCGACGGCGCGACGCCTTGCCGGTGGTGCGGCGTGTTGTCGGGATGCGACATGCGGCCCACGTGCATCAGCTGGATGAACAGGCGGCCGCCGCGCGCGTGCACGTCGTCGCTGATCCTCTTCCAGCCGGCGACGTGTGCGTCGGTATAAATACCCGGCGTCGTCAGGTAGCCCTGGCCGTCGGCCGACGGTTGCGTGCCCTCGGTGACGATCAGCCCGAGGCCCGCGCGCTGCGCGTAGTACTCGGCGGCCCACGCGCCGGGCGTACCGTCGAACGCGGCGCGGCTGCGCGTCATCGGCGCCATCACGAGGCGGTTGTCGAGCGTGTACCGGCCGACGCGCACCGGGGTGAACAGTTGCGGCGTGTCCTGATCGGTAGGGGCCGGAACGAACAGTTGTTTCATCGCGTTTTCCTCATCGAAGTTCGGGATGCGCCACCGGGGCGATGCCGCATCGGGCGGCGGCGCGCGCGTTGCGCCGGCCTCGCCGCCACGTCAGCATCATCCATTGCTTCCTTTTCGAGATAAACCGGGTATCGTGGAGATCATTGATCCATTGATGGAGCAGTCGGCATGGAACTGCTGAACGACATGGCGCTGTTCGTGGAGGTCGTGAAGGCGCACGGCTTTCGTAGTGCCGCCCAGACGCTGGGGATGCCGAATTCGACGTTGTCGCGGCGGATCGGCGCGCTGGAAAAGGCGATCGGCCTGCGATTGCTGCATCGCACGACGCGGCGGATCGAGCTCACGGAGGCCGGGCAGCTGTACTTCGAGCGCTGCAAGCGCATCGTCGACGAGGCGCGGCTCGCGCACGAACAGCTCGGCGGGCTGCTGGCCGAACCGTCCGGGGTGCTGCGCGCGTCGTTTCCGGTCGATTTCGCGGTGATCTACCTGACGCCGCTGGTCGTCGAATTCGCGGAACGGTATCCGAAGCTGACGTTCGATTTCGAGCTGACGTCGCGGCGCGTCGACCTGGTGAGCGAGCCGTTCGACGTCGCGATCCGCATCGGCGAATCCGCGGATTCGCAGCTCGTCGCGCGGCGGCTCGCGACGTTGCGCAGCAACCTGTATGCGTCGCCACGCTATCTCGAACGTTCGGGCGAGCCGCTCGAACCAGGCGACCTGACGCGCCATCAGTGTCTGAGCGTGCAACGCGTCACCGCGTGGACGCTGCGTCGCGGCGAGCGCACGGTCGACGTGCCGGTGGGCGGGCGGTTCGTCGTCAACAGCGTCGGCATGAACCGGCAACTGGCCGTGCACGACGCGGGGATCATCCAGTTGCCGGAGGAAGTGGTGGCCGACGACGTGGTCGCCGGCCGGCTGTGCCGCGTGTTACCGGAATGGGAGGGCAACCCGGTGCCCATCTATGCGATGACCGAAACGCGTTTGCTGCCCGCGAAAACGCAGCATTTCATCGAATTTCTGCGCGCGCATTTCGCACGCGAGTGAGCGGCGGTACGTGCCGTCGTGCGTCCCGCCGCTGGCGGATACGCAGGTACGCGCGGTGCGTAGCGTGAGGTGCGCTTACTTCGCGTTGCGGTTCGCGGCGGGCGCTGCGGTCGACAGATCGCTGACCGGCATCATGCGCGCGTTCGTATCGTTCGCGCCTTTCGCGCCGTCTTCGGGTTCGAGCACGAAGCGGAACGTGTCGACCCGCTGCATCACCTTCGCCGCATACGCATTCGATCCGCCGTAGCTTTTCAACCCGGCCTGCACGTTGCCGCCGGCCGCCCGCACATAGCCCGACAGAATCTTCGAGCCGGCTTCGACGTTCGCATTCGGTTCGGTCAGGTCTTTCACGTTGCGCAGCATGCCGCGGTGCGCGGAAGGCACGACCTGCATCAGTCCGGTCGCGCCACGCTGGCCGCGCGCCTTTTCCTGGAAGCGCGATTCGATCGAGATAATGGCGTAAACGAGTGCCGGAGGCAGCGAATATTTCGTCGCAGTCATGTTCACGATATCGGCGAGTTTCGCGGCGCGCTCTCGCGCGACGCCGAATTTCTTCGTCAGGTAGGACGTGATGCGACGGTTTGCTTCGTTGGGCTGATCGTTCGCGAGCGGGGCGGAGGCCTCGGTCGGCGCGGATGCGGCGGCTTCGGGCGCGGAGGCAGGCAATGCGGGCGCCTGCTGCGCCGAGGCCTGGTGCGCGATGCCGAGCGAAAACACGATCAGCCAGAGAAACCGTCGTCGCATGGTGAAGTGCGGGGAAATGGGAGGCGCATAGTATATCGGCCAATCATCTGGCGTGTGCGAGCGTGGGCTCGAATGAAAGCGCGATGTAGGCTTTTGTCGGCGGGTGCCTCGTACAGACTCGATCGTTGCACGAACACGTATCGGAGTCCGGATGAAGAACGGCCGGATTTTCTCTCGCGTCCCCCATTTCACACGCGTATCGCGATCGCGGATGCGTGCTACGCCCGCCGCGCGCTCGCCACCCGTGCAAGCGCGCCGATCGCATCACTGACCAGCACCGCGAGCAGCCCGACGATCACGCCGCCCTGCAGCACGAACGCCGTGTTCGATGTCTGCAGGCCTGCGATGATCACATCGCCGAGCCCGCGCGCGGCGACCGTCGACCCGATCGTCGCGGTGCCGAGATTGATCACGACCGCGAGCCGGATCCCGTTCACGATCACCGGAAACGCGAGCGGCAGCTCGACCGACACCAATTGCTGCCAGCCGCTCATTCCCATCCCGCGCGCGGCGTCGACGACGTCGCGCGGCACGTCTTCGAGCCCCGCGATCGTGCTCTCGAAGATCGGTAGGAGCCCGTACAACACGAGCGCGATCAGCACGGGTTTCAGCCCGAAGCCGACGGCCGGCACCGCGAGCGCAAGCACTGCCACCGGCGGAAAGGTCTGGCCGATGTCGACGACGCTGCGCGCGACCGGCAGGAAATCCGCGCCGGCCGGACGCGTGACCGCGATGCCGGCCGCGACCGCGACCAGCGTGCCGATCAGGCTCGACAGCGCGACGGTGCCGAGATGCGCGAGCGTGAGATCGAGCAGGCTCGCACGATCGTAGATGACCGGCGCGCCGTTGTCCGCGAACGGCGCGAACACGCTCTGCAGCCATGCGGGGCGCAGCAGCAGCACGAGCAGCAGCGCAAGGGCGGCCGCACGCGCGACATACGCAGGAAACCGCCGCGGCAGGGTCGAACGCGCGGGCTTCATCGTCATGCGGGCTTCCTCGCATGCGCGCGGATCGCATCGAGGGTGATGCGGCGCGCAGCGTGCCCGTTGCCGTCGTCGACTGGCAAAGCGTCCGCTCCGCGCCACAGCAGTTCGGACACCGCGTCGCGCAGCGTGCGCGTCGCGGCGATCGGTTCGCCGTCGGCATGGCCGGGTTCGGCCACCGCGTCGATCGGCGTCAGCGCGAGCAGGCGCAGCGGCCGGTCGACGCCGGCGACGAGCTGCTCGACGACACCCGCGGCCGGCTTGCCGAGAATCTCGGCCGGCGGCGCGACCTGCAGCAGCCGTCCGCCGTCCATCACCGCGATCGTGTCGCCGAGCTTCAGCGCTTCCTCGATATCGTGCGTGACGATCACGACCGTGATGCCGAGGCGGCGCTGCAGCGCGTACAGGTCGTCCTGCGCCTTGTTGCGGATGATCGGATCGAGCGCGCCGAACGGCTCGTCCATCAGCAGCATCGCGGGCTCGGCCGCGAGCGCACGCGCGACGCCGACGCGCTGCTGCTGGCCGCCCGACAGTTCATGCGGCAGCTTGTCCGCGAACTCGGACGGAGCAAGATGAAACAGGTCGAGCAGTTCGCGCACGCGCGCGTCGATGCGCTCGGCCGGCCAGCCGAGCAGGCGCGGCACGGTCGCGATGTTGCGCGCGACGCTCCAGTGCGGAAACAGGCCGTGCCCCTGGATCACGTAGCCAATGCGCCGCCGCAACTGCTCGGGCGGCACGCTCGCGGTGTCGACGCCGTCGATGCGGATCGTGCCGGCGGTCGGCGCGATCAGCCGGTTGATCATCCGCAGCAGCGTCGACTTGCCGCTGCCCGATGCGCCGACGAGCGCGGTGATCGTGCCTTGCTTCATCGTCAGCGAGACGTCGTCGACGGCGACGACGTCGCCGAAGCGTTTGCCGATGCGTTCGATCTCGATCATGCGGTACGTCCCTTCGCAAGCGTGGTCGCGGCTTCGAACACGACGGCGGCCGCCAGTGCGAGCGCGATCGTCGGGATCGCGCCGAGCAGTACGAGATCGGCGGCCGATTGCCCGATCCCCTGGAAGATGAAGGTACCGAAACCGCCGCCGCCGATCAGCGCGGCGACCGCGGTCAGCCCGATGTTCTGCACGAGCACGATGCGCACGCCGCTCAGAATCACCGGCAATGCGAGCACGAGATCGACGCGCAGCAGCCGCTGCGCGCGCGTCATGCCCATCGCGCGAGCCGCTTCGGTCACATGCGGCGGCACCTGCTCGAGCCCGACCACGACGCTCGACGCGATCGGCAGCAGCGAGTAGAGAAACAGCGCGAGCACGGCCGGCGCGACGCCGATCCCGCGGATGCCGAGCGCGGCCGCGAGCGGCACGTGCGCGGCGAGCAGGCCGAGCGGTGCCATCATCAGCCCGTACATCGCGATACTCGGGATCGTCTGCACGATATTGAGCACCGGCATCACGACGGTGCGCAGCGGTGCGACCCGCGCACACGCGATGCCGAGCGGCAGGCCCGCGACAAGCGCGGCCGCGACCGATCCGCCCGCGAGCGACACGTGCCGGATTGCTTCGCGCCAGAAGTCGTCGCTGCGCACCGCGTATTCGCGCATCACGGACAGGCCGTCCCACCAGCCGGTCGCAAGCGGCACCGATATCGCCGCGATAGCGACGACGAGTGCGACGAGGCGGCGCCACGGGCCGAATGCGAGCCGCGCGAGTGCGTCGGCGACCAGCACCGCCCAGGCGAACAGCAACAGCCAGACGCCTGCCGCGGGCGACACGCGCGCGAGCACGTCGTCGGGTGCGACGACGTGCGTCGCCGCGGCGCCGACCGCGTAGGCGAGGGTCGCGAGCCACGTGCAGCCCGCCGCGAGCCGCCATGCGGGGCGGCTCGCCGTCATCGCCCACAACGCGCCGACGACCCACAATGCGGCGAGCGCGGCCCCCTGCATCGCGGGCAGCGCGGCGAACGCCGACAGCCCGGTGCCGGCCGCGATCCGGTTCGGCCGAAGCACCATGAACGGCATGCCGAACACCGCGACGATCGTCAGGACACCGATCAGGATGCCGACTTTATCCAGCGCGATGCGTCGCGCGGACGCCACCGCGCGACCCGTCACTTGACGAAGCCTTTCGACTTCAGGTAGCTCTTTGCCACGCCGGCGGCCGGCTCGCCGTTGATCTGGATGCGCGCGTTCAGCATTTGCAGCGTCTTCAGGTCGAGGCTTTCGAACACCGGCTTCAGGTACTCGGCGATTTGCGGATGCGCTTTGAGCACGACTTCGCGAATCACCGGCGTCGGCGCGTAGACGGGCTGCACGTGCTTGTCGTCGTCGAGCACGACGAGGCCGCTCGATGCGATTCCGCCGTCGGTGCCGTACACCATCGCCGCGTTCACGCCGTCGGTCTGGTTCGCGGCGGCCTTGATCGTCGCGGCCGTGTCGCCGCCCGACAGCACGACGAGCTGATCCGGTTTCAGCTTGAAGCCGTAGGCCTTCTCGAACGACGGCAGCGCGGACGCGCTGTTCACGAATTCGGCCGACGCCGCGAGCTTCAGCTTGCCGCCACCCGCGATCCACTTGCCGAAATCCGAGAAAGTCTTCAGGTGCTGCGCTTGCGCGACCGGCGCGAGCACGGCGACGCCCCACGTGTTGTTCGCGGGCGCCGGTGCGAGCCAGACGAGATGGTTGGCGGCATAGTCGAGCTTCTTCGCGGTGTCGTAGCCCTGGCTTGCGTTCTTCCAGAGGGGATCGTCGGCCTTGTTGAAGAAGAACGCGGCGTTGCCCGTGTATTCGGGGTAGATGTCGATCTCGCCGCTCGTGAGCGCCTTGCGCACGATCGGCGTCGTGCCGAGCGCGATCTTTTCGGTGACGGGGATGCCATGGGACTTCAGCACCTGTGCGATGACGTTGCCGAGCAGGTTGCCTTCGGTGTCGATCTTCGACGACACCACGACGGGCGTGTCGGCGTGCGCGCCGGGTGCCACGACAGCGGCGGCGAACGCGAGGCCCAGGATTCGGGCGGGCAGGGCGAGCTTCATCGGGGCCATTCTCCAGAACGGGGACGTACGCCGAAAGTTACTTGACTGAGTCGGCTTTGGCAAACCATGTGCGGCGGCACGTCCACAGCGCGCGTGGGGATAACCCGCGCGCGTCACGCGCCGTTGTTAAACTGGAACGCATTCCCCCGCCTGCGGACATTTGCTGACATGAAGCCTGAGCTGCTGGTCCTTATCGCGCTGCGCGGCGACGCGCACCGCCAGATCGCCGCGTCATACGACGTCCATCATGCACCGCTCGCCGATGAACGCGAGCGCGCGATCGCCGAACACGGCAGCACGATCCGCGCGGTGTTGACCAACGGCAGCACGGGCCTGACTGCCGCCGAAATCGATCGTCTGCCGCAGCTCACGTTCGTCAGCGCGCTCGGCGCGGGCTACGAGCACATCGATGTCGCGCATGCGAAGGCGCGCGGCATCACCGTGGTGACGGGCGCGGGCACCAACGACGATTGTGTCGCCGATCATGCGTTCGCGCTGCTGCTGGCGGCCGTGCGCAACGTCGTGCAACTCGACGCGAACACCCGCGCCGGCGTATGGCGCGACGCGCTGCCGATGCCGCCGAACGTGTCGGGCAAGAAGCTCGGTATCGTCGGGCTCGGCAAGATCGGCGAGAAGTGTGCGCGGCGCGCGGCCGGCTTCGACATCGAGATCGGTTATCACAACCGTTCCGCGAAGAATGTTCCGTATCGCTATTTCGATCGTGTCGAGGCGCTCGCGCAATGGGCCGATTTCCTGATCGTCGCGACGCCGGGCGGCGCGGGCACGCATCATCTGATCGACCGCACGGTGCTCGACGCGCTCGGCCCGGGCGGGTTTCTCGTCAACGTGTCGCGCGGCAGCGTTGTCGATTCTGCTGCGTTGGCGGATGCGCTGCGCGAACGGCGCATCTCGGGCGCCGGGCTCGACGTGTACGAAGGCGAGCCGGAGCCGCCGCGCGCGCTCACGGCGCTCGACAATATCGTGCTGACGCCGCACATGGGCGGCTGGTCGCCGGAGGCGCTCGATCGTTCGGTCCAGCAGTTTCTCGACAACGCCGCGCGGCATTTCGCGGGGGAGCCGGTGCTGACGCCGGTGTGAGCGGCGCCGCCGCCGCGTGCGGAAGGGATGAAGGACGCACCGGCACGAAGATGAACCGGCCCGCCAAGGGGAGAGAACATTGCGTCGTGGCCGCTAATTCAGCGTCGAAATATCGATCCTGCTGAAATGGCATTTCCCTCCATCAAGTCAGGCTTTCGGCCGGACGCGCATCGCGCTGACGGACGACGAGCGGGCCGGGCGCGAGCTCGTCGTCGAATGGATGCGCGAGCTTGACCTCGACGTTCAGGTCGATCGGATCGGCAACATTTTGGGCACGTTGCGTTCCGCCTCCGGCGACGGCAGCGAGCGGCCGCTGATGATGGGCTCGCACATCGACACCGTGACCAACGCTGGCGCACTCGACGGCTGCTACGGCGTGCTCGCCGGCCTCGCCGTCGTGCGAGCCTTTCGTCGTGCGGGGCGTCGCATGGCTGACGCGATCGCGTGGCCGACGAAGAACGGCGCCGTGCGACGGTGAAGCATCGTCGCGCGGCGCCTTCGATACGTGTCACCCGGCGTCATGCGCATGCGATCGGGCGCGATCGCATGCGCGTGGCGGTCAGTCGTGCCGGACCGCGCCGGCTCAGGACGAAACCAGCGGCACCGTCACGGACGTGCCTGCCGGATCAAGCGCGAGACCCGTGCCGGGCGTCGGCCGCAGTGTCGCCTCGTTGTCGCTCGACAGCACGACGAGGCCGAGCTTGTGACCCGCTTCGAGCGTGTAGTCGCGCGGCATGAACGTCAGCTTCAGGTCATACGGCATCCCCGGCAGTACGGGCTGCGAGAACCAGTCCGACACGCGATTGCGCGGATCGGTCCATGCCCGCGTGACGATCGTGGCCGACCCATCCGGTGCGCGGTCGACCAGCAGTGCCGTCACGTTCGCGACGCCGGTGAAGGTCAGCCGCACGCGTGCGGTTGCGGTGCCGGACAGGCGCGTCGCGGCCGCGAACGGCGCTGTCTCGAAGCGGCTGCGATGCTCGCCGGTCGCGGCGTTCGCCAGCGTGAGCGCGGGGATCGACGCATCGTCGGTGAAGCGCGCGAGCGGACCGCCGCTCGGCAGCCGCAACAGCGTGCCGGTGCCCGTGCCGTCACCGCCCGCGAAGTACGCGACCGGCGTGGCGTGCCGCGCGGCCCAGTCAGCTTCCTTCAGCAGCGTGCCGTCGGCCTGCTCGACCACCGCGCGCGGATCGCGTTCGACGCCGTTGTCGACGCCGATCAGGTAGCGCGTGAACCAGCGGTTCACCTCGGCAGTCCACGCATCGGCCATCGCCGGCACGCGGGTCGGGTCGGTGTGCTTCAGGCGATGCAGCCACAGTTGCGTCGGCACGCCCTGGCGCCGCATCGCCAGATACCATGACGTCGACTGGTCGACGCGCACGTTGTCGTCGGTCAGCCCCTGTGCGACGAGTGCCGGCGCGACCGCGTGCGCGGTCGGAATGTCGCGTGCGGCCCAGAACGGCGAATAGTCGCCCGTCTTGCGGTCTTCCTGCTGCAACGCCTCGTCGATCAGGTGCGTGCAGCGCTCCGGATGCGCGTTCGTCAGCAGTGCCTTGATATAGACGTCGACGTCCTCGCCCTGATAGCCCTCCGGCGCGCGCACGAGCCCGCCAGAGCGGTAGTAGCCATACATGTTCGACAGGCCGGCGATCGGCACGATCGCGTCGAGCCCGCGCGTGCGCAGGCTTGCGACCATCTTCGGCAGCGTGCCGTCGTACGACACGCCGTACATGCCGACGTGGCCCGTCGACCAGTTCGCGACGATCGGCTTGCCGCTCGCATCCTTCGCGGCGGCATCGCGGCCGAGCCAGCGGATCACCGACGCCATCGCGACGGATTCGTCGCGTGTGAGGATCGTCGGGCAGCCGTCGGAACCGGCGGTGCCGAGCGAATCCGCATAGACGATCGTGAAGCCGCGCGGAATGAAGTAGCCCTCGATCCACGAACGGCCGGCCGCGGCCGCCTCGAGCTGCTGCAGCATGCGCGTCTGCGGCACCGCGGCCATGATGCGCGCCGAGGCGCCGGTGGCTGCCGCGGCCGCAGTGGTGGCCGGATGCGGGGTGCCGTCGAGTTCGACGTCGACGTCGTGGTTCGGGCTGTCGGCGAGCCCTGCATAGTACGGGCTTGCGAGCACGATGACTGGCGTGCGGGCGCCGCTGGCGGTTTCCGACGGACGCACGATGCGCACGTGAATGCGGTCGCGCGTGCCGTCGCCGTCGGAGTCGACGGACGTGTCGACCCACGCGTTTTCCTCGATCGTGCCGCCGGATAGCGACGGCTGTACCTGACCGTTGGTGATCACCGGCTTGTAGCGTCCGCCGCTGGCCGGATTCGCGTACGGGACGCCGGACGGCGACACGCGCCCTTGTGCATTGTCACCCTGCTGATCCTGGTTTTGCCCTTGACCTTGCGCGAGCGCGGACACGCCCGCCACGCTGCCGCCGTCATCTCCGCCGCACGCGGCGAGCGTCGCGGCTGCAACGAGCGCGGGTAGCCATGCGCGGCGCGATCCTCTGAAATGAAATTGCATTGCCGACCTCGTTCTTTTGATTGTGTGGATACGACCGTTCCGCGATACGCCCCCTGCGGGCCGGGCCGATTACTGCATGCAACGAAAAGGAAACCGCACCATCGGGACATCACAGACGACATGCGCCGGCCGGAAAGCCGTGGCTTCGGCCTGCATGTCATGCAGGACTGCAAAGTAAATGTGCGCATGCCGCGCGTCCTTCCAGGTGAGGCGGAACGACATCATTCGATGAAACGGGGATGTTGCGAGCTGCGGTGCTGCGCTGCGGAAAAACACGACGCGATGCGCGTGCGGCGACGGAATGAAACGGATTGGCGGTTTCGGCCGCGCCACGCATCGTGATGGCTTGCCGGTTCGCGTTTGCTTTCCGGAAGCTTGCGCAAAAGTTATCTCAGTGAAAACGGCGTGTCAAACTTTTTTAACTGTGAGTAAAAAATATTTGAGACGTCGTCGATGCGGGGCGCGTGGTGTGCTGGCGGCGCGTCTGCCGCCGCTTCGCGCCGCGTCGTCCGATGCAAAACGGGCGATGACGAATCGTGTTCGCCATCGCCCGCTCGCCGGATGCTTTCAGTCTTGCATCCATTCATGAACGCCTGTGAGGGTCAGCCGTCGTCGGCCTTCGCCTGCAGATCCTTCAACCCCTGAATCACGACCAGCAGCGCCCGCCCGTGCTCGTCGGAGCCGTCCCACGCGTCGACGATCGCGTCGCGCAGCAGGTCGTTGTACCGGCGGCGCGCCGGGCCGGTATCGACGCCGTAGAAACTGCATAGCTTATTGAATGGCGCGCTACGTCGCAGCCGATGCCCGTTCGACAGCCGAAGGCGCGACACGGTCGGCTGGCTGACGCCGGAAAGCCTTGCAATTTCGCTGGACGAGCGCGTGTCCGCCATCAGACGGCGCAACAGGTCTTGTACAGGAAAATCATGGTCCGGGGCTTCCATGCGATGCATTATACCTATACAGTTACGGTTGTTGAATGGGCTTGCTGTCACCAGCGAGGCTGTATCCCGAGAAAGTTGATGACACTGAAACACCTCCCTCCCACGTTCTGCTGGACGAAGATCGGTACCGAGTCCGGCGAGGAACTGCCGACCGTCGTGCTCCGCAAGGAATGGGAGCGCCGGCTCGGGGGCGGGCGTTTTCTGTGGGGGATCAACCAGCCGCTCGGCAGCAGCGCGCAAGTCGCCGCGCATCGCACGGGTTCGCTGCTCGCACTGTTTTCGCCGGTCGCGTCGCGCACGCGGCCCGGCGAGCGCAGGCGCGAGGACGCGCTGCTGTGGAATGCATGGGTCGACGCAAGCGGCCAGGTGCGGCCGCTGCCGGCGCACACCTTCATCGCGAGCCGCTCGACGCTGCCGTCGGGCCGGCGCCGCGAACAGCACTACGCACTCGTCTGCGCATCGTCCACCGCACTGACGGTCGGCACGCAACTGCGCGTGTTCCCCGACCACCTGCGCAGCGTGAGCACGGGCAAGCCGCTCGGCGTCGCGCAGGGCGCGGCCGTGGTCGATTGCATCGGGCGCGCGAAGGAGCAAACTGGCAAGAGCTATCCGCTTGCGCTGTCGGTCGAACTCGAAGCACCGTATTTCGTGCGACTCGCGCAGCCGTGCGTGCTGAAGGCGCGCGATCTCGCCGAGGTGAACAAGGCGACGCGCGCCGGCGATTTCGATCGCTTCGTCGAACTGGTCGCGCGCTTGCGCGGCCGTTCGCCGACGGATGCCGTGCGTGGCGTCACGCGCGACCTGTTCGACGTGCCGCCGATCGAAACGGCGGCCGCCTACGTCGCGCCCACGCATGTCGCGCGACTGCGCAGCCGGCCCACGGCCGAGCATCCGAGCGGGCTCACCGGTGATCTGTTCGATCTGTCGCCCGGCGAAGCGGCCGCGTTCGGCGGTCTCGCGCATCCGCGTATCGGGCGCGCATGACGTTCGCGCCGCGCATGTGCGGTGCGTGACGTGAAGCAGGACCGCTGAATGCGCGTGCAACGACACGCATGCGTGTGGCCGCCATCGCGGCGCGCGCAAGAATGTGTTGCAAATTCGCCGTGGCAGATCGGCAAGCGTCGCGAGACAATCGCCACGAAGCGTGCTGCGCGGAGGCTCGTGCGCCGACAGGCTGCTCGCCGTCGTTCACGCCGCTGACATGCGCACCACGCACGCTGGGCGTCGGCTTGCTTCACACTGCAATCCTGAGGGAGACGTGTCGATGTCGATCCACATCTGTTCGAGGGAAGCCCAAGCGGCGCAACGCTTCGTCGAAGCGACGCGCAACGTCGATCAGGCGTTTCGCGCGGTGCGCGGCGAAAGCGACGACGACGTCTCGTCGGCCGAATATGCACGTGCGATGTCGCGCCTCGATCGCGCGCTCGACGAACTGGCGCGTGCGCAGGAGTTCTTCGATCGCGTGGTGGGGGCCGACGCGGCGCACGGCAACTGAACTCGATTCGCGGCTTCTACCTTCACTTGCGCGTATGGCTGAGTGAGAAATGCGACACGCCCGTGTCGCGCCTGCCGGATGCTACGCGTAGCCGCCGTGCTGGAACGACGTCGCGAAGAACTGCATCTGGTAGCGGATCGCGTGTGCCCAGTAGTCCCATGTATGTCCGCCCGGACGCTCCGCATAGTCGTGCGGCACGCCGAGCGCGACGAGTCGTTGATGCAGCGTGCGGTTCGAGCCGACGAACGAGTCGTCGCGGCCGCAGTCGATCGTCAGGTCCAGATGTGCGCGGACGAACGCGCGCGCGTTTTCGACGATCGCGTTGCGGTTCCAGAATGACGGATGGCGGCCGGGGTCGCCGAATACGTGGTCGATGCCCGGTTCGTCCTCGCAGCAGCGCGGATCGACCGCGCCGCTGATGCTGCCGACCGCGCCGAACGTGTCGGACCGGTCGAGCGCGATGCGCAGCGCGCCGAAGCCGCCCATGCTGAGCCCGGTGATGGCGCGCGCGCCCTTGGTCGCGATCGTTCTGAAGTGCATGTCGACATACGACACGACTTCGTCGCCGACGAAGGTTTCGTAGCGGCTGCCCGAGTCGAACGGACTGTCGATGTACCAGCTTTCGTGTCCGCCGTCGGGCATCACGAGGATCACGCGGTAGCGATCGGCCAGTGCCGCGATGTGCGTGTTCGCGGTCCAGTCGGTGTGGTCGCCGCCGGAGCCGTGCAACAGGTAGACGACCGGAAAGCGCTCGACGCCGCGTTCCGGGCCGTGGCGCAGGCGTGCGTAGTCGTCGGGCAGCACGACGGTCGCCTTCAGCGTCTGGTTCATCGCGGCACTCGGAATCGCGACGACCCGCGCCTGATAGGCGAGGGCCGGGCCCGCGGCGGCGAGCAGCAGTAGTAGCCAGAACGCGCGTACCAGATTCATGGAGCCCTCGCATCGGGAAAACCCTGTTCGGCGACTCTAGCAACCGTCCCTTTCAGCCATATTTCGGCGAAACCTACGGATTGTCAGGTGGCGGGGGCGCACGGCCGGGGCCGTTCGCGTCAGCCGAGGCAGCGTGCGAGCGCCTCCAGGAACGCGCCAGGCTGCTCGGCCGGCATCAGGTGCCCGCAACCGGCGATCGTTTCGAAGCCTGCACAGCGCACGAGCGCCCAGTCCGGCACGTGCCAGCCCGCACGCGAGCGTTCGCCCGCGACGAGCCACACCGGATGGCGCTCGAATACTTCGGCGAGCGCCTGCAGATAATCGGGGTCGCCCGTCGTCGCGACGACCGAGCGTCCCGTCGCGCGCAGCGTCGACGCCGGCTGATGCGCGAGCCAGCGGCGCGCGTCGTCGAGCTGGCGTGGCGACGGATCGTCGATCGAGCCGCGCAGCCAGCCGAACGGATCGCCGCGCAGGCCGTCGAGCATCGCGTCGGCTTGCACGGCCGACATGCGGCCGACCGACGCCGACCAGAACGCATCGTCGAGCGTGAAGTTGCCTTCGACGTTGACGATCCGGCGCACGCGCGCTGGATGCGCGTGGGCGAACAGCATCGCGATCGCGCCGCCGACGGAGTGACCGACGATATCGACCGGCAGCGTGCCGAAGTGCGTGTCGATTGCCTGCCGGACATGCTCGACTTGCGCGGCGAGCGTGATCGCGTCGGACGGCGCGTCGCGATGGATGCCGTAACCGAGCAGGTCGGGGGCGAGATGCGGGCCTGGCCATCCGGGCACGTCGAATGTGCCGATGAAACCGTGAACGAAGACGACGGGCGGAGCGGGCTGGCTCATTGGGCGTTCGGCAACGGAAGGGGCGGCAATTCGAATTCGGCGAGCAGTTCGTCGAGTTCGAGCGCGTGCGTGCGATCGTGGTCGAGCAGCTCGCGCACGAGTTCGTCGAGCGACATCCGGCGGATTCCGTCGCGCAGCCCGCAGCGCTGGCGTTCGGACGGTCGCAGCGCCGCGGCCGACGCGCACAGCGCGGCGCGGCCGGCGCGGAATGCGGCGAGCGCGCCGTCGAGCGGCTGTGCGAGGTAGTCGCGCTGCGCGGCGAGCGCGGTCCCGTCGACGGACGCGATCACCGGCAGTTCGTGCGTGCGCACGACATCGATGCGTTCGGCGAACACCGCGTCGAGGTCGCGCAGGTGGCACGCATGTTCGACGAGCGAGAAGCCCGTGCCGGCGGGGCGGCGCGTGGCCAGCGCGGCGGGAACGCGAGCGGCATACGCGGCGACCCGGTCGGGCATCGCGGCCAGCGCGGCGACGACGTCGGCGAACGGCAGCACCAGCGGAAACGCGCTGAATACCGCGCCGTAGCTGAACAGCGTGCCGCCGATCCGGCCGCGCGCCTGCACGACGTCGTGCCCGTGGCGGCGCATCACGTCGGCGACCATCGCGCCGCAGAACTGCCGGGCGGTCGTATCGGCTTCGATTTCGGGGAATTTGTGCGCGATCTCGTGCTGGATCGCGCCGATCGCCGCGACGCCGACGCGCGACAGCGCCGCGAATTCGAGATAGCGCGCGGGCTGCGTAATCAGGGCTTCGAGCTGCGCGCCGAGTGGCGTCGCGCGAAAACGGTCAAAACGGGAATGCATGACGACAAGGCCTCGCCGTGTAACGTGTCAAAATGCTACGTTACACGGCGAGGCGCCGTCAATCCGTTTATGCAGAGGATTCGGCCGGGGCACCCGCTTCGATTGCGCTGCTGCGCCCCGGCCGGGCCAGCCTTATGCGTCCCGCTTGCCTTCCATCTCCGCGCGCAGCCGTGCTTCCTGTTCCTGCAGCTCCGGCGTGAACGCCTCGCCGAAATCCTCGGGCGAGAAGACCTGGCGGATCTCGATGTCCGATTCGGTGGGCATCGGATTCGGGCAGCGCTTGACCCATTCGACGGCTTCTTCCATCGAATTCACCTGCCACAGCCAGTAGCCGGCGATCAGTTCCTTGGTCTCGGCGAACGGGCCGTCGATGACGGTCCGGTCCTTGCCGGAGAAGTGCACGCGCTTGCCGCGCGAACTCGGGTGCAGCCCTTCGCCGGCCAGCATCACGCCGGCCTTCACGAGTGCCTCGTTGTACTGGCCCATTGCGGCCAGCAGTTCGGTATCGGGCATGGTGCCCGATTCGGAAAAGGCCGTTGCCTTGACGATCACCATGACGCGCATTGTCGCTACTCCTTGAACGGGAAAGGGAACATCCGCAATCGGCCTGCCGTGCGGACGGCAAAACGATCGGTTACGACACTACGACGCATGACATGCGCGCGAATCGACATCGCGCGCAAACAATTCTGATGACCGGTGACGGGGAGGTGGCAGCCGTGGGCAGCATCGCGTAACGGACGAGGCGCGCGGAGTGGAGGATTCGCCCGCGTGAAACCGGAGGCGGACGGCACCGGCACCGGCCGCGGCCCGGCGTGGCGAGTCGCGCAACCCGGTCGATTCCAGCACGGGACGATCGTGCGGCGACGTGCCGGAGCCCCCGGTCAAAACTGGTATGCTGGTCAGCATTACGTTCATGTGGAGGGCGCCATGGCAACGAAGGAAGTCTCGAAGAAAAAGTACCTGAAGATTCTGAACAAACGCCTGCGTGCCGAGCCGGAAGCGCCGGCCGGCGCGTCGTTCGTGTTCTTCCCGCTCGGCGCGAAGGCCAAGCATGCGACGGGTGTCATATCCGGCGAGCCGCGCAGCAAGCGCGAACTTGCAGTGATGGCCGCGATCCAGAGCAAGGCCGCTGCGGAATTCGTCGTGACCGGCGCCTGACCGGCGACGTACGACGGACGGCCGCACACGGCAGCGCGTGCGTTACGCCGCGGCCGCCTCGCAATATGCAATCACACCGGCGATCACGCGCGCGATGTCATGCGTGATCGCCGGGCCGTGCATCGGCAGAATGATGTCGAGATCGAGCGCCTGGATGCGGCGCAGCGCGCTCGCCAGGTGCGCGAGCGACGGGAGGTAGTCCGAGCGCGTGATCGCGTCGAGGATTGCCGGCAGCGGGTCGTCGGTCTCCTCCCTGCCGAAGCGCATCAGGATGTCCGACGACAGCAGTGCCTTGTACGCCGGCAGATACACGACGAGCGCGTCCCACTGATGCACGTGCTTCGTGAAGACCGGCACGACGTCGATGCCCGAGAGCGTCGTCGGCTCGCCGTCCTTCAACGGAATCGCGCGTACGCCGAACACGTCGGCAAGCCCCCATGTACACATCGGATGTCCGTACGCGACGAGCGCCGGATTGGCCGCGAGGAAGTCGGGCAGCGCGCCCATTTCGTCGGCCTCGAAGTGCGGGACGATCACGTTGCTGACCATCGACGGCGCGATGCCGACGGTGTCGAGCGCCGCACTCAGTTGCGTGAAGTTGGAACGCGTGCCCGTTTCGACGCACAGCACGTCACCGTGCGACGATCGTACGAAGAACTGACTGAAGCTCAGGTTCAGCGTGTCGACGTAGGACGTGGCGCGAAACAGGCCGTCGCGGACGGCGTCGATTCGGGAGGCGCTCATCGGGGATCCTCGCGCAGGGAAGGGGCGGGAGCCGCACCGCCCGCGCACCGCGGGTTGCGGTGCGGCAGACGGCGGCAGTCGATCTTCCGATCCAGTCTAGCAGCGCCGCCCCGGATCCGCGAACCGGGGCAACCCCACGGCGCGTCAGTTCTTCAGCTTGTAGCCGGTGCGGAACATCCACGCGACGATCGCGAGCAGGATCGCGAGGAACAGCGAGGTGGCCGCGAGGCTGATCCCCACGTGCACGTCGGCCAGCCCGTAGAACGACCAGCGGAAGCCGCTGATCAGATAGACGATCGGGTTGAACAGCGTGACGATGCGCCACGCGGGCGGCAGCATGTCGACCGAATAGAAGCTGCCGCCGAGGAACGTGAGCGGCGTGATGATCAGGAGCGGCACGAGCTGCAGCTTCTCGAAGCTGTCGGCCCAGATGCCGATCACGAAGCCGAACAGGCTGAAGGTGATCGACGTCAGCACGAGGAACAGCACCATCCAGAACGGATGCAGGATGTGCAGCGGCACGAACAGGCCTGCCGTCGCGAGGATGATCAACCCGAGCAGCAACGACTTCGACGCGGCCGCACCCACATACGCGATCACGATCTCCCAATACGACACGGGTGCGGACAATATCTCGTAGATCGTGCCCGTGAAGCGCGGGAAGTAGATGCCGAACGACGCGTTCGAGATGCTCTGCGACAGCAGCGACAGCATCACGAGGCCCGGGACGATGAACGACCCGTAGCCGATCCCGTTCACGTCGCTGATGCGCGAGCCGATCGCGGAGCCGAACACGACGAAATACAGCGACGTCGAGATCACCGGCGCGATGATGCTCTGCATCAGCGTGCGGCGCGTGCGGGCCATTTCGGCGCGGTAGATCGCGCGGATGCCGTGAAGATTCCAGTTCGCCATGTGCGTCAGGCCCCTTGTGTGCCGTTGCGGCGGTTGTCGATCAGGCTGACGAAAATGTCCTCGAGCGAGCTCTGCGTCGTGTGCAGGTCGCGAAAGCCGATGCCGGCCGAGCCGAGGGCGTTGATCAGCTTCGCGATGCTCGCGTCGTCGCGCTGCGAGTCGTACGTGTAGACGAGCGCGGTGCCGTCGTCCGCGCGTTCGAGCCCGAACGCGGCGAGTTCGCCCGGCACGGTCGCGAGCGGATGCTCGAGCTGCACCGTCAGCTGTTTCTTGCCGAGCTTGCGCATCAGCTCGCGCTTCTCTTCGACGAGCACGAGCTCGCCGCCGAGGATGATGCCGATCCGGTCGGCCATTTCCTCGGCTTCCTCGATGTAGTGCGTGGTCAGCAGGATCGTCACGCCGCTTTCGCGCAGCGAGTCGACCAGCTTCCACATGTCGCGGCGCAGCTCGACGTCGACGCCGGCCGTCGGCTCGTCGAGGAACAGGATGCGCGGCTCGTGCGACAGCGCCTTCGCGATCATCACGCGGCGCTTCATGCCGCCCGACAGCGTCATCAGCTTGTTGTCGCGCTTGTCCCACAGCGACAGCGCCTTCAGCGTTTTCTCGATGTAAGCGGGATCGGGGGCCTTGCCGAACAGGCCGCGGCTGAACGACACCGTCGCCCAGACGGTTTCGAACGCGTCGGTCGTCAGCTCCTGCGGCACGAGGCCGATCATTTCGCGGGCGGCGCGGTATTGATCGCGGATGTCGTGCCCGCCGACGGTCACGCGGCCTTCGGTCGGCGTGACGATGCCGCAGATCGAGCCGATCAGCGTGGTCTTGCCAGCGCCGTTCGGTCCGAGCAGCGCGAAGATCTCGCCCGGGCGGATGTCGAGGGTCACGTGCTTCAGCGCCTGGAAGCCGGACGCGTAAGTCTTGGAGAGGTCGGAGACGGAAAGGATCGGTTGCATGCTCACGGATGGCACGGCCGGTCGGTCCGACGCTGCCCGCCGCGCGTGCCCGGTGCCGCCGCTGCGAAGCGGCCGGTGTCGGGTGCGGCATGGCGAACGGGCGTCATGTCGAACGGCGTTGTGGTGCGGGATCGCAGGACCGCCATATTAGCAATCGGAAGATGGAAATGCATTTCGACGCAAAGGTCATGCGATGCCGGTGTCGGATTTGCGGAAAATGTGTGTGCGTCATTCAATAAAGCGGCGCTTTATTCGAATCGGGCGAACAATGCGCGCGGTTTTCGGGCAACGGGATGGCGAGCGCGCTTGCGCGCGGCAGCGGGGCGGGCACCAGGCCGACTGTGCCGCTCGAACGCCGTCGGGCCGTACCGGGACGGTATGCGGCGCGCTCGCGATAATGCATTCCTCTCACGTCCCGGAGCGAAGCACATGTCCTTGATCGATTTCAAGTCCGTCGCGGCCGCGCAGGCCGTTGCATGGAAATCCACGATCGTCGGCGAAGTCGGGCCGGCACGGATCAAGGTGCTGCGCATGGACGCACAGCCGTACGAAGCGGAAGTGCACGACTACGACGAAGGGCTGCTGGTGCTCGACGGCAGGCTGATGCTCGAGGTCGACGCGGAGACGGTCGTCGTCGAAGCCGGGCAGATGTACCTTGCTGCCGCCGGCTTGCGCCACGCGGTGCTGCCGGGCAGTCACGGCACGCTCGCGATCATCGACGTGTGAGGTTGCGCCGCGGCATGCGCGCGGGCCGCCGGAGGTCCGCACGCCGGGCCTTGCGCGAGGTCGACCACCGACATTCAAACGCGCGTTATACAGCCCGGGTATTTGTCTGAGCAAATAAATTGAAGGCTGTTTGAAAAACTGTCAAACACCCTGCTCGCACCGAGGATCGCGCGGTTCGGCACGTTTGGAACTCTGCATCCATTTACTTGTGCGGATCGTCCGATCATAGTCTCGACAAACGACGCATCACGATAACGAATCAAGCGTACGTACGGAGACCAATACATGACATGCCTATCCGAGGGCCTTGCCGCACTGCCGTTTCCCTGCTTTTCGCCGGATGCGGGCGCGCCGCGCATTGCGCGCTGCCCGCGTCATCGCATCGCGTTGCCGCGGTAGCGACGCACCCCATTCCATTTCGATTTCCCCGATGGCGCCTTGCCGCATGACGGCGGCGCCGGATAGCGCTTGCCAGCCACGTCGATCCTGATCGCATTTGCGTGACCGGCAACGCGGCGCACATCGTGCGCATCGTCATGTGCCGCGCATCGTCGCGTCGGCGCGATACCAACCGGTGGGCCACGCAGCTCATCCGGGCGAGACCTGTCGTACCTCAAAAGGAGGGGTTGATGATTTGCATTCCTGATTGGCGGAAGGCGATCCTGTCGTGCGCCGTGCTGGCGCTGCCGTTCGTTGCCGGTTGCGGCGGCGGCGACGATCCGGGCCCGATCAACGTGCCGCAGTGCTCAGGCAGCGCATGCGGGCCGAGCGGCGCGGAAACGACGCCGCCCGTCGTGACGAAGCTGTGTCCGGATTCGCTCGACTACACGACGACCTACACGGGCGGCGCCGGCAGCGGCGAATACGTGAAGGTGAAGTTCGACACGACGAAGCTCACCTACCAGATGCAGTTCATCGAATCGTCGGTGCCGACCTCGGCGGGGCAGGTCAACAACACGCGCGCGGGCCTGACGATCAGCGGTGCATTCCATCATCCGACCAATCTGCCGACCGCCGAGCAGAACCGCTGTGCGTTCGTGCTCGACAGCGGCGCGACGAGCGACGGCGCGTATGCGGTGACGATCAATCGCGCGGATCCGCCGATGCTGTTCGTCGGCAACGGGGTGGTTGGCGGCGGGATTCCGGGCGCAACGATCGCGTTCGCCGGTCTCGAGCCGTTCCCGGGCATCGTGCTTGGCACCGTGCCGTCGCGCACCTTCGATTTCTATCCGTTCATCGGCTTCACCGATACCGAAACCGACTTCTCGAAGGTCGCGGGCAACTACAACGAACTCGGCATCCACCTGTCGCCGGTCGGCGGCAGCGCGCAGAGCAGCACGGGGGCGGTCGGCTGGCAACCCGACGTCGTCAACTGGAACCAGACGTTCAATGCCGACGGCTCGTGCACCATCACGGCAGGCAGCGATTACTCGTGCCAGACCACCGGAACGCCGTGGGCGCTGCGCAAGAACGCGGACGGCTCGTCCGACAACGTGTTCGTGAGCCACGCGGTGGCGAACGCGGGCGGCACCCTCATCTATCCGTTCGCGGGGCAGGGCTCGGCAATCGTCATCGTCGCGCCGAGTCAGGCGAAGGGCATCATGATCGTCGGCAAGCTGAACGGCGTTCTGGTGCCGGTCGTGATTCGCGTGGGCTACACGCATATCGACGCGAGCAACCTGCTGGCGTCGGTCGCCGATGCCGAGGTGGGGATTTCGATGCTGTCGCGGACGACGGCCGTCTCCGCCAATTCGTTGAAGGGCGGTTTCATCGGCGCAACGAGCGCATCCGCGTGCGGTGTCGTGGCACCCAGCACCGCGACGTTCGCGATCGCGACCGCGGGGCCGAGCTTCAACAACAACGTCCCGCATCCGGATCTGCCCGGCACCTTCGACGGCACCTTCTTCCTGGCGCAGGCCGGCAGTTGCAACGACGGTACCGCCGTATCGACAATGGCCGCGAACTACACGTCGACGCTGTTCCAGGGCGCCACCGCGGCGTTCATCGACCCGCAGACGTCGTCGGTCACGTCGCAGTTCGCGCTCGACTACACGCAGGCCACGCCCGGCAAGATCAAGGTCACGGCGTCGCAGGACTTCAACGCGAAGGGGGCGAACGGCAACGTGGCGATCTTCAGCAAGGGCGACACCGGCTGGCTCGTGACGGCCGGGAACATCTACGCGATGGTCGTCAACAACAACAAGGTCAACCCGTTCTTCACGGTCGGCGCGTTCGTCCAGTAACGGCGGACTGAACACGGAACACCGGCGGCGCACGCGTCGCCGCCGGCGAATCGAAATTCTAGAGGATTCCTATGAATGTGAAGAATTGGATGGCCGCGGCGTCGCTCGCGCCCGTGCTGGTCGCCTGCGGTGGCGACGGCGACCCGCCGCCCGCGCCGGTGGTCAGGCTGTGTCCGCAGACGATCGACTACAACACTGTGTTCATCGGCGGCTCCGGCTCGGGCGAACTCGTGAAGGTGCAGCTCGACACGACGAAGATGACGTACCGGATGACCTACCTCGCATCGCCGGTGCCGACGGCCACCGGCACGGTGCAGCCGACGCGCGACACGGCGCCGGCCAACGTTGTCGACGGCACGCTGGCCGACGAAACGGGCCTGCCGACCGTGAAGCTGAACCAGTGCACGTTCCGGATGCAGAACGCGAGCCTCGACCCGAGCCGGCCGGCGCGCCTGTTCCTCGGTGAAGGCGTGCTGGGCGGTGCGATTCCGGGCGCGACGATCCAGTTCGACGGTGTGATCGGCGTGGGCAAGATTCCGAAGACGACGTTCCCGTACTACCCGTTCATCAGCTTCTCGTCGCTCGAAACCGACCTGACGAAGATCGCGGGCACGTATAACCAGCTCGGCTACCACCAGGTGCCGTCGCAGAACTTCCGGCCGGTGGCGCTCGACCAGCAGGTGACGATCAACGCGGACGGCAGCTACGTCGAGACTGACAACTTCGGCAAGAAGAACGGCGGGCAGCCGCTCGCATCGAGCGCGACCGTGAACCAGCCGTTCACGCTGCGCCCGGACGCACCGGCGCTCCAGTCGTTGAACTACCAGCCGCAGATTCCGCCGACGCTCGCCGCACTCGATCCGGCGAAGGGCGGCAAGGGAATCCTGATCGTCGGCAAGCTGCGCAATCAGCTCGTGCCGGTCTTCATCCGCACGGGTGCCGCGAACGCGGACCTCACGCAGGGCCCGCCGAGCGCGGACGACGAATCGGGCATCTCGTTCCTGAGCCCGCAGACGGCCATCACCCAAGGCTCGGAGAACGGCGAGTACACGGGCGTCGACAGCGCGTTCAACTACCGCGCGACCGCGCTCGTCGGTGCGCAGGCGACGCTGCTCGATCCGTTCAACGCGTCCCAGGCCGCGCTCACGCGTGCGCTGAACCTCGACTACACGCAGAAGGTGCCGGGTGTCGTGACGACCGTGCACGCGGACGCGGCGTCCGGGCCGGCGACCGGCAAGTTCGTGTTCACGGGCGGCGTGTTCGGGTTCCTCGACATGGCCGATACGAGCAATCCGTACTTCACGGTCGGCGCGTTCGTGCAGTGATCACACGCGGATGGAGACACGGCGGCGTCGCGCATGGCTGCGCGGCGCCCGGATGGAATGAGGGGGAGACTTCATGAAGAAGCTGATTGTCGCGAGTGTCGTCGCAGGCGTGTCGACGCTCGCATCGGCCCAACAGGCGGGCGACAATGTCGCGACGCTGGGGTGGCTGCACATCATGCCGCAGGATTCGACCAACGGGCTGACGACGAATCTCGCGAGCATGCCGATCAACGGGCCGCTGCGGCTGCCCGGGTCGTTCACGTCGCCGGGCACCAGCCTGACGGTCAACAACGCCGACACGGTCGGCCTCACGCTCACGCACTTCTTCACCGACCATATCGCGGTGACGTCGGTGCTCGGCGTGCCACCCGAGTTCACGCTGACCGGGCACGGCGTGATCCGGCCGCCGGGCCCGGCCGGGTCGCTCGGCAGCGTCAACATGGACAATCCGTCGAACCAGCCGGCCGTGAAGAATGCGCGGCAATGGAGCCCGACGATCATTCTGCAGTACTACTTCAATGCACCGACGGCGAAGTTCCGTCCGTTCGTCGGGATCGGCGTGGCCTACAGCTGGTTCAGCAACATCGAACTGAACGGCAACTTCGCGAAGGACATCAACGAGAACCTCGGCAGCGTGCTCGCGGCCGGCGCCGGCAAGCCGGGGCCGACGTCGGTGGAGGGCAAGGCGTCGTCGTCGTTCACGCCGGTCTACAACGTCGGCGCGAGCTATGCGATCGACAAGCACTGGGGGCTGACGGCGACGCTGACCTACATGCCGCTGAAGACCTACTCGTCGCTTGTGATCAAGGCCGCCGACGGTTCGACGCTCGCGACCACGCGCACGCGGCTGAAGGCCGATCCGCTGATCACCTTCGTCGGGATTTCCTACAAGTTCTGAGCCGTCCGGCGTGCATTGCGTACGCCGGCGGTTTCCTGCGACCGAGCGGCCGGGCCGATCCGGCCGGGGCGTCGCGTTCCTGGCGGCATGCCGCCATTTGTGAAGAGAGAGGGGGCAGTTCAAATGAGCATTCGCAAAATCGTATCGCTTGTTGCTGCAGTGGCATTCACCGCGGTTTCGGCCGCGCCTGCTTTCGCCGTGACCGTCTCGCGCGCCGACGGGCAGGCCATGAACCCGAACGGGGAGCCGTTCTCCGCGACGGGCCTCACTGTCCTGGCCAAGGGGTCGATCAACGCAACCTGCAACGCGACGTTCAACGGCACGATCTCCTCGACGGGCATCGTCAACATCACGTCGACGACGTTTACGGGCGCCGCGACGTGCGGCCTGATCAGCGGCAGCGCGACCAGCGCATCGCCGTGGACGGGCCAGGCCGACAGTACGACGCAGCTGTCGATCAACAACGCGAAGGTGACCGTTTCGCTGCTCGGCGCCTGCGGGCCGAGCAAGGTCGTGACGACGTGGAGCGATCCGAACTCGTCATTGACGTTCAACAACGCGGTGTTGACACCGGACTGCACGGTTAGCGGCACGGTCGCCACGTCGCCGAAGTTCCACGTGCAGTAAGCGTCGCGCGATCGGAACCGGGCGCCCGCCAGGGACGAGGGCCGTGCAACGATGCGCGGCGGGCGTGCCGGTTTCGCGATGCATTCGCGTCGTCGCGTGGTTCCGCGTGACGACCGGCTGGCCGCCTGCTTCGCGATCCGATGCGGGCGGCCACGCGGGGGGCCGGTGCGACGCACCGTGCCGCCTGCGTCGACGGACATAGAACAATCATTTCGATTTGCCAGAACCATTCCGGACCACCCATGCTCACCGACCCAGCGAAGTATGGCGATGCCCGCGCTGCGACGCCCGACCGGCTGCGCACGGCCGCGTGGCTGCAGTACCTGATCGAATACCTGAACGCAGCGGCTTGCGTGGCGATGGACGACGCTGGCGCAACGACCGCGCGGTCGTCGCGTACGGCCAGCGTGCGCACGAGCGTGACGCTGCCGCACGAAGCGCTTGCCGTCCTCCACGAACTCGCACCGTGGACGGCAACGGACGGCGGCGGTTGCGCGTGCGACGCGACCGAGCCGCTCGGCGCGTGCATCCACGTGCCGAATGCGCGGCAACTTGCGCACGCGGAACGATGCTGCCCGGGATCGCGTGCAGTATTCGAAGCAGCGCACGGTGTCGTCGATGCGTGGGCCTTCGACGATCCCGCCGACGGCTGGGCTGCGCTGGAGCGCATTGCCGGCGGCATCGAACCTGGCGGTGTCGACGGCGCCGACGGGCACGACGGCCGAAAACAACCCGCGAGCGGCGAAGCACAGCCCGCGAAGAACCTGAGAGAACGACGGGCGGCAGTCGTGGCTGCGTGCGTGGACCCGTCCGCGCGGCCCGGCGCGATCATCGACGCGATCGTGCTGCGCATCTGCGGGCCGCGCGACGATGCCGCCCGCATCGACGAGATGGCCGCGCTCGCGATGTTCTGCGCGGAGCTGGCTGCCGGAAAAGGGGCTTCCTTTGCCGCGTACGGTGGTCGGCACAATCTCGTCGCGCGCGCGATTCGCGAACGACGTGCCGATCTCGCGTCGGTCGACGGCCTGCTTGCGGCGGTGTTCGTGTGCCGGCTCGACCGGCTCGTCGGCGCGGGCAGTTTCTGGGCGTATTACCTGCTGGCGGGCATCGTGATCGCGGCGCCGGGCATGGTGCGCGAGTTCGCGCGGCGCTTTCATGGCGACGCGTGGCAGGCGTGGCTCGATGAAGTGCTCGCGTGGCCGGCGGTCGGTCGCTTCGGGATGAAGGAGGATGTCGCGTTCGAGCGTCTGAGCGGCGCGATGAGCCTGACGTCGCGATCGAATCCGATCGTGCGCGCGAAACGCGTGCGGCCGAGGGTGGCTGCGATCAAGCGCTTCAGTACGGGCGGCGAGCGCGCCCGATGAAATGAAAAACGGCTCGCGGCGAGACCGCCGCGAGCCGTGCATGTTGCTGCTGCGCCCCGGGGAAGGGCGCTTGCGCGGTTACGCCGTTTCCGGCTGCCGCACCGCCTTCGCGATATTGCGCGCCGCCGCGCCGTTCGCGACGAAGTAAGGCACGTCCACGCGCGCCAGCGGCGTGCGGCCGCGGATCTTGTCGGCGATCTTCTCCGCGATCATGATCGTCGGCGCGTTCAGGTTGCCGGTCGTGATGATCGGCATGATCGACGCATCGACCACACGCAGCCCTTCGAGCCCGTGCACGCGGCCTTCCTCGTCGACCACGGCCATGTCGTCGTAACCCATCTTGCACGAGCACGACGGATGGAACGCGGTTTCCGCGCGGGCCCGCACGAACGCGTCGAGTTCCTTGTCGCTCTTGCAGTCGGCACCCGGGTTCAGCTCGCGGCCGCGATAGCGGTCGAGCGCGGGCTGCCGCATGATCTCGCGTGTCGCGCGGATCGCATCGCGGAACTCGCGCCAGTCGAGCGATTCGGCCATGTAGTTGAACAGGATGCTCGGGTGATCGTTCGGATCGCGCGAGCGCAGTTTCACGCGGCCGCGGCTCGGCGAACGCATCGAGCCGACGTGCGCCTGGAAGCCGTGCATCTCGATCGCGTTCGAGCCGTTGTAGTTGATCGCGACGGGCAGGAAGTGATACTGGATGTTCGGCCACGGATCGTCGTCGCGCGTGCGGATGAAGCCGCCCGCCTCGAAGTGGTTGGTCGCGCCGAGGCCGGTGCCGTTCAGCATCCACTCGAGGCCGATCTTCGGCTGGTTCCACCACTTGAGTGCCGGATACAGCGACACCGGCTCCTTGCACTCGTACTGGATGTACATCTCCAGGTGATCCTGCAGGTTCTGGCCGACGCCGGGCAGATCGAGGACGACGGGGATGTCGAGTTCCTTCAGCCACGCGCCGGGGCCGACGCCCGAGCGCTGCAGCAGTTGCGGCGACGCGATCGCGCCGCTGCACACGAGCACTTCGCGGCGCGCATGCGCGGTCGCGCGCTCGCTGCCGCGCAGGTACGTGACGCCCGATGCGCGCTTGCCGTCGAACAGGATGCGGTCGGCGAGCGCGTGCGTGACGATCTCGAGGTTCGGCCGCACCTTCGCCTGGTCGAGATAGCCGCGCGCGGTGCTCGCGCGGCGGCCCTTCGGCGTGACGGTGCGGTCCATCGGGCCGAAGCCTTCCTGCTGATAGCCGTTCAGGTCGTCGGTGCGCGGATAGCCGGCCTGCACGCCCGCATCGACCATCGCCTCGAACAGCGGGTTCACGCCCGGCTTGCTGGTCGTGACCGACACGGGGCCGTCGCCGCCGTGATAGTCGTTCGGGCCGACGTCGCGCGTCTCGGCCTTCTTGAAGTACGGCAGGCAGTCGAGATACGTCCAGTTCTCGAGCCCCTTGTGCGTCGACCAGTTGTCGTAGTCGAGCGCATTGCCGCGGATGTAGCACATCCCGTTGATCAGCGACGAGCCGCCGAGCCCCTTGCCGCGGCCGCATTCCATCCGGCGGTTGTCCATGTGCGGCTCGGGGTCGGTCTCATAGGCCCAGTTGTAGCGACGGCCCTGCAGCGGATAGGCGAGTGCCGCCGGCATCTGCGTACGGAAGTCGAAGCGGTAGTCGGGGCCGCCCGCTTCGAGCAGCAGCACCGTGACGTTCGGATCTTCCGTCAGGCGCGTCGCGAGCACGTTGCCCGCGGAACCGGCGCCGCAGATGATGTAGTCGTATTCGCGTGTCGTCATGACGGTCAATCTCCTTTCGTGATCCTTAAAACACCGGGTTGTAGCGGCCGAGCTCGACCTGCACCGACTTGATTCGAGTGTAGTGCTCGAGCGTCGTGATGCCGTTCTCGCGTCCGACACCGGATTGCTTGTATCCGCCAACCGGCATCTCGGCCGGCGATTCGCCCCACGTGTTGATCCAGCAGATGCCGGCTTCGAGGCGGTGGATCGTGCGATGCGCGCGCGACAGGTTCTCGGTCACGACACCGGCCGCGAGGCCGTAGTGCGTGTCGTTCGCGCGGGCAATCACTTCGTCTTCCGATGCGAAATCGAGGATGCTCATCACCGGCCCGAAGATTTCCTCGCGGACGATCTTCATGTCGTCGCGGCAGTCGCCGAACACGGTCGGCGCGACGTACTGGCCGCTGCCGAAGTGGCCGTCGGTCAGGCGCGTGCCGCCCGCGAGCAGCTTCGCGCCTTCGGCCTTGCCGCTCTCGATGAAGCCGAGCACCTTGTCGAGCTGCGCGGCCGACACGAGCGGGCCGAAGTTGGTGTCGGCATCGGTCGGCTTGCCGACGCGAATGCGCTTCACGCGTTCAAGCACCTTCTGCGTGAACGTGTCCTTCACCGAGCCGTGCACGAACACGCGCGTGCCGTTGGTGCAGACCTGGCCCGAGCTGAAGAAGTTGGCGGTGACCGCGATGTCGGCGGCGCGGTCGAGGTCGGCATCCTCGAACACGATCAGCGGCGACTTGCCGCCGAGCTCCATCGTCACTTCCTTCAGCGACGATGCGCCGGCGAGCGACATCACTTTCTTGCCGGTCTCGACGCCGCCGGTGAACGACACCTTCGCGATGTCCGGATGGCCCGTCAGCAGTGCGCCGACCGAACCGTCACCCTGCACGACGTTGAACACGCCGGCCGGCACGCCGGCTTCCGTATAGATTTCCGCGAGCTTCAGCGCGGTGAGCGGCGTGACTTCGCTCGGCTTGAACACCATCGCGTTGCCGGCCGCGAGCGCGGGCGCCGTCTTCCAGCACGCGATCTGGATCGGGTAGTTCCATGCACCGATGCCCGCGCACACGCCGAGCGGCTCGCGGCGCGTATACACGAACGACTCGGCGCGCAGCGGCACCTGCAGCCCCTCGATCGCGGTCGCGAGGCCCGCGTAGTATTCGATCACGTCCGCGCCCGTGACGATGTCGACCGCGAGCGTCTCGCCGATCGGCTTGCCGGTGTCGCGCGTCTCGATCGCCGCGAGTTCGTCGTTGCGTTCGCGCAGCAGGTCGACGGCGCGGCGCAGAATGCGCGAGCGCTGCATCGCGGTCATCGCGGCCCACTCGCGCTGGCCTTCCTGTGCCGATGCGACCGCGCGGTCGACGTCGGCCGCGCTTGCCTGCTGCACCTGTGCGAGCAGTTCGCCGGTGGCGGGGTCGAAGGTGTCGAAAGTCTTGCCGCTGGTGGCGTCGACGTAACCGCCGCCGATGTAGAGGCGCTGCAAACCGTATACGGACATGAGGATCTCCTTGAGGGCGACTGCGTGACGCGTCAGTCTGACGCGAGGAGCAGGTCGATGTAATTGTGGGCGAGCTTCAGTGCAGCCCGTGTGTCGATCGGGCCGCCGGCGAGCGCACCGCGCAGCCACAGGCCGTCGATCAGCGCGGCGAGGCCGCTGGCGGCTTCCCGTGCCTTCGCGCGCGGCAACGCCTTGGCGAATTCCGCGCACAGGTTCGAATGGAGGCGCCGCGTGTTGACGTGCTGCAGGCGCTTGAGCATCGCGTCGTGCATGCTCTGCGACCAGAACGCGAGCCAGGTCTTCATCACGGGTGCGCTGACCTGCGTGTCGTCGAAGTTCGCGGCGACGATCGCGCGCAGCCGGGACCGCGGGTCCTTGCGTGCCGCAACGCGGCGGCGCGTGGTGGCCGCCCACAGATCGCGCAGCACGTGCCGCATCGTGGCTTCGAGCAGGCCGTCCTTGTCGCCGAAGTAATGGCTGACGATACCCGTCGAGATGTTCGCGCGCTGCGCGACCGATGCGAGCGTCGTGCCGGGGAGGCCGGCCTCGTCGATCGAGCGCAGCGTCGCGTCGATCAACTGCGCGCGACGAATCTCCCGCATTCCGACCTTCGGCATTGCGATCCCCTTCGCCCGAACGGGCCGTTCCTGGAAGTCGACAGCTTATCGGTTTTTTATTGACCGTTCAATCAACAAAAAAACAGGGTCCGACGGTGAATCGAGCGATCGGTTGGGCGAGCAGACGCTGCCGCCGCGATTGTGCAGGTGCGGAAAAACGCGTTGAAAGAAGGTTAAATAACTTGAAGTTTGTTTAAAACGATTTCCGAAAAGACGGCGCAATGGTTGCGAAAGTTAATTGAATCGATTTATTACACGTCGAAAGAATGTCGAGCTATGTGAGATTTTCGGAAAGCCGAAAATTCGAGTCTCAGATTCCGTCGTTGGTAGTTTCCTGGAATTCGTTTCAATCAATCGATTGAAACTTCATATGGCATTGAAATTAAAGGAAATAGTTTGGATTGTCGATTGCTTGTCGGCTCGATGGCAAACGATTGCGGTCAACTCGGGACCGTGTCCGTCTACCATAAAAAATGCAAAATATAATTGAATCCGGCGTATTTCCGGGCGGAGTAGAGGGGATCGTTGGAATGACTTGAGTAAGTAATATTGCCCGTATTAGTATGGCGCCGAACCAAAAGGAATGAATCGGCGCCGCGGGTTTTTCCCGCGGTGCGTCGGCAATGGGCGCGGCCAACGACCGCGACAGGGCCGGCGCCCGCCATTGCGCACCTGCAGCATGCCGCGACGCCGAGACGCCGCATCCACCGGAGAACGACGATGCCGACCGAAAAACACGTGGTCCCGCTACCGAATGGTCTGAAGGTCTACGTCGAACGGAACGTGTTCGATCCGTCGTTCGACACGGCGATGCTCGTCAACGGCGCGCTCGCGACGACCGCATCGTTCGGGCAGACCGTCCAGTATCTCGGCGAGCGGATGAACACGATCTGCTTCGACCTGCCGTATGCGGGGCAGTCGCGCCAGCACAACCCCGGCTGCTTCATTCTGACCAAGGACGACGAGGCCGCGATTCTCCAGCATCTGGTCGAACGCTTCGCGCCGGCGTTCCTCGTATCGGTGTCGTGGGGCGGTGTCGCGTCGCTGTTCGCGCTCGCGCGCGGCTGCCCGAGCGTGCGGCGCGCCGCGATCTGTTCGTTCTCGCCGTTCCTGAACGACGCGATGGTCGACTACGTGACGCGCGCCCGCGACCACATCGCGGCAGGCGAGAACCTGAAGGCCGCGCAGCTGCTGAACGATACGGTCGGCCGCTACCTGCCGCGCATCATGAAGCTCTACAACTACCGCTATCTGACGCGCTTGCCGCGCGACGAGCAGGACCAGGTCGCGTTCCACGTCGACCAGATCCTGTCGCTGCAGCCGGAGCGCTACCTGAGCGAGTTTTCCAACATCGGCTGCGAGTTGCTGTTCCTGAACGGCGAGCGCGACGAATACACGACGCCGGCCGATGTCCGCCAGCTCGCCACGCACGTGCCGCGCGCGCGCTTCGCGACGATTCCCGACGCCGGCCATTTCCTCGACATCGAAGGCCGCGCGCAGCGCGAAACCACGCGCGCGGCGCTGCTCGACTTCTTCTGCGACTCGCCGCCCGTCGCCGCGGGCATCGCGCTCGGCGCCGCACACGCATGCGTGTCCGCGCCGATGCCGGCGCTGTCGTCATGACGCAGCACGTCGCGCACCGGGCACACCGGGCGCATCCGAATTTTCTTTCACACGAGGCAGGCCAGCCGTGAATATCGTTCAGACCATCGCCATCGTCGTTCCCTGGGCCGCGTGGCTCGCCTACTGGATCGCGACGTCGCAGGCCGTGAAGACGACCGTGCGGAAGGAGGCGTCGCGCTCGCGCACGCTGCAGTCGATTCCGCTGATCGTCGGCGGCGCGCTGATCATCCTGCCCGATCCGTCGTGGCAGGCACTCGTGCCCGACTGGCAGCGCTTCGGCCTGCAGGCGCAATGCGGGCTCGCGGTGCTCGTCGCGGGGCTGCTGTTCTCCGTGTGGGCGCGGCTGCATCTCGGCACGAACTGGAGCGTGTCGGTCACGCTGAAGGAAGACCACGAACTCGTCCGCACCGGGCCGTATGCGCTCGTGCGTCACCCGATCTATACGGGCTGCCTGATCGCGCTTGTCGGCGCCGCGCTGATCGGCGGCGAGTGGCGCGGCGCGCTTGGCGTCGCGCTCGTGTTCGCGTCGCTCGCGTACAAGGTACGTGTCGAGGAAAGCTGGCTGACCGGGTATTTCGGGCCGGCGTACGCGCAATACCGCCGCGAGGTCGCGGCGCTGATCCCCGGCTTCTATTGACCCCGCGAGGCGCGCGATGGCGAAGGTGATCGTGACCGCGATCGGGTCGGCGGGCGACGTGCATCCGCTGCTCGGCGTCGCGCGTGCGCTCGCGCTGCGCGGCCACGACGTCGTGTTTTGCACGCACGCGCCATTCGAGGCGATCGTGCGCCGTTGCGGGTTCGCGTTCGTGCCGATCGGCACCGCGGCCGAATACGAGGCCGCGATGGCGAACCCCGCGCTGTGGGATTCACGCACGTCGTTTCGCACGCTGTGGCAGGTGATCGCGCCGACGCTGCGCCCGCACTACGACGCGCTGCGCGCACTGGCTGATGGCGATACGGTACTCGTCGGCACGCTGTGGGCATTTTCCGCGCGCTTCATGCAGGAACTGCACGGCACGCCGTACGTTTCGGTGCAGGTGTCGCCGTCGACGCTGCTGTCCGCCCATGCGCCGCCGACGCACCCGCGCCTGACGATTCCCGCACGCTGGCCGCTGCCGGTGAAGGCGGCGCTGATGACGCTGATCGAGCGCCAGGTGCTCGATCGCACCTGCGGCCCCGCGCTCAACGCGGTGCGCCGCGAGCTCGGGCTCGCGCCCGCGCGGCGCGTGCTGGGCCGCTGGCTGCATTCGACCGACGGCGTGCTGTGCCTGTTTCCCGGCTGGTTCGCGCCGCCGCAGCCAGACTGGCCGTCGAATCACCTGCAAAGCGGTTTCCCGTTGTTCAACGATATTGCGACACCCGACGAAGATGTGGCACTCGATGCGTATCTCGCGGCCGGTGAACCCCCGGTCGTGTTCACGGCCGGTTCGACACGCGTCGATCACGCGGCGTATGCGCGCGCGGTGGCGGATGCGCTGCGCGCGACCGGCGCGCGCGGGATCCTGCTGAGCCCGCACGATGCGGCGCCGGACGGCGATCGGCTGCTCGTGCGCCGCTTCGTGCCGATGCGCACGCTGCTGCCGCGTTGCCGCGCGCTCGTGCATCACGGCGGAATCGGCACGGCGGCGCTCGCGTTCGAAGCCGGAATTCCGCAGGTCGTGACACCGTTCGCGCACGACCAGTTCGACAACGCGCAGCGCGTCTCGGCAAGCGGCGCCGGTGTGCGCGTCGACGGTGCGGTCGACGGCGTGCGTCTCGGTGCGGCGCTCGCGCGCGTGCTGGATGAACCCGAATTGTCCTTGCATGCGGAACGCACGCGTGCGCTGATCAACGCGGCGCCGGACGGCTGCGAAACGGCTGCCGATTACATCGAGCGCTTCGTGCCGAGCCGCGGACGCGCGATCTTGCCGCCCGTTGTCGCGTTGGCGGGCGCATGAGCACGGCACCGCCGCTTCAGGACACGCCCGCCGCCTTCGACGCGAGCGAACCCGTACCCGTTGCGCCGCCGGTGCGCGGCGCCCGGCTCGCGCTGCTGACGTTCGCGCTGTCGCTCGCGACCTTCATCGAAGTGCTCGACTCGACCGTCACCAACGTCGCGGTGCCCGCGATCTCGGGCAGTCTCGGCGTCTCGAACAGCCAGGGTACGTGGGTGATCAGCTCGTATTCGGTCGCGGCCGCGATCGCGGTGCCGCTGACCGGCTGGCTCGCGCGGCGCGTCGGCGAGCTGCGGCTGTTCGTCGGCGCGGTGCTGCTGTTCACGCTGACGTCGCTGCTGTGCGGCCTCGCGCGCGACCTGCACGTGCTGGTGGTCTGCCGCGCGCTGCAGGGGCTGTGCTCGGGGCCGATGGTGCCGCTGTCGCAGACGATCCTGCTGCGCACGTTCCCGCCGGACAGGCGCACCGTCGCGCTCGCGCTATGGGCGATGACGGTGCTGCTCGCGCCGATCTTCGGGCCGGTGGTCGGCGGCTGGATCGTCGACAGCTTCTCGTGGCCGTGGATTTTCCTGATCAATTTGCCGATCGGGCTGTTCTCGTTCGCGGTCTGCACCGCGATGCTGCGCCCCGACGCGCAGCGTGGTGAGGCCGGCCCGATCGACGTGCCGGGCATCGTGCTGCTCGTGATCGGCGTCGGTTCGCTGCAGGCGATGCTCGATCTCGGCCACGACAAGGGCTGGTTCGATTCGCCGCTGATCGTCACGCTCGCGGTGGTCGCGGGGCTCGCGATCGTGTCGCTGCTGATCTGGGAGGCGGGCGAGGCCCATCCGGTCGTCGACCTGAGCCTGTTTCGCGATCGCACGTTCTCGTTCTGCGTGCTGATCATCTCGCTCGGGATGATGAGCTTCTCGGTGGTGGGTGTCGTGTTCCCGCTGTGGATGCAGGCGGTGATGGGCTACAACGCATTCCACGCGGGGCTCGCCACCGCGTCGCTCGGCGTGCTCGCGCTCGTGTTCTCGATTCTCGTCGGCCTGCACGCGCACCGTTTCGACGCGCGCGTGCTCGCGACCTTCGGCTTCCTCGTGTTCGCGGCCGTGCTCGCATGGGATGCGCATTTCACGCTGAAGATGACGTTCGCGCAGATCGCCGCGCCCGGGCTGATCCAGGGCATCGGGCTGCCGTGTTTCTTCATTCCGCTGACCGCCGCGACGCTGTCGCGCATTCCGGACGACCGGCTCGCGGCGGCGTCGAGCCTGTCGAACTTCCTGCGCACGCTGTCCGCCGCGTTCGGCACCGCAATGAGCGTGACGCTGTGGGACAACCGTGCGACCTATCACTACGACGTCGTGTCGCAATCGGTCACGCACGCGTCGGCGAACACGCAGCGCTTCGTGCACACGCTGAACGCGATGGGTGTGGACGGCGTACGCGAGCTATCCACGCTGCACCAGGTCGTGATGCAGCAGGCGTACATGATGGCGACGGGCGATATGTTCTGGATGGCGAGCATGACCTGCCTCGTGCTCGCCGCGATGATGTGGCTCACGCGGCCGAAGCGCGGCGCGGCAGCTTCGTTCGGACATTGAGGAGAGCGGCATGACGACACTCGGCGCACTCGTGATCCTGTATCACCCGACCGACGCGCAGCTCGCGGCGCTCGGCACGTGGCGGCACGCGTGCGACGCGCTGCTCGTCGTCGACAACACGCCGCAGCCCGATCCGCGCGCAAGCGAACTGTGCGCGCGCGACGGCATCGCGCTGCTGCATCACGGCAATCGCGGCGGAATCGCGGGCGCGTACAACGCGGGGCTCGCGGCGCTGTTTCGCGACAACGTCGATGCGGTCGCGCTGTTCGACCAGGATTCGTCCGTGCCGGCCGGTTACTTTGCGACGATGCGCGACGCCTGCGCGGGGCTCGCGGGGCGCGCATTCCTTGCCGGCCCGCGCATCTTTGACGAGAACGCGCGCAGCTTCCTGCCCGAGCTCGCGACCAACGGGATCGCGTTACGCCGGCTGCGCGTCGATCCCGATGCGCAATTGCAGCGCTGTGCGTTCCTGATCTCGTCGGGCTGCGTCGTGTCGCGCGCCGCGTTCGACGTGCTCGGCCGCTTCGACGAGACGCTGTTCATCGATCACGTCGATACCGAATACAGCTTCCGCGCGCTCGCGCGCAACGTGCCGCTCTACGTCGTGCCGTCGCTGGTGCTGCCGCACCGGATCGGCGCGAAGCAGCGTCACGCGTTCGGCCCTTTCGAAATGACGTCGATGAATCACTCGTGGCAACGGCGCTACTACAGCGCACGCAATGCGGTGCAGCTCGGGATGCAGTACGGGCTGCGCTTTCCGGTGGCGATCGTGCCGAACCTGCTGACCGTGTGGCAGGTCGTGCAGATCGCGCTCGTCGAGCGCGACAAGCGCGACAAGCTCGCCGGCATCCTGTTCGGTATCGCGGACGGCCTGTTCGGCCGGCTCGGTCCGCTCGAGCGCACGCGGCCGCGTCTGGCCGCGCGTGCGCAGCGCGTCCAGCAGGGATGAGGGAAACGATGCGGCGTGTGAAAGAAAATACGGCAGCGCTGGCGCGTGGCGTGAAGGGCGGTGCGTTGATCGGCGCCGCGGCGGCGGCGATGGCATTGGGCGGATGTGTGCCGACGGGCTTCCTGCCGTCGCTGTCGTTGCGCGCGCCGGCCGACGATGCGCTCGCGCACACGGCCGGCCCCGGCGTGAACGGTGCGTGGCCCGCACCCGACTGGGTGAAGCAACTGCAGGATCCGCAGCTCGACGCGCTGGTCGCCGAGGCATCGCAAAACAATCCCGACCTGCAGGTCGCTCAGGCGCGCTTGCGGATCGCGCAGGCGCAGCTTCAGCAGTTCGATTCGTTGACGGGGCTGACGGGCACGGCCGGCGCAACGGTCAGCCGCGCGCGGATGCCGAAACCGGGCGACGACGTCGCCAACGTGTCGGTCGGCGGCTATCGCGTGCCGGTCGAGATATTTGGCGATCCGAACGTATCGCCGTCGTCGGTGTTCGTCGGGCTCAACTACCAGCTCGACCTGTGGGGCAAGAACCGCGCGGCGACGAAGAGCCTGATGTCGCTGCGTGAAGCGGCGCGGGTCGAGGCCGAGCAGGTGCGGCTCACGCTGGCGGTCGCGATCGTCACCGTGTACTGCCAGCTCGACCAGGCGTACGCGACGCAGGATCTGCTGCAGCAGAAGCTGAAGGTCAGTCAGCGCGTGACGGCCGTGCTGCGCGAGCGTACCGCGCGCGGGCTCGACAACGCGTACGACGCGAGCGACGCATCGATCAAGCGCAGCAAGCTGCTCGCGCAGATCGCGCTGAACGACGAGCAGATCAAGCTCGCGCAACTGCAGCTCGGTGTGCTGTCGGGCCGCGGCCCGGAGCGCGGGCTCGCGCTGCAGCGGCCGCGCGTCGGCGCATTGGCCGGCGGCGCGCTGCCCGCGCGGCTGCCGGCCGATCTGCTGGGCCGGCGGCCCGACATCGTCGCCGCGCGGCTGCGTGTCGAAGCCGCGTTCGCGAATGCCGATTCGACACGCGCGCAGTTCTATCCGGACGTGAATCTCGTCGCGCTCGGCGGCGTGTTCGCGCTGACGCCCGCGTCGCTGTTCTCGCGCGACGCGCTTGGCGGCTCCGTCGGCCCGGCGATCTCGCTGCCGGTGTTCGATCGCGGCCGGCTGAAGGCGAAGCTCGGCGCGGACGTCGCGCAGGCCGACGTCGCGATCGGCCTGTACAACAAGACCGTCGACGACGCGCTCGGTCAGGTCGCGCAGATCGTCACGTCTCTGCGTACGTCGCAGACGCTCGTCGCGCAGCAGCAGGACGCGGTCGCGGCCGCGCAAAAGATCGTGGAGATTGCGACTGACCGTCATCGGCGCGGCGTGCTGATGCAGAAGGACGTCGATGTCGCGGATCTCACGTTGATCGACGAGCGCGCACAGATGATCGCGTTGCTCGGCCGGCAGCGGACGCTGCGTGTCGGGTTGATCGGTGCGCTGGGCGGCGGGTTCGACGCGGGCGCGACGGTCGCGCAGGCGCCGCCCGTGCATCGGGCGCGCGGCGGGGCGGCGAAGCGCGGTGCTTCGATCGCCACATCCGCAGCGCCCGCCGCGGCCGCTGCGACCGCCACCGCGACCACCAGCCAGTCGGTGGCGGGGCCGTCGGCCGATGCGCGTGCGCGGAGCGTGGCCGTCCCGCAGGTCGTCGCAGCATCGAATGCGGCGGCCGCACGACGCGACGACGCGGCCCGCACGCCGGCCGTCGGCGCGACGCCTCGCGGCGCCCCCGTTTCCGCGCGCACGGCGGCAGTGAATCCAGCGCCGGGCCCGTCGGCCATGCCGCCGATCCCCTTGTTCCAGCATGACCGCCTGATCGTTACGCAAAGCGACTGATGCACCACGACAACCTTCATACCGCCGCGCAGCCGGCTGCCCTGAACGATCCCGCACTCGACGCGCGCCGGGCGACGCGCCGCAAGCGCTTCACGCTGTTCTTCGCGGTCGTGCTGCTGGCCGCGCTCGTCTGGATCGCGTTCTGGCTGTTGCGTGACCGCTATTACGAAGACACCGACGACGCGTACGTCGCGGGCAGCATCGTGCAGGTCGCGGCGCAGATTCCGGGCACCGTGACCGACGTGCTGGTCGCCGATACGCAGGCCGTGCGTGCCGGGCAGACGCTGGTGCGGCTCGACGACACCGAGGCGTCCGTCGCGTTCGCACAGGCGAAGGCGCAGCTCGTGCAGGCCGTGCGGCAGGTCGCGAACGCGAAGATCTCGAACACGATGTACGTCGAAGCCGTGACCGCGCGTCAGGCCGACCTGTCGCTCGCGCAGCGCGCGCTCGCCGCGCGCTCGGGCGCGTCGGTCGAGATCGTCGCGCCGGAGGAACTGGCGCGCGCGCGCGCGGCGGTCGCCGGTGCGCAGGCCAATCTCGCGGCCGCACAGGCGCAGCTCGATGCGGCGCGCGCGCTCGGCACCCGGTTGCCCGTCGACGAAAGCCCGGCCGTCGTGCAGGCGGCCGCGCAGTTCAAGCTCGCGTACCGGAACCTGAAGCGCACGACGATCGTCGCGCCGGTCGACGGCACGATCGGTCAACGTTCGGTGCAGGTCGGCCAGCAGGTCGGGCCCGGCGTGCCGCTGATGTCGATCGTGCAGCTCAGTCAGTTGTGGATCGAGGCAAATTTCAAGGAAGGGCAGATCCGCCACATGCGCATCGGGCAGCCGGTCGAGATCGTGTCGGATCTCTACGGCTCGCGCGTGACCTATCGCGGCCGCGTGCAGGGCTTCTCGGCCGGCACCGGCAGCGCGTTCTCGATGCTGCCCTCGCAGAACGCGGCCGGCAACTGGATCAAGGTCGTGCAGCGCGTGCCGGTCGTGATCGCGATCGATCCCCGCGATCTGGCCGCGCATCCGCTGCGGGTCGGGCTGTCGATGCGTGCGACGGTCGATACGCGCAACCGCGACGGCCATGCGCTCGACAGCGAGCCGCCGACGCCGGCCGTCAGTACGCGCGTGCACGACGGGGTGGCGAGCGACGCGGAAGCGGCGGCCGCCGCGATCGTTCGCGAGAATCAGGGCGGGTAACGCGCACCCGACCGACGGGGCGGCCTGCTCGCGCCGATCGGCCGGGTCGCGCGCTCACGCGTTCCGTGCCGTGCACGATCGCGCACTCCGGCCGTCTTTCCTGCCCCGACTTTCGTGTTTCCGCCATGGATGTCGGCACCGTTCAAACGCATGTCGCGTTTGAGACATCGGGGCCCCCACCTCCGGGACTACTCTCGAACAGCACGTTGCGTAGCGCCGCATCCGTCGGCGCGCGGCAGCGCCATCAACGAGACATGGAGACAATACGATGAGCAGCAATCGAGGTGTCGTCTATCTTGGGCCGGGCAAGGTCGAAGTGCAGAAGATCGATTATCCGAAAATGGTCGATCCGACCGGCCGCGCGATCGGCCACGGTGTCATCCTGAAAGTGGTGAGCACGAACATCTGCGGCTCCGACCAGCACATGGTGCGCGGCCGCACGACCGCTCCGGTCGGCCTCGTGCTCGGTCACGAGATCACGGGCGAAGTGGTCGAGGTGGGCCCGGACGTCGAGACGCTGAAGATCGGTGATCTCGTGTCGGTGCCGTTCAACGTCGCATGCGGCCGCTGCGCGATGTGCAAGGACACGCATACGGGTGTGTGCCTGAACGTGAACCCGTCGCGTGCCGGCGGTGCTTACGGCTACGTCGACATGGGCGGCTGGATCGGCGGCCAGGCCGAGTACGTGCTCGTGCCGTACGCGGACTTCAACCTGCTGAAATTCCCCGACCGTGACCAGGCGATGGCGAAGATTCGCGATCTGACCTGCCTGTCCGACATTCTTCCGACCGGCTATCACGGCGCGGTGAGCGCGGGCGTGAAGCCGGGCTCGACGGTCTACATTGCGGGCGCGGGCCCGGTCGGCATGGCGGCGGCCGCGTCGGCGCGCCTGCTCGGCGCGGCGGTGACGATCGTCGGCGACATGAACGCGGAACGCCTCGCGCACGCGCGGGCGATGGGCTTCGAGACGGTCGACCTGTCGAAGGACGCGTCGCTCGGCGAGCAGATCGAGCAGATCCTCGGCGTGCCGGAGATCGATTGCGCGGTCGACTGCGTCGGCTTCGAGGCGCACGGCCACGGTTCGTCGGGCCATTCTGAGGAAGCGCCCGCGACGGTGCTGAACTCGCTGATGGAAATCACGCGGCCGGCCGGCGCGATCGGCATCCCGGGTCTGTACGTGACGGACGATCCGGGCGCGAAGGACAAGGCCGCGCAGCACGGCAGCCTGAGCATCCGCTTCGGCCTCGGCTGGGCGAAGTCGCACTCGTTCTTCACGGGCCAGACGCCGGTGCTCAAATACAACCGCAACCTGATGCAGGCAATCCTGTTCGACCGTCTGCCGATCGCGAAGATCGTCAACGTCGAAGTGATCTCGCTCGACCAGGCGCCGGAAGGCTACAAGAAGTTCGACGGCGGCGCGCCGCGCAAATTCGTGATCGATCCGCACGGCTTGCTGGCGGCCTGACGCACGAACGACGGGCACGAAGCGGGCGGCACCGGAGACGGTGCCGCCCGTTTTTCGTTGTGGGCGTGGCTGCGGTCGCCGTGCGCCGCGCGCTCAATGCCCGCGATAGATCATCGCCGTTTCGGCCCCGCTCGCCATCGCGCGCCGACCATGACGCGTATGCAGGGTCACGCGGCGTATCGCGTGTCCGCGTCGCGTCGCGGTGGCACCGCCTTTCCAGTCGGCGACGCGGATGCCGCCGCCGCGCGCGCTGTCCGGTCCGTGAACCGGCGGCGCGTGCCGCGCGAGCGTCGTCATCGGGCGTCCTGCCGCGTGTCGGGGCGTGCCCGCATTGCCGGGTTGAGCGGCCTTGCTCGACCGATCGGCGTCGGTGTCGACGTTGGCGTCGGCGAGCCGATCGGCGTCGACTGCCGCGCGCTCGGCCGGATGAAATGCCTGGATGGGCGCGGGCGCGGGCCCGACCGGCAACGTCGGCGCGTCAGCCGCATGCAGACTGGCGTAAGCCGTCACCGGGCGCGACGCGCCCGGTCCGCGACAGACGGGATCCACCCGGCACGTCCGGTCATACGTCACATAGCCGCCGACCAGCATCACGAGGGTCAGGATGCTCAGCAGCGGCGCGCTCGACGCCCGCGGCCGCTGGACCGCCGCGCCGCGCACCGCGGCCGCGACGCGCGACGACCACGTCGGGACGGGCTGCGCCTCGTGCGGGGGCGTGGCCTGCGCGGCGGGCGCATCGTCGTTCGATCGGCGCAGCGGCGCGAACGGCCAGCCTCCCTGTCCGCAGACGGGGCACTGCTCGCTGGCGCGGAACGCCATGAAGCCGCACTGCCGGCAGCGCTGGCTGACGGTGGCGCGCGGCTCGGCACGCAGGTTCAGTGCGCCGCGCAGCGTGTCGCGCGTGCGGACTTTCCGGTTGGGCAGGACTTGCATGATCGTTGCTACCTCGTCTGCTGTTGCCGCCCCGCGAGCCTTCCGATGGTGCGCATCGCGTCCTCGACGGCAGGGGTCCACGGTCGGCCATAGTTCAGCCGGACGTAGCGGTGAAAGGCGCCCGTCATCGAAAAGATCGGCCCGGGCGCGAGGCTGACCCCATTCTCCATCGCGTCGCCGAACAACTGCATCGCATCCACGTGCGGCGGCAATTCGATCCACAGGAAATATCCGCCGCGCGGGGCATACACCTCGGTGTCGGCCGGGAAGTACGCGCGAACGGCCGCGAGCATCTGCGCCTGGTGGGCCGCGAGGTTGAGCCGGAGCCTGCGCAGGAAGCGGTCGTACGCGCCGTTGCGCAGATAGCTGGACACGGCCATCTGCGCGGGCACGTCCGCCGCCGGCGCGCTCGCGTTCTTCACCTGCCTGATCTGCTTCACGTAACGTCCGGCCGCGACCCAGCCGACCCGGAAACCGGGGGCGAGGCACTTCGAGAACGAACCGCAATGCAGCACGAGCCCGTTGTCGTCATACAGTTTCGCGGGGCGCGTGGGCGTCGGGCCGAAATGTAGTTCTCCGAACACGTCGTCCTCGATCAGCGGCACCTGGTGCGATGCGAGCAGTTCGATCAGCCGGCGCTTGCGCTCGTCTGGCAGCGTCGCGCCGGTCGGGTTGTGAAACGAGGTCATGAACCAGCACGCGCGCACCGGATGAGTGTCGAGCACGTCGGCGAGCGCGTCGAGGTCGAGGCCGGTGCGCGGGTCAACCGGAATCTCGATGGCCTTCAGGTGCAGCCGCTGCACGGCTTGCAGCACCGCGGGGAAGGCAGGGCGCTCGATCGCGACCAGGTCGCCAGGGCGCGTGAGCGCCTGCAGGCTCAGCGTCAGCGCTTCCGCCGCGCCGGTCGTGATGACGATTTCTTCCATCGGCAACGACGCGCCCGCGTTCAGGTACCGCAACGCAATCTGGCGGCGCAGCGCCTCGTTGCCGGGCGGCAGGCCGGCCAGCAGTTTCTCGCGGTCCATGTTGCGGGCGGCCGTCGCCGCATATCGCCACAGGCTGCTCATCGGAAACAGTGAATAGCTGGCGAACGCGGAACCCAGCGGCACGATGTCGTCGCGTTTGAGCGAGTCGATCAGCTGGAACAGCGCATCGTCGCCGCCGGTCTGCGATGCAGCCGGTTTGCGCGGTGTGTCGCGACCCGCGCGCACGCGCTTGTCATCGAGGTTCGCAACGAAATAACCGCAACGCGCGCGCGCGACGATCAAGCCCTCGCTTTCGAGCGCGTAGTACGCGCGAAACACGGTGGAAGGACTGACACGATAGGCGCTGCATGCCGAGCGCACGGTCGGAATGCGTGCGCCTGCCGGCAGGTCGCCGCGCCGGATCGAATCGGCAATCGTCTGTGCGAGCACCGCATATCGCTTCATGCCTGGCCTCCGGCCGATCACGGCCGTCGCTGAAAAAAGAGTAGCACGGCGTCCGCCGCGTTCAATCCCGCCCCCAATCGTTCATCCGCAACCCGCTGATACGCACGTTTTCGGCCGACTCTGATCCTTTTCTTCAGACCAGCGAACCGGCATTCTTCGCAAGCCTTATTCCCGATGCGTGATCGATACGGTCTTCACGCCCCCTGACGGCGGATCCGTGACGACCGCGCACCATGTGCGGGACCGGGTGCGCAACGTCCTTACCTTACCCGGAAGCAATCAGCGTGAAATCGAAGTTCCTCGTCGCGGGCCTCGTTGGCGGCCTCGCGCTCAACCTGCTCGGCGGCGCCGCCGAAGCGGCCTGCATCAACAATCCCCCGACCCAATCCAATGCGTCGTTTCCCGCCGCACTGACCGGCAAGCTCGTCTATCACAGCTACGTCAAGTACGGCGACGGCACGAGCCAGCTGTTCCTGTACGACTTTTCGGCCCGCACGCTCACGCAGTTGAGCAAGAGCAGCTGGGGCATCACCGATCCGATGAACGGCATGTTCAGCCCCGACGGCAAGTGGCTTGCATTCATGGGTATCAGCAATGGCGCCTGGAACGTGTTCATGCTGCAGCTCGGCGCCGGCACGCCGCCGGTCAACCTGACGAACAGCACGGGCGCGACGCGCAACGAGGATCCGAAGTTCAGCGCCGACGGCAAGACGCTCGTGTTCAAGCAGAACGGCGACGTGAAGCAGGGCACGCTGTCGTACACGAGCACGGGCCCGGTGTTCACGTCGGTCGTGAGCCTGACCAACGCACCGGCGGGCGCCGAATACTCGATGCCGTTCCTCGCGCCGGACGCGAGCGCCGTCTACTACGCGACGGGCACCGGCTCGAACATGGGGCTGATGAAGCGCACGATCACGACCGGCACGACGGCGGTGTTCGATCATCCGGCCGGTCTGCAGACCTACTATCCGATCGTACGCGGCGACGGCATGGTGTTCTACGCGCGCTGGAAGGACACGGGCGGTGCCGACCAGATCTATGCGAAGACCGCGGATCCGGCGTCGACGCCGAACGCGCTGCCGATCAGCGACTGCATGAGCAACAACTCCGATCCGGCGCCGGTGAGCGGCACGAACTACGTGTTCTTCTCGTCGACGACGGCGGGCGGCTACCAGCTTTATGTGGGCGACGTGACCACCGGCCAGCGCTGGAGCCTGTCGCAGTTCGGCGTGAATGCGGACACGACCAAGGCGAAGCTCGGCTCGAGCTACTACGGTGGCCCGGCCGCCGCGCAGCCGATGCTGCTGTCGCAAGGTCGTCCGGCTGCTGCGTCGGCGAGCTACAACGCATCGCTGACGGCGGACAAGGCGTTCGACGGCAACACGACGAGCACGCGCTGGGATTCGCCGGAAGGCGCGGGCGTCGATCCGCAATGGATCTCCGTCGATCTCGGCGCGGTGAAGAAGATCAGCAGCGTCGATCTCTACTGGGACGCGGGCGCGCTCGTCTACCAGATCCAGACGTCGACCGACAACGCGAACTGGACGACGGTCTACTCGACGAACAACGGCGTGTCGTACGGTCACGTCACGCTGCCGAACCTGAACGCGCAGGGCCGCTACGTGCGGATGCTCGGCACGAAGCGGGCGACGCAGTGGGGTTACTCGCTCGACGAAATGCAGGTGTGGGGATCGTAAGCCCCAGCAAAAAGGCGGCCCTCGAGGCCGCCTTTTTTATCGCGCCACGCCCGCGTCACGCGTGAATCACATGCGCCGGAAACGCCGGTGCGGCAGCTGCCGCGCCCTGCGCGAGCGGCGCGACCTGCTTGCGGCGCTCGCGCGTTGGCGCGACGCCGAACGCATCGCGATAGCTCTTGCTGAAGTGGCAGGCCGACTGGAAGCCGCACGCCATCGTGATGTGCATGATCGACATGTCGGTCTGCAGCAGCAACTCGCGCGCGCGGCGCAGCCGCAGCGTCAGGTAATAGTGCGTGGGCGTCATCCCGAGATGCTCGCGGAACAGGCGCTGCAACTGGCGCTGCGACATGTTCGCGAGTCGTGCGAGTTCCTCGCGCGACAGCGGCTCCTCGATGTTGTTTTCCATCAGCGAGATCACTTCGAACAGCGACTTGTTCGCCGAGCCGAGCCGCGCGACGAGCGGCATCCGCTGTTGCGCGCTCGTGTCGCGCACGTGTTCGACGATGAACTGCTCGGCGATCTGCGTGACGCGCGCGGTGCCCACGCGCGCGGCGATCAGGTTCAGCATCATGTCGAGCGGCGCGACGCCGCCCGTGCACGTGATGCGGTCGCGGTCGACCACGAACAGTTCCTTCAGGAAGCGCGTGTCCGGAAACTCTTCCTTCAGCGCCGACATGTTTTCCCAGTGGATCGCGCATGCATAGCCCGCGAGCAGCCCCGACTTCGCGAGCGCATAGGTGCCCGTGCACAGGCTGCCGAGCGGCAGTCCCATGCGCGCGAAGCGGCGCAGCGTCGACAGATGGGCGGGCGTGGTCGCGCGTTGCACGTCGACACCGCCGCACACGAATACGATATCCGGCTGCCCCACGCATTCGGCCGGGCCCGTGTCGACCGTGAGGCCGTTGCTCGCCGTGACCGGGCCGCCTTCCGGGCTGATGATCGACCAGCGATAGAGCGGCTGGCCGCTCAGGTAGTTCGCCATCCGAAGCACCTCGATCGCATTGGTGAACGCGATCATCGTGAAGTTCGGTAAAGGCATGAACGCGAAGTGGGACAGCGACGCTGTGCGGTCGGGCGACATGGGGGGCGTTCCTTGAATCTCTAATAGCTTTTGGCCCGAGAGGCACGGATCGGGCTGCCGTATTGTGTGAGCGAGCGCAACAAGCGTGCCATACGGCTAAACCCTAGCTGCATACGTTGTAAGGGTGGAAGGCGGATGCTGCACTGCACCGTAAGCGGGCTGCGCTGCACCCTTGACGCGCAGCTCAGGCACCGGCGAAGTGCCTGTCCGTGGACAAACCGCACACGCCGGTTTGCTTCGTCATCGGAAAAAGCACGACCGGTCACTTGTACAAAACGGACGCGCATGGCGGAAAAGGCAAAGAACGCGTCTAAATTCATCAATCCGCCGAAAATCCGAACGACAAGAATAGAGCCGTCGGCAGCCTTGCACTGGATGCGCTGGAAACCCAGGTATGGCGGGCCTCGAGCTTCGGTTGCACGCCCTTTATTCTTCGTCACGGACGCACTATGTCGAACACCCAGCCTTTCTTCTCGCAGCCCCTCGCCGAGCGCGACGCTCCGGTGCGCAGCGCCATCCTGAAGGAGCTCGAGCGCCAGCAGTCGCAAGTCGAGCTGATCGCGTCGGAAAACATCGTGTCGCGCGCGGTGCTGGAGGCGCAGGGTTCGGTGCTGACCAACAAGTATGCGGAAGGCTATCCGGGCAAGCGTTACTACGGCGGCTGCGAATTCGCGGACGAGGTGGAGGCGCTGGCGATCGAGCGCGTGAAGCAGATCTTCAACGCCGGCTACGCGAACGTGCAGCCGCACTCGGGCGCGCAGGCGAACGGGTCGGTGATGCTCGCGCTGGCGAAGCCGGGCGACACCGTGCTCGGCATGTCGCTGGACGCCGGCGGCCACCTGACGCACGGCGCCAAGCCGGCGCTGTCGGGCAAGTGGTTCAATGCCGTGCAATACGGCGTGAACCGCGACACGATGCGTATCGACTACGACCAGGTTGAAGCGCTCGCGCACGAGCACAAGCCGAACCTGATCATCGCCGGCTTCTCGGCGTACCCGCGCGCGCTGGACTTCGCGCGCTTCCGTGCGATCGCCGACAGCGTCGGCGCGAAGCTGATGGTCGACATGGCGCACATCGCGGGCGTGATCGCCGCCGGCCGCCATGCGAACCCGGTCGAGCATGCGCACGTCGTCACGTCGACCACGCACAAGACGCTGCGCGGCCCGCGCGGTGGCTTCGTGCTGACCAACGACGAAGAGATCGCGAAGAAGATCAACTCGGCCGTGTTCCCCGGCCTGCAAGGCGGCCCGCTGATGCACGTGATCGCCGGCAAGGCCGTCGCGTTCGGCGAAGTGCTGCACGCGGACTTCAAGACCTACATCGACAACGTGCTCGCAAACGCGCAGGCGCTTGGCGAAGTGCTGAAGGCGGGCGGCGTGGACCTCGTCACCGGCGGCACCGACAACCACCTGCTGCTGGTCGACCTGCGTCCGAAGGGCCTGAAGGGCGCGCCGGTCGAGCAGGCGCTGGAACGGGCGGGCATCACCTGCAACAAGAACGGCATTCCGTTCGACACCGAGAAGCCGACCGTCACGTCGGGCATCCGCCTCGGCACGCCGGCCGGCACGACGCGCGGCTTCGGCGTCGCAGAGTTCCGCGAGGTCGGCCGCCTGATTCTCGAAGTGTTCGACGCGCTGCGCGCGAACCCGGAAGGCGACCACGCGACCGAACAGCGCGTGCGCCGCGAGATTTTCGCGCTCTGCGAGCGCTTCCCGATTTACTGATCGACGACCCCCACAAAAGCAGAAACTGGAGCGAGAGGCAGATATGAGCACGCTGCATCAGGACAGCATCATCATCGACGGACTGAACATCTCGAAGTTCGAGAAGCCGGTGTTCGAGGACATGCGCAAGGGTGGCATCACGGCCGCGAACTGCACGGTGTCGGTGTGGGAGAACTTCACCAAGACCGTCGACAACATCGGCGTGATGAAGAAGAAGATCCGCGACAACGGCGAACTGCTGACGCTGGTGCGCACGACCGACGACATCTTCCGTGCGAAGAAGGAAGGCAAGACCGGCATCATCCTCGGCTTCCAGAACGCGCACGCATTCGAGGACAACCTCGGCTACATCGAGGCGTTCGCCGACATGGGCGTGCGCGTCGTGCAGCTTTGCTACAACACGCAGAACCTGGTCGGCACGGGCTGCTACGAGCGTGACGGCGGCCTGTCCGACTTCGGCCGCGAAGTGATCACCGAGATGAACCGCGTCGGCATCATGGTCGACCTGTCGCATGTGGGCGGCAACACGTCGTCGGAAGCGATCGCGTTCTCGAAGAAGCCGGTGTGCTACTCGCACTGCCTGCCGTCGGGCCTGAAGGAACATCCGCGCAACAAGAGCGATGCACAGCTGAAGGAAATCGCCGACGCCGGCGGCTTCGTCGGCGTGACGATGTTCGCGCCGTTCCTGAAGCGCGGGATCGAGGCGAACATCGACGACTACATCGAGGCGATCGACTACGTCGTGAACCTGATCGGCGAAGACGCGGTCGGCATCGGCACGGACTTCACGCAGGATTTCGCGAAGGAATTCTTCGACATGCTGACGCACGACAAGGGCCGCTATCGCCAGCTGACGAACTTCGGCAAGGTGATCAACCCGGACGGCATCCGCACGATCGGCGAATTCCCGAACCTGACCGCGGCGATGGAACGCCACGGCTGGAAGGAGTCGCGCATCCGCAAGATCATGGGCGAGAACTGGGTGCGCGTGTTCAAGGACGTGTGGGGCGCGTAAGCGCCCGCCGACCCGAACCGCCGCCCGCGATTCAACACAAGAACAATCGGGACGTGCCGGCGCTTGCAGCGCGGGCACGCGGACGATGTCGTGCCTGCGCTAGAACCGCGCGGCCTTTTTTCCTCACGGAGTCACCACGATGCAACCGCAACTGCCGATCAACGTCGATCCCGATACCGGCGTCTGGACCACCGACGCGCTGCCGATGCTGTACGTGCCGCGCCACTTCTTCACGAACAACCATGTCGCCGTCGAGGAAGCGCTCGGCGTCGAGGCGTATGCCGAGATCCTCTACAAGGCCGGCTACAAGTCCGCATACCACTGGTGCGACAAGGAAGCGAAGCTGCACGGGCTGACCGGCATGGCCGTGTTCGAGCACTACCTGAAGCGCCTGTCGCAACGCGGCTGGGGCCTGTTCTCGATCATCGAGGCCGATCCGGCCAGCGCGCGCGCGAAGATCGAGCTGCGCCACTCGTCGTTCGTGCTCCAGCAGCCGGGCAAGGAAGGCAAGCTCTGCTACATGTTCGCGGGCTGGTTCGCCGGCGCGATGGACTGGGTCAACGACACGACGCCGGAAGGCAAGGGCGCGCCGCGCGCGCAATCGAAGGAAGTGCAGTGTGCGGCCGAGCACCACGACCACTGCGTCTTCGAAGTGTCGCCGATCGCGCACTGATGCGCTGACATCACGACACAGCAACACAACAACACCCGCAACACGAGACATTCGAACGCCAGAGGTCGCCTGCGATGCGTTATCCCCACCTGTTCAAACCCATGCAGCTGAACCAGCTGACGCTGCGCAACCGGATCGTCAGCACCGCGCACGCGGAGGTGTATGCCGAGCCGGGCGGCCTGCCGGGCGACCGCTACATCCGCTATTACGAAGAGAAGGCGAAGGGTGGCGTCGGCCTCGCGATCTGCGGCGGCTCGAGCCCCGTGTCGATCGACAGCCCGCAGGGCTGGTGGAAGTCGGTGAACCTGTCGAACGACAAGATCATCGACCCGCTCACGCGTCTGGCCGACACGATGCACAAGCACGGCGCGAAGATCATGATCCAGGCGACGCACATGGGCCGCCGCTCGTCGTTCCATGGCGAGCACTGGCCGCATCTGATGTCGCCGTCGGGCGTGCGCGAGCCGGTGCACCGCGGCAACGCGAAGATCATCGAGATCGAGGAAATCCGCCGCATCATCGGCGACTTCGCGGCGGCCGCGAAGCGCGTGAAGGCAGCCGGCATGGACGGCATCGAGATCTCCGCCGCGCACCAGCACCTGATCGACCAGTTCTGGAGCAAGCGTTCGAACCATCGCTCCGACGAATGGGGCGGCAGCCTCGAAAACCGTCTGCGCTTCGGCATCGAAGTGCTGACGGCCGTGCGCGAAGCGGTCGGCAAGGACTTCTGCGTCGGCCTGCGGATGTGCGGCGACGAATTCCACGAGGACGGTCTCGATCACGAGGCACTGAAGGAAATCGCGCAGGCGATGTCGGAGACGGGCCTGATCGACTACCTGAGCGTGGTCGGGTCGGGCGGCGACACGCACAACACGATCGCCAACTGCATGCCGCCGATGGCGCTGCCGCCGGAGCCGTTCGTGCACCTCGCGGCCGGCATCAAGTCGGTGGTGAAGATTCCCGTGATGCACGCGCAGAGCATCCGTGACGCGGGCCAGGCCGAGCGCCTGCTCGCCACCGGCATGATCGACCTGGTCGGCATGACGCGCGCGCAGATCGCCGATCCGCACATGGTGATCAAGATCCGCGACGGCCGGGAAGACGAAATCAAGCAGTGCGTCGGCGCGAACTACTGCATCGACCGCCAGTACAACGGCCTCGACGTGCTCTGCATCCAGAACGCCGCGACGTCGCGCGAAGCGACGATGCCGCACATCATCGAGAAGTCGCGCGGCCCGAAGCGCAAGGTGGTGGTGGTCGGCGCGGGCCCCGCGGGGCTCGAGGCCGCACGCGTCGCGAAGCTGCGCGGCCACGACGTGGTGCTGTTCGAGAAGAACACCGAAGTGGGCGGCCAGGTGATGATCGCCGCGAAGGCGCCGCAGCGCGAACAGATGTCCGGGATCATTCGCTGGTTCGACATGGAAACCAAGCGCCTGGGCGTTGATCGCCGCCTGGGCGTCGCCGCCGACGAGAAGATGATCATGGCCGAGAAGCCGGACATCGTCGTGCTCGCGACCGGCGGATCGAGCTTCACGTGGCAGGTGCCGGCCTGGGGCGTGGCCGAAGGGCTGGCCGTCAGCTCGTGGGACATCCTGACCGGCAAGGTCGAGCCGAAGCAGAACGTGCTGCTGTTCGACGGCGTGAGCACCCATGCGGGCGCCGGCGTGGCGGACTTCATGGCGAGCCGCGGCTCGAAGGTCGAGGTCGTGACCCCCGACGTGAAGGTGGCCGACGATTGCGGCGGCACGACGTTCCCGATCTTCTATCGCCGCCTGTATGCGCTCGGCGTGATCCCGACGCCGAACACCATGCTCGATCGCGTGTACGAGGAAAACGGCAAGATGATCGCCGTGCTGCGCAACGAATACACCGAGGAACTGGAAGAGCGCGCGGTCGACCAGGTGGTGATCGAGAACGGTTCGTCGCCGAATGACGAGCTGTACTGGAAGCTCAAGCCGGAGTCGGTGAACCACGGCCAGATCGATCCGCACACGCTGTTCGCGGCCGAGCCGCAGCCGTGCCTGTCGGAAGAACTGGGCAACGGCCGCTTCCTGCTGTTCCGTGTCGGCGACTGCATCTCGATGCACAACGTCCACGGTGCGATCTACGACTCGCTGCGTCTCGTCAAGGATTTCTAAAGATGAATCCGGCTTTCCTCATTACCGCACTGCTGTGGCTGTCGGTGGCGGGGCTCGCGTTCGCGGTCGCGAAGCGCTCGTCCTACTGGCGTCTCGGGCGCGCGACGGCGCCCGGCTCGTTCGGCGTCGCGAACCTGTTCGCGATCCCGAAGCGCTATTTCGTCGACCTGCACCACGTGGTTGCCCGCGATCCGTACATCGCGAAGACCCACGTCGCGACCGCCGGCGGCGCGATCGCCGCGCTCGCGCTGGTGTTCGTCAACTACGGCCTGGCGATCTACTCGCCGTGGCTCGACAAGCTGATCTTCCTCGCGGCGCTCGCGATGCTCGTCGGCGTGGTGTTCGTCTGGCGCCGCCGCGCGGCCAAGGACGTGCCCGCCCGCCTGTCGCGCGGCCCGTGGAACGCGCTGCCCTGGCTGCTCGGCTCGTTCGCGCTCGGCCTCGTGCTGTTCATGGTCGTGCCGGCCGGCGCGATGTCGGGTGCGTTCGCGGTGCTCTGCGCGCTGCTGATCGGCGCCGGTGCATTCACGATGACCGTCGGCGCCGCGAAGGGCGGCCCGATGAAGCACGCGATCGCCGGCCTTCTGCACCTCGCATTCCACCCGCGCCAGGAACGTTTCGCGGCCACCCGCGAATCGTTCACGGGCAACGGCACGGCCACCCCGCCGACCGCGCTGAAGCTGCCGGACATCGAGCACGAGGAGTATGGCGTCGCGAAGCCGGTCGAATTCCGCTGGAACCAGCTGCTGAGCTTCGACGCGTGCGTGCAGTGCGGCAAGTGCGAGGCCGCGTGCCCCGCGTTCGCATCGGGCCAGCCGCTGAACCCGAAGAAACTGATCCAGGATCTCGTCGTCGGCATGGCGGGCGGCACCGATGCCGCGTACGCCGGCAGCCCGACGCCGGGCCTCGCGGTCGGCCAGCATCGCGGCGAGCCGAACGGCCCGATCGTGTCCGGCCTGATCGAGGAGCAGACGCTCTGGTCGTGCACGACCTGCCGTGCCTGCGTGCAGGAGTGCCCGATGCTGATCGAGCACGTCGACGCGATCGTCGACATGCGCCGCAACCGCACCCTGGTGCACGGCACGGTGCCGGGCAAGGGCCAGGAAGTGCTCGCGAACCTGCGCGAGACCGGCACGATGGGCGGCTACGACACGGCTGCACGTTACGACTGGTCGGTCGACCTGAACGCACCCGTCGCGCAACCCGGCAAGCCGGTCGATGTGCTGTTCGTCGCCGGTGAAGGTGCCTTCGACATGCGTTACCAGCGTACGCTGCGCGCATTCGTGAAGGTGCTGAACAAGGCGGGCGTCGACTACGCGGTGCTCGGCGGAACCGAGACCGACACCGGCGACGTCGCACGTCGCCTCGGCGACGAAGCGACGTTCCAGCAGATGGCGAAGCGCCTGATCGGCACGCTCGGCTCGCTGTCGTACAAGCAGATCGTGACGGCCGACCCGCACGTGATGCACAGCCTGCGCAACGAATACCGCGCGCTCGGGCTGCGCGTGACGGTCAAGCATCACACGACCTACCTCGCGGAGCTGGCCGACAGCGGCAAGATCGCACCGAAGGCCGTCGAGGCGCTGCGCGAGAAGCGCACCACGTATCACGACCCGTGCTACCTCGGCCGCTACAACGGCGAGACGGAATCGCCGCGCAAGCTGCTGAAGACGATCGGCATCCAGGTCGTCGAGATGGAGCGCAACGGCATGCGCGGCCGCTGCTGCGGCGGTGGCGGCGGCGCGCCGCTGACCGACATCCCGGGCAAGCAGCGCATTCCCGACATCCGCATCGCCGACGCGCGCGCCATTGGCGCGGACGTGGTCGCGGTCGGATGCCCGAACTGCACGGCGATGCTCGAAGGCGTCGTGGGCCCGCGCCCCGACGTGCTCGACGTGGCCGAACTCGTTGCCGCCTCGCTGGAGTGAATCGATGAACACGATCAAACGAATCGATCCGCGCCGGCCGTTCATCATCACGGCCGCGGGCCTGAAGCGCATCACGCTGGGCGAGGAAGGCAGCGCCGACGCGAGCGCCACGCAGTGGTCCGCGCACGGTCACGGCGCCGCGGCCGCGAAGCCGCGCCGCGCGGTGCAGGACCCGAAGCACGTGATGCTGGTGGTGGCGCACACCGAGCGCGGCGCGCTCGACGACCATGCGCGGCAGGCGGTCGCCGCCGCCGCGGTGCTCGCCGACGCGCAGACGGAAGTCGCGCTGCTGGCGTTCGGCGAACTGAAGGATGACGCAGCGGAGCTCGGCGTCGACAAGCTGATCGAGCTGGCCGACTTCGACCGTCGCGCCTTTGCGCCCGAAAGCGAATTGCAAGCGTTGCAGGCCTGCGCCGCGGCGCTCGCGCCGAGGCACGTGTTCGTGCCCGACAACGCGACCGGCGACGGCGATCTGGGCCGGCGTTACGCGGCGGCTGCCGGCGCGAGCGTCGCGACCCACGTGGTCGAGATCGACGCGAAGCACGTCGGCGCGTATGCGCAGGCCGGCCGTGCGTTCGCGACGCGCGGCTTGCCCGACGTGATCCTGCTTGCGCAGAACGCAGTCGAAGCAAAACTGCCGTTCGTCGGTGCCGGCGAGCGCCTGGCCGCCGACTTCATCCGCCCGGCCGGCGACGCGGCGCAACCGTACCGCGATCTCGGCCTCGAGGAAATCGACGCGGCGCAGGTCGCGCTGGAGGAAGCTGACTTCATCGTGTCGGCCGGCAACGGCGTGTCCGACATCGGCGCGTTCGAGCGGCTCGCCGGCGCGTTCGGCGCGGCGATCGGCGCGAGCCGCGTCGCGGTCGACAACGGTCACTTCACGCGCGACAAGCAGGTGGGCGCGACCGGCAAGACGGTCGAGGCCAGCGTGTACATCGCGTTCGGCATCTCGGGCGCGGTGCAGCACTTGCAGGGGATCAAGGACTGCCGCCACGTGATCGCGGTCAACCTCGACGGCAGCGCGCCGATCGCCAAGCGCGCGAACCTGACGGTGGTGGGCGACGCGCAGGCGACGATCGCCGCGCTGATCGAACAGGTGCAGGCCGCGCGCGCGTCGCGCGGACAATCGCCGACCGCGGTCGGCGCCCGTGAATCCGAAGGAGTCGCAGCATGAACGCCCCCCGCCAGTTGCAACGCATCGCGGTGCTCGTCTCCGTGGGCCGGCACCCGGTCAGCGGCACCGCGCGCTACAGCCGCAACGACGCGGCCGCGCTCGAGGTCGGCCGTCAGCTCGCGGAGCGGCATCGCGCGCAGCTCGACGTGCTCCATGCGGGAGACCCCGCTAATGAAGCGCTTGCTGAATACCTCGCGCTCGGTGCGCGGCAGGTCGAGGTGCTGGCCTGCCACGACGGCGACGATGCCGCGCATGCGCTCGCCGCGCGCGTCGAAGGCTACGACCTCGTGCTGACCGGCACCCGCGCCGAGGGCGCGTACGACACCGGGATGCTGCCGTATCGCGTCGCCGCGACGCTCGGCTATCCGCTCGTCGGCGCGGCCGTCGACGTGACGATCGACGGCGGCCGCGCGGCGGTCCGGCAATTCTTGCCGAAAGGGTTGCGGCGGCGCGTCGACGCGGCGCTGCCTGCCGTCGTCGCGGTCCATCCGCTCGCCAACGTGGCGCCGCGCTACGCGTATGCGCGGCTGCGGGCCGGGGCGATCCGCCCGGCGCTGACGTCGACCGGCGCGGATGCAGATGCCAGCGCGTGGAAGGTTGGCCCGATCGAGCGTAAACCCGTAAAGCTGGTCGCCGCCGAGAAGCGCTCCGGGCATGCCCGGATGCTGTCGGCGACGACGACCGAAAGCCGCGGCGGCAACGTCGTAAATGAAGGGAGTTCAGTCGAAAAAGCACAAGTGATCCTCGCGTATTTGCGCGAGCATCAGCTCATCGACTACTGATTTTGATGCCTGTCGGCAACCACACTGGGACGCAAGGAATCCGGAGCAAACGATGAAAGTATCGGCAGACATTCGTGCACTGATCGAGCGACGCAAGGAAGGTTACAGCCTCGAAGCGCCGTTCTATACGAGCGAGGAAATCTTCGCCCTCGACATGGAGGCGATTTTCCGCCAGCACTGGATCCAGGTTGCGGTCGAACCGGACATTCCCGAGCCGGGCGACTACCTGACCGTGGAACTGGGCAGCGACTCGATCCTGATCGTGCGCGACGACGACATGGAAATCCGCGCGTTCCACAACGTGTGCCGCCACCGCGGCGCGCGCCTGTGCAACGAGGATAAAGGCTCGGTCGGCAACATCGTGTGCCCGTACCACAGCTGGACCTACAACCTGACGGGCCAGCTGATGTTCGCCGAGCACATGGGCGAGCAGTTCGATCGCTGCAAGCACAGCCTGAAGTCGGTGCACGTGCAGAACCTCGCGGGGCTGATCTTCATCTGCCTCGCCGAGGAGCCGCCGGTCGATTTCGCGCAGCTGCGCGCCCAGATGGAGCCGTATCTGCTGCCGCACGATCTGCCGAGCACGAAGATCGCCGCACAGATCGACATCATCGAGGAAGGCAACTGGAAGCTCACGATGGAGAACAACCGCGAGTGCTATCACTGCGTCGCGAACCATCCCGAGCTGACGATCTCGCTGTACGAATACGGCTTCGGCTACCAGCGCTCCGACGCGAACGCCGAAGGCATGGACGCATTCGCGGAAACCTGCGTGCGCCGTGGCAAGGAGTGGGCCGAGATGGGCCTGCCGTCCGCCGAAATCGAAAAGCTGCTCGACGTGACGGGCTTCCGCACGCAGCGCCTGCCGCTCGACCGTAGCGGCGAATCGCAAACGCTCGACGCGAAGGTCGCGTCGAAGAAGCTGCTCGGCAAGTTCGAACAGGCAGACCTCGGTGGCCTGTCGTTCTGGACGCAGCCGAACTCGTGGCACCACTTCATGAGCGATCACATCGTGACGTTCTCGGTGATTCCGCTGTCGGCCGGCAAGACGCTCGTGCGTACCAAGTGGCTCGTGCACAAGGACGCGAAGGAAGGCATCGACTACGACGTGAAGAACCTGACGGCCGTGTGGAACGCGACCAACGACCAGGATCGCGCGCTCGTCGAGTTCTCGCAGCGCGGCGCGACCAGCAGCGCGTACGAGCCGGGCCCGTATTCGCCGTACACGGAAGGTCTCGTCGAAAAATTCTCGGCCTGGTACATCGGCCGGCTCGCCGAAAAGACCGGCGCGTAGTAGTCAGCGGAACAGCAAGCGGAGTTACACATGATGCGAGATGCGGCCAATTTCGAGCCGGCGGACAGCCGGGTTACACACCCGGCGTTCTGGAACGCGCTCCCGGAGCGCTGGACGAGCGACGTCGAGGAAACGCTGGTGTGCTGCCACGTGCGGCAGGAAACCCACGACGTGAAGAGCTTCTTCTTCCGTTCGCCGCAGGGCCGTGCGTTCTCGTTCGAGCCCGGGCAGTTCATCACGCTCGAGCTCGACATCGAAGGCGAGACGATCAACCGGTGCTACACGATCTCGTCGTCGCCGGCGCGGCCGCACACGATCTCGATCACGGTCAAGCGCGTGCCGGGCGGCAAGGTGTCGAACTGGCTGCACGACAACCTGCAGCCGGGCGCGTCGGTGCGTGTGCTCGGCCCGGCCGGCGAATTCACGTGCGCGCGGCATCCGGCGCGCAAGTATTTGTTCCTGTCGGCCGGTTCGGGCGTCACGCCGCTGATGTCGATGAGCCGCGCGCACCATGATCTTGCAGAGGATCGCGACATCCTGTTCGTGCACAGCGCACGCACGCCGGACGACATCATCTTCGCGCGCGAACTCGATCTGATCGCGTCGAACCATACGAATTTCCGCACGTCGTTCGTCGTCGAGCGTGTCGGTGCACGCACCAACTGGCCGGGCGTCACGGGCTTCCTGACGCTGCCGCTGCTGAAACTGATCGCACCGGACTTCATGGAGCGCGAGATCTTCACGTGCGGCCCCGCGCCATACATGAAGGCCGTGCGCGACCTGCTCGACGAAGCCGGCTTCGATCGCAAGCAGTATCACGAGGAAAGCTTCTCGTTCGAAACGCTCGCGCAGACCGCGAGCGACGACGTGCTCGCCGAACTCGTGCCGGCCGCCGACGGCGCCGATGTCGCGACGAAGCAGTACACGGTCAGCTTCGCGAAGAGCAACCGCGAGATTTCGTGCGGCTCCGAGCAGCACGTGCTCGACGCGGCGCGCCAGTCGGGCGTGCGGCTGCCGGCGTCGTGCACGCAGGGCATGTGCGGCACCTGCAAGGTGAAGCTCGTGTCGGGGCAGGTCGAGATGAAGCACAACGGCGGCATCCGCCAGCGCGAGATCGATCAGGGGATGGTGCTGCTGTGCTGCAGCAAGCCGCTGTCGGATCTTGTGATCGACAAATAGTCAAAAAAGCCATTGCATGTCCGGGGGCGTCGCGTCGCGCCCGGACAAGCATCCGTCGGAAAACAACGATACCGCGGAATTGTGGTTGAAGAACCTAGAGAGACAACGCGCACGGTGCGCATTTCAAGGAGATCGACCATGAAGTTGTTCGGAAAACTGTTGTGGACCGGCGCACTGTCGGCGATGGTGGCACTGAGCGCGTCGGCGCTCGCCGATACGAAGCCCACGCTGAAGATCGGCTACGTCGAGGGCTGGGACGACAGCGTCGCGACGTCGAACGTCGCGGCTCGCGTGATCGAGAAGAAGCTCGGCTACCAGGTCCAGCTCGTACCGGTCGCTGCCGGGATCATGTGGCAGGGCGTGGCACGCGGCGACCTCGACGCGACGCTGTCCGCGTGGCTGCCCGTCACGCACGGTTCCTACTGGGGCGAATACAAGGCGAAGGTTGTCGATCTCGGCGCGAACTTCCCCGACGCGAAGATCGGCCTGATCGTCCCCGACTACGTGAAGGCGAAGAGCATTGACGACCTGAATGCCGAGAAAAGCAGCTTCGGCGGCCGGATCGTCGGCATCGACGCGGGCGCGGGCGTGATGCGCAAGACCGACGAAGCGATCAAGAGCTACGGCCTGAACTACACGCTGATGCCGAGCTCGGGCAGCGCGATGACGGCCGAGCTGTCGCGCTCCGTCGGCGCGAACAAGCCGGTGATCGTGACCGGCTGGGCGCCGCACTGGATGTTCGCGAAGTGGAAGCTGCGCTTCCTCGAGGATCCGAAGAAGGTGTTCGGCGGCGCGGAGCACGTCGACAGCGTCGTGAACCCGCAGCTCGAAACGAAGGCCAAGCCGGTCGTCGCGTTCCTGAAGAAGTTCCAGTGGAAGCCGGGCGAGATCGACAGCGTGATGCTCGCGATCCAGAACGGCTCGAAGCCGGAAGCGGCCGCCGATGCATGGATTGCGGCGCATGCGGACCGCGTGAATTCGTGGACTGAAGGCGCACAGTAAGACCGCGGCGATTCGTCGCGCGAAATCATAAAAGAACACGCCGGGAGTGGTCAGCAGGAATCCGAAATAATCGTGAATTCATGCGGCCATATCCCGGTTTTCTATTTCCGATTCTGCAAAAATGCGCGTAAGTTGTTACACTAGCGCCCTTGTGCGGAATCATCTGCTTTGCATCGGACCGGAGTAAGCGCTGAAGCGCTCACGCTGATCGAGAGGAGGAATTGGATGAATCAGGCAGGACTGCGTGCTAATCGCACCAGTGGTGTTGAGGCAACCATCTCACATGATTCGACGGGCCACACGCTGCACCGTGGCCTGACTTGGAAAGACGCATTCTGGGTAACGAGCGGCGTGCCGGCAGGCGTGCTGTTCACGATCGGCGGCGTATGCGCGACGATCGGCCAGCCCGCGTGGGCGATCTGGATCGCCGCGATCACGATGGGGCTGATTCAAAGCGCGACTTATGCGGAAATATCGGGGCTATTTCCCCATAAATCGGGCGGCGCGTCGGTGTATGGCGCGATCGGCTGGGTTCGATACAGCAAGCTGATTGCCCCGGTTTCCGTGTGGTGCAACTGGCTCGCGTGGTCGCCGATGCTCGCGCTCGGCTGCGGCCTCGCGGCGAGCTATGCGCTCACGAGTCTCTTTCCCGCCGATGCGGCGGTGCTGCACTGGCAGCTCAAGGTTGCGGACCTCGGGTTCATCAAGCCGGGTCTTTCCCTTCGAATCAACGCGACATTCATCATCGCGACGATTCTGCTTCTCATCACGTTCAAACTGCAGCACAGCGGCGCGTCGAAGGCGGCACGCACGCAGCGCATCCTCGGCATCGCGTCGCTCACGCCGCTCTTGATCGTCGGCATCGTGCCGTTCGTCACCGGCGACGTGCCGATGTCGAACCTGCTCCCGCTGCTGCCGCTCGGTCATGATGCGCAAGGCAACCTCACGACCGCGACCTTCGGGTCGTGGAACGGGCAGGGCGTCACGATGGCGCTCGGCGCGATGTTCATGGCCGGCTGGGCGTCGTACGGCTTCGAGACGGCCGTCTGCTATACGCGTGAATTCCGTGATCCGCGTCGCGACACCGCGAAAGCGATCTTCTGGTCGGGCGCGCTGTGTCTCGTCGTGATGACGCTCGTGCCGATGGCGTTCCAGGGCGCACTCGGCACGCAGGCGATGCTCGATCCGTCGATCGGCGACGGCACCGGCGTCGCGGCCGCGATGGCGAAGATCGTCGGCGGCGGCGCATGGGTCGCGAATGCGGTCGTTGTGATGCTGATGCTGTCGATCCTGCTGATCGTGATGACGTCGATGATGGGCTCGTCGCGCACGCTGTACCAGGCATCGGTCGACGGCTGGCTGCCGAAGTATCTGTCGCACGTGAACGAGCACGGCTCGCCCACGCGGGCGATGTGGACCGATCTTGGCTTCAACCTCGTGTTGCTGATGATGTCGGACTACATGACGGTGCTGTCGATCTCGAACGTCTGCTACATGCTGTTCGTATTCCTGAACCTTCAGTCCGGCTGGATCCACCGGATGGATCGCGGCGACTGGGATCGGCCGTTCCGCTGCCCGACCTGGCTGCTCGTCGCCGGTTCGATCTGCGGCTACGCGAACCTCGTCTATGTCGGCACGGGTGCGAACCTGCAGGGCGAAGGCACGCTGCGCAACGGGCTGATCGCGATGCTGCTGATCGTGCCGGTGTTTCTCTATCGCCACTACTGGCAGGATCGCGGCCGGTTCCCCGCGCAGATGCAGCGCGACATGGAACTCGAGGTGCCGAAGCGCGCGATGTGGCTGAACCTGATGCCGTATGCGGCGCTGGTAGGCGCGGGCCTCACGATCTGGCTGTCGTACCACTTCGCGTGGGTGAAGTGAGCACCTGACCACGGCACGCGCGGCGCGTGACGAATCCGGACACCGCACCCGGAGCCGTCGCGCGAAGCGTCGAACGTCAGGCGATAAAAAACCCGACCGGTTGTTGCTGCCGGTCGGGTTTTTTGTTGGCTGCGCGCCGAATATATGTGCTTACGGAAACACCACCGTCCGGTCGCCGTTCAGGAACACGCGGCGCTCGATGAACGCCTTCACCGCGCGTGCAAGCGTGATGCATTCGACGTCGCGGCCGACCGCGAGCAGTTGCTCGGGACGCAATGCGTGATCGACGCGTTCGACCACCTGCTCGATGATCGGACCTTCGTCGAGATCGTCGGTCACGAAGTGCGCGGTCGCGCCGATCAGCTTCACGCCGCGTGCATGCGCCTGGTGATACGGCTTCGCGCCCTTGAAGCCGGGCAGGAACGAGTGATGGATGTTGATTGCGCGGTTCGCGAGCTTCGCGCTGGTTTCCTGCGACAGCACCTGCATGTAGCGCGCGAGGATCACGAGTTCGGCACCGCTCGATTCGAAGAAGTCGAGCCACTGCGCTTCCTGCTGCGCCTTGGTGTCGGCCGTGATCGGGAAGTGGCGGAACGGCAGCCCGTGCTGCGCGGCGAGCGGCTCGAAATCCGGATGGTTCGACACGATGCCGACGATGTCCATCTTCAGCTCGCCCATCCGCCAGCGGAACAGCAGGTCCGCGAGGCAATGCTCGAGCTTCGACACCATGATCAGCACTTTCGGGCGCGCGTTCACGTCGTGGATCGCCCATTGCGTGTCGCCTTCACCGCCGCCGGCGAGCCCGGTCGCGATCGGCCCGAACTCCTGGCGCAACGCGTCGATCTGTAGCGTCTCATCCGTCGGATGAAACACGCAGCGCACGAAGAAGTGGTTGCTGAGATCGTCGTCGAACACGTTCAGCGCATCGACGTAGCAGCGATGGCGCTCGAGAAAGCCGACGACGGCGGCGACCTGGCCGGCAGCGCTCGGGCACGACAGCGTCAGGACGAATTGATCGGGGCGTGAGTCGGCGGTCATGAAATTCCTCGGAGTCATGGGGCGCGAACCCGCGCGGCGGCGCACCGGGGCGCCAGGCTACGCGGGTAGCGGGAGACTCAAGTAAATCAGGACGTTTTCGGCGCGGATAGAACCAACCCGCCGTGTGGCTGGTATCGGCGCGCCAGCGCGGCCGGGCGGGGGCGGCGCTTCATGTGCGGGCTCGCCGGCGGGCGTTGGGCGGCGGGGCGCAGCCGGTACGGCCGGCGTCGGGCGCATATCCTCCGGCCGGCCGGACGATCGTTCAGGCAGGTGCGCACGCATCCAGCAGCCAGCGCCGGAACACGTGGGTCGCGTCCGGCTCGGGGCGCTGCGGTGGACGCACGAGGAAGTAGCCGCGCGACGTGACGACGGGCGCGTCGACGAGCTTCACGAGCTGCCCGGACGCGACGAGCTCGTCGACGAGCGGCGACCAGCCGAGCGCGACACCCTCGCCGAGCAGCGCAGCATGGATCACGAGCGCATAGCTGTTGAAGGTCACGCCGCGCGCGGCGGCCGGCGCGTCCTGGCCGTGCGCGTCGAACCAGCCGGCCCACGACAGCCAGCGTTCGGGGCGCGTCGGCTGCACGTGCAGCAGCGGGAGCGCATGCAGGTGGTCGGGCCGGGCGACGTGCGGGTGCGCGGCGCGGAACGCGGGCGAGCAGACCGGGGTGACGGATTCCGGAAAGAGCCGCGCGGCCGTGCACGACGGCCAGTGGCCATCGCCGAACAGGATCGCGATGTCGGCGTGGTCGCGCTGCGCGTCGAAGTCCTGTGACGTGACGACCCGCACGTCGACGTCCGGCATCACGCGTTTCAGGCCCGCGAGGCGCGGCATCAGCCAGTAGGTCGCGAAACCGAAATCCGTGACGATCGTGAGTGCGCCATGCTCGCGGCGCGCACGCAGCGTCGCGGTGGCGCCGCGCAGCGTGTCGAGGCTCACCCGCACGGCTTCGTACAGGCACTGGCCGTCGCTCGTCAGCGTGACGCCGCGCGGGCTGCGCTCGAACAGCGGCACGCCGAGTTCCGCCTCGAGCTGGAACACCTGCTGGCTCACGGCCGGCTGCGTCGAGCCGAGCTCGCGCGCGGCGGCCGTGAAGCTCTGGAGACGGGCGGCCGATTCGAACGCGCGCAGCGCCTGCATCGACGGTAACGGTTCGGATTTCGACATAAGTCTCTCTAATGGCCTCATAAGGGCCGGACGCCTTCCCGCGCGAATTCGGGCGGGGGATAGTGCTTCGGACGGCACGGCACCGTGCCGATCCTTCCGCGATTCTAGCCAGTCGCGGCCGGTGCGCGCGGCACTTTCTTCACGCTGCGTCCGTCATGCTGGCTGCGCCGCTGCCCAGGCGTCGCACCGTTCCGTTCGAACACCGATTTCCCCACGACCGCCGATGACGAACCCGACTCCCAACATCCTGATCCTGATGGCCGACCAGTTGACGCCGTTCGCGTTGCCGGCCTACGGCAATCGCGTCGCACGCACGCCGACGCTCGACCGGCTGGCCTCGCAAGGCGTGGTGTTCGATGCCGCGTATTGCGCGAGCCCGCTGTGCGCGCCATCGCGCTTCTCCCTGCTGACTGGCAAGCTGCCGTCGGGTATTGGCGCCTACGATAACGCCGCCGAACTGCCGGCGCAAACGCTGACCTTCGCGCACTACCTGCGCGCGGGCGGCTACCGCACGATGCTGTCCGGCAAAATGCATTTCTGCGGCCCCGACCAGCTGCACGGCTTCGAGGAGCGGCTGACGACCGACATCTATCCCGCCGACTTCGGCTGGGTGCCCGACTGGGACCGCCCGACCGAGCGGCCGAGCTGGTATCACAACATGAGCTCGGTGCTCGAGGCCGGCCCGTGCGTGCGCACGAACCAGCTCGACTTCGACGACGAAGTCACGTTCGCGGCGAAGCAGAAGCTCTATGACGTCGCGCGCGAGCGTGCGGCCCGGCATGACGAGCGGCCGTTCTGCATGGTCGTCTCGCTGACGCATCCGCACGATCCGTACGCGATCACGCGCGAATACTGGGATCTGTACAGCGATGAGGAGATCGACATGCCGGCCGTGCGGCTCGATGCGGCCGAGAGCGATCCGCATTCGCAGCGGCTGCGCTTCGTCTGCGAAAACGACCGCACGCCGCCGACCGACGCGCAGATCCGCGCCGCGCGCCGCGCGTACTATGGCGCGACGTCCTACGTCGACGCGCAGTTCGGCAGCGTGCTGGCCGCGCTCGACCAATGCGGGTTCGCAGACGACACGATCGTGATCGTCACGTCCGACCACGGCGACATGCTCGGCGAGCGCGGACTCTGGTACAAGATGACGTTCTTCGAGGGCGGCTGCCGCGTGCCGTTGATCGTTCACGCGCCGGGCCGCTTCGACGCCGCGCGCGTGCGCGGACCGGTATCGCACGTCGACCTGCTGCCGACGCTCGTCGACCTGGCTGGCGCGGCGCCGGCCGGCGGCTGGCCCGACGCGATCGACGGCGCGAGCCTCGTGCCGCATCTGCGGGGCGCGAGCGCGCACGACGTCGCGCTGGGCGAATACCTCGCGGAAGGGGCGGTCGCGCCGGTCGTGATGATCCGCCGCGGCGACTGGAAGTACGTGCATTGCCCGGCCGACCCAGACCAGCTCTACAACCTCGCCGACGATCCGCGCGAGCGTACGAATCTGGCCGGTCTGCCCGAAGCTGCCGACGTGCTCGCCGCATTCCGTGCGGAGGCGGCGCGGCGCTGGAACCTGCCGGAACTCGACGCCCAGGTGCGCGCGAGCCAGCGGCGGCGCCGGTTCCATTACGCGGCGACGACGCAGGGCCGCATCCAGGCATGGGACTGGCAGCCGTTCACCGACGCGAGCCAGCGCTACATGCGCAATCACATCGAACTCGACACGCTCGAAGCGATGGCGCGCTTTCCGCGCGTCGGGCGCTGAACGTACTGCATCGCGGTCATTGACGAACGACGGAGGAAGCGAATCATGAAACGGCAATGCAATGCAGCAATCCGGAGGCTCGGCACGGCGCTGGCCGCGGCCGCGTGCGTGGTGGCGATGCAGTCCGCACACGCCGCCGATCCGCAGACGTGTCGCGACGTGAAGATGGCGGCGCCCGGCTGGACCGACATCGACGCGACGAACGCGATGGCCGGCGTCGTGCTGAAGGCGCTCGGCTACCGGCAGGACGTCGCGAACCTGTCGGTGCCGATCACATACCAGGGCTTGAAGAAAGGGCAGGTCGACGTGTTCCTCGGCAACTGGATGCCCGCGCAGGCGCCGCTCGTGAAGCCGTTCGTCGACGAGAAGTCGATCGACGTGTTGCACGCGAACCTGAGCGGCGCGAAGTTCACGCTGGCCGTGCCCGACTACGTCGCGGCGGCTGGCGTGCACACGTTCGCCGATCTCGCGCGCTACGCGGACCGCTTCGGCGACAAGATCTACGGGATCGAGCCCGGCGCGCCCGCGAACCAGAACATCAAGCGGATGCTGTCCGATCATGCGCTCGGGTCCGCGAACTGGTCGCTCGTCGAATCGAGCGAGACGGGGATGCTCACGCAGGTCGAGCGCGCGGTGCGGGACAAGCGCTGGATCGTCTTTCTCGCGTGGGAGCCGCACCTGATGAACACGAAGTTCCACTTGACCTACCTGTCGGGCGGCGACGCGTATTTCGGCCCGAACTATGGCGGTGCGACCGTCAACACGGTGACGCGCCCGGGCTTTGCCGGCCAGTGCGCGAACCTGGCGCGGCTGTTCCGGCAGATGACGTTTTCCGTGGACGTCGAGAACCGCATGATCGCGGACATGCTCGACCACAAAACGTCGCCCGCGCTCGCGGCGCAGCATGTGCTGAAGGCCGACCCGGCGCTCGTCGAGGGCTGGCTGGACGGCGTGACGACCGCATCCGGCACGCCGGCCCTGCCGGCCGTGCGCGCGGCGCTCGACGCCCGCTGACCTGCCTCCGGGCGGCCGGTTTTTGCCGTGCCGCCCGTCTCGGTGTTTTCCCGACCAGTCGCATCAAGACCATTTGGTGTCGCCTTCAGACTGGTGGCCTGAAATATGGGTTTGTATTTTTCGCCAATGGCTGCGTTATTGCGGAAAACGAAATGCCGAAGCCAGCGGACGTAACGAATTCGAATCAGCCGGCGTATTGCTGCGCGCGCCAGGCCACGGTTCTTTCCATCGAAGGGTTCAGGGAGGGTGGTCGACAATGAAGCAAAAGAAAGTTGCCGTAGCCGCCGCGCTGGCATGCGCGGCCTGTATTCCCGCCATCGGCCACGCGCAGAGCAGCGTGACGCTATACGGGATTCTCGATGCGGGCATTACGTACGTGAACAACACGGGCGGTTCGCACGTGGTCAAGTTCGATGACGGCGTTTCCTACGGGAACCGCTTCGGCCTGAAGGGCACGGAAGATCTCGGCGGCGGCCTGAAGGCCGTGTTCGCGCTCGAGAGCGGGTTCCACCTCGGCAACGGCCAGCTCGGCTTCGGCGGGGCGGAGTTCGGGCGGCAGGCTTATGTCGGTCTCCAGAACGACTGGGGCACGCTGTCGTTCGGCAACCAGCTGGACATCACCAACGAGCTCGTGTCGATCTACAACATCTCGGCATGGGGCAGCGGCTACGCGATCCACCAGGGCGACTTCGACCGTTTCAATGGCGACCGCCTGCCGAACTCGGTCAAGTTCCTGTCGAACGACCTGAGCGGCTTCAAGTTCGGCGCGATGTACTCGTTCGGCAACGTCGCCGGCAACTTCCATCGCAACAGCGCATGGAGCGCGGGCGCAAGCTACACGAAGGGCGACTTCTCGATCGGCGCCGCTTACACGCGCCTGAACAACCCGAACGGCATCTATGCGTTCGACCCGTACGCGATGATCGGCACGCATACGTTCCTCGGCCAGCAGACCGTGACCGTCGATCCGGCGACCGGCGCCCGCACCGACCTGTTCGCGAACACCGCGATGGACGTCGACAGCCAGGGCACGTTCGGCATCGGCACGAGCTACACGATCGGCAAGCTGTCGCTCGACGCGAACTTCTCGTACACGACGATCAAGGGCTTCGGCCAGTCGTCGCACATGCAGGTGTACGAAGGCGGCGGCCTGTACCAGTTCACGCCGGCGCTGAGCTTCATCGCGGGCTACCAGCACACGCGCTTCGAAGGCCACCACTGGAACCAGGGCACGGCCGGCCTGCACTACCTGCTGTCGAAGCGCACCGACGTGTACATCTCCGGCGATTACCTGCGTGCTTCGCAGGGTGTCGATGCGGTGATCGGCTACAGCTTCACGCCGTCGACGACGCAGACGCAGGCCGATGTGCGGATCGGGATGCGGCATTCGTTCTGAGCGGGGTGGGGTAGTTCATTCGACGTCTTCAGCGAGGTCTCTCTTTGGCGCGAACCGCGGTTCGCGCTTTTTTTTTGTACGGTGTGGTGCCGCGCGTGGCGGACGCGCGCGAGACGAGGTTTCGGCGGTTGGCGATATCATCGCGGTTTGACGCGCCCCGTGTCTCGCCGATCGCCCGCTTCCACACATCCCTCCGATGACCGCACCGTTACCCGCCAACCTGTTCCGCCACGCACCGTTCCAGCGCTTTTGGGGCACGCGCGTGATGTCGTCGCTCGCGTTCCAGATCCTGTCGGTCGCGATCGGCTGGTACGTCTATGCGCTCACGCACAGCGCGTTCGCGCTCGGTCTCGTCGGGCTCGCGCAGTTCGTGCCGATGTTCGCGCTGACGCTCGTCGTCGGGCAGGTGGCCGACCGCTACGATCGCCGGCGCATCGCGACGATCTGCCAGAGCGTCGAGGCGCTGGCCGCCGGCGTATTCCTGCTCGGCACTGCGAAAGGGGGGCTCACCGCACCGGGCGTGTATGCGCTTGCGGCGATCGTCGGCACCGCGCGCGCGTTCGAATCGCCGTCGGTGTCGTCGCTGCTGCCGGCCGTCGTGCCGCGCGGCGACCTGCCGCGCGCGACCGCGCTATCGACGTCCGCGAACCAGGCCGCGCAGATTCTCGGGCCGGCGTTCGGCGGGCTGCTGTATGGCGTCGGCGCGCCCGCCGCGTTCGGCACGAGCGTCGTCGCGTTCGCGATCGCGGCGGTGCTGAGCGGCACGATTCCGCTGCGCAGCGCGCCCCCCGCGCGCGAGCCGGTCACGCTGCGCTCGGTGTTTTCCGGTATCGCGTTCATCCGGCGCGAACCGGCGATCCTCGGTGCGTTGTCGCTCGACCTGTTCGCGGTGCTGTTCGGCGGCGCGACCGCGCTGCTGCCGATCTATGCGCGCGACATTCTGCAGGTCGGGCCGTGGGGGCTGGGCGCGTTGCGCGCGGCGCCCGCGGTCGGCGCACTCGCGGGCACGCTGTGGCTCACGCGTTTTCCGTTGAAGGGGCGGCCCGGCCGCGCGATGTTCGGCGGCGTGATCGCGTTCGGCATCGCAACCATCGTGTTCGGGCTGTCGAGGCATTTCGCGGTGTCGCTCGTCGCGCTGGCGGCGTTGGGTGCGTCGGACGTCGTGAGCGTCGTCGTGCGCCTGTCGCTCGTGCAACTGCGTACGCCCGACGACATGCTCGGCCGCGTGAGCGCGGTCAACTCGCTGTTCATCGGTACGTCGAACCAGCTCGGTGAATTCGAATCGGGTGTGACGGCGGCGTGGTGGGGCGCGCCGGCCGCGATCGTCGTCGGCGGCGCGGCGACGATCGCCGTCGCGCTGACATGGATGAAGCTGTTTCCTCAGCTGACCAACATGAAGTCGCTCGAACGCGACGCATGACGTGCGTCAGGCATCCTGCGTCACGCGCACGGCCGTGCCGTAGCAGATGACTTCCGTCACGCCCGACCCGATCTCGGTCGAGTCGTAGCGCATCGCGACGATCGCGTTCGCGCCGAGCTTGCGCGCGTCGGCGAGCATCTTGTCGAATGCCTGCTCGCGCGCCTTCTCGCACAGCGACGTATAGAGCGTGATGTTGCCGCCGAAAATGGTCTGCAGCGCCGCACCGAACGAGCCGACGATCGAGCGCGAACGCACGATGATGCCCTGCGCGACGCCGAGCGAACGGACGGTCGTGTGGCCGGGCAGGTCGAACGCGGTCGTGACGCGCTCGGGCGAGAGATCGTCGGCGGAGCGGGGGAGGTCGGTCATGGATGTGCACCGTGTTGCGGAAGTGATCGAACGACGATTCTATCCGGAACGGGAAACGCACTCGAATGGGCGCGCACGACGCGCGCGCCCGGTGCGGCTCGAGGCGGCGAGGTCGCGTCAGCGCTTGACGGTCGCGCTGCCGTCACCGCCGAGATCGACTGCATACGCGAGCGCCAGCTTGCCGAACTTCAGCGCGTGGTTCGCCTGCCGGTCCGAATTCTCCAGCGTGTCGTTCACGGTATGGATGTACGGACTGTCGTTCTGGTCGGCCTCGAACGGGAACGACGCCGGATAACCCTGCGCATTCCAGGACGCGTGGTCCGAACAGGCATATCCGCATTGCGACGTGCTGATCGCGAGTTCCGGAAGGTAGGTCTTCGCCAGGTTCGTCAGGTAGGTGTTCTGCGCGGCGTTCGTGTAGTCGGTGATCAGGTAGATGTCTTTCGGATCGCCCTTGTAGTTCGTCATGTCCAGCTGCAGCACGCCAACCACGTTCGCATTCTGCGTGCGGAACTGCTTGGCGATCGCCTTCGATCCGAGCAGCCCGGCTTCCTCGGCCGCGTAGCCGACGAACTTGATCGTTCGCTTCGGCCGGTAGTCGTTCGCGAGCAGCACGCGCAGCGCTTCGGTCAGGCTGGCAATGCCGGACGCATCGTCGTCGGCGCCAGGCGAGCGCGTGTTTTCCGTCGTGCGGCCGACCGTCGAATCGAGGTGGCCGCCCAGCACGACCGTTCCTGCGGCGGGATCGCTGCCGCGGATCGTCAGGATCACGGATTTCTGCGGGAAGCCCGTATGCGCGAACTGCTCGACGGCGATGTCGGTGCGCGAGCCGGCCAGTTGCTTCCACTGCAGCGCGAGCCAGTCCGATGCGGCGACGCCGTACGACGTCGTGTAGTAGCGGTTGGTGAAGCCGGACATCGATGCGATCGTGCCGACGATGTTACTGGCCTGCAGTTGCTGCACCCAGGTCTTGATCTGCGGCGCGTTCGACACCGTGTAAGCGGTCGCGGCCACCTGTTTCGCGAGCGCCGCGGATACCGGCTGCAACGCCAGGCGTGCGTCGTCGAACGAGTCGTGCACGATGTAGCCGGGCCCGTGGCCGCGCGCATGGTGTACCGCGTGGGCGAGTTCGCCGAGCCGCGCGTCGTCGATCTCGACGACGTGCACGGTTTCGCGGCGCGCGGCGCCGTCGGCCGCTTTGCCGGCGTCGAGCGTGGTGCTGTATTGCGCGGTTGCGCTCGCATCGATGCGTTGAAGCTGGCGGAAAGCGGTGTCGCCGAGCGTGATCCATACCGGCGTGGCGTGCGCGGCGGCGGTCAGCAGCATGCCGCCCAGCGCGGCGCTCAGGCGGGTCAATGTCAGAGTAGGCATGTTCGATCTCGTGAGGATGGCGATGTCGAGGAAGTGGGCGCGCCGCAGGTCGTGCGACGCCCCCCGCCTGCTACGGAATTACGACTTCTGCGGCACGGTCACGCCGTACGTGCAACTCTTGTTGTACGCATTGCCGATCGCCGTGAGCTGCGCGCTGCTGTAGCCGAGTGCGGCGGCGGCTGTCAGCACCGCTTGCGCGGCGGCCTTCTGGTTCGTCGAGCTGTTGGTCATCGACAGGCCCTTCAGGAACGCCTTGTCCATCGCCTGTGCGCCGATCGCGTCGCGCGCGACGAGGTTGCACGACGCCCAGTACTGGCCGGCCGTGTGGATCTCGGCGCCGCGTGCCTGCGCGTAGGTGCGCCCGACGTTCCAGTTCGTCACGCGGCCGCCCCAGTATTCGTTGTGGCCGTCCCAGTTGTAGACCCAGTGATACTGCGCGTCGGACGGGCTCCACTGGTTGAAGTCGCGGCTGTACGCGGCGGCGAGATAGTCGCCGGTGCCTTCCGACAGGCCTTCCTGCTGTGACAGGCCGCCGTTGGTCACCCAGTCGTGGATGCCGTGGCCGAGCTCGTGGATCACGACGTCCGCATCTTCCGCATCGTCGACGCCGCCCTGGCCGAAGGTGAGCCGGCCGCTGCTCGACGAGTACGACGAGTTGTCGTCGCCCGATTCGCCGTGCGGGTCGTACTGCACGCCGCCCGTGTACTGGTACGGCATCGCCTTGATGCCGAGCGTCTGATTCACGTAACGAAGGAACGTGTCGATGTGGTAGTACGTGTTCACCGCCTCGAAGTACAGGTTGCCGCGCGTGAACTCGAATGTAGGCGTGGCCTGTGCCGGGCAGGCGTTGTCGCGCGGCGCATCGAAGTCGACGCACGACGCATACGGGCCCGACAGCACGTAGCGTGAATTCGACTGCGCGAGATCCTTCAGCGTCACGCGTACGCGCGAGGCCGTGAGCTGCGTGGAATCCGCATCGTTGTTGTCCTTGTAGCCCGTGCTGCCGTAGCTGCTCTTCGTCGACGAAAGCGGATCCGGCCGGAACACGAAACCGGTGCCGTCGGTCGCATAGAACGCCTTGTCCTCGGCGCGCAGCACTTCGCCGCTGCCCGCGTCGATCAGCAGTTCCCAGTCGCCCTTCGGGCCGTCCTGCGGGCGGCCGCGCACCTTCCATGCGGTATGCGTGCCGGCCTTGTCGACGAACGCGACGAGCTGCGCGTCGAGGTTCGTGAAGCCGCCGACGCCGAGATACGCGCGCGCGCGGTCGAGCGCCTGCTGCTGGTCGACGGCCTGCGCCTTGCGCGCGGTGGCGACCACGCCGTTGATCGTGTTGCTCGCGACGTACAGGATGCGGCCGTCCTTCGCGACCGTCACCGCGATATCGCTGCCGTATACGGGCAGCCCGGCCGCCTGCTGCTGGAAGCGCACGACGGTGAAATCGGCGTCGTCGCGCTCCGACGTCACCGCGAGGCTCGCGAGCGCGGCTGGGTCGAGCCCGAGCTGCGTTGCCTGCGATGCGACGAAATCGCGCGCGGCGGCGGCGGGCGTGGCGGCCGCCTTCTTTGCGCGATACGCGGGGTTGTACAGCGTGACGGCGACGCCGTCCGCGCGGAACTGGCCGGCGGCCGTGTCGGCCTTGGTCGCGGCCGGTGCCACGCCGCGCGTCAGGCTTTCGCGCAGGCTCGACGCCTGCGGGTTCGCGACCTTGGTATCGGCCGCGCTGCCGCCGACGATGCCGAAGCCGAGCGCGAGACCCAGGGCGAGCGGCAATGCTTTGCGTGATGTCTGCATACGTGATCCTCATCTCAACGGTTGAACACGCCCGCGCGCTTGTGGCGAGCAGGCACGACACGGCCCACGCGCCGGCTCGATGGAACCGGTGCGAGAAAGCGGTGCAGGGAGATTCGACTGACTGAGGACGACTAAGCGTCAGGTCGAAACGAATTGAAGCGGAAAGGCGGCGGGGAAGCGAACGGAAGGCAGGTGCGGCGACGGCGAAGCGAGCATCGTCATGTCATACCCCTCGGATCGGCATTGATAGCGGTTCGGCAGCCTGCGTGGCGCGACGTGTGTCAGGCCCGGGCTCTCATCTCCTTAGGGCTGCCTATCTAATTAATTGCGAGGTATGTTACAGAATATTTTCGGCGACATTGCAATTTATTTTCGAAGGCCGCTTCGGTCAGTCGATCAATCGGCGGCATTGTTCATCGAATGACGTGAAACGCTGTCGAAGCGCGCAATAGCGCGCCGGATTGTACGTAAAAGCGGCGCTGCTCAGCGCGTCGCGCGGCGGTCGCTGCGCGGGCTCACGCCGAAACGCGAGCGATACGCGCGCGAGAAATGAGACGGCGATTCGAAGCCGCATGCGACGCAGACCGACGTGATGCTCATGTCGGTCTGCTGCAGCAGCTCGCGGGCGCGATCGAGGCGCAGGTTGAGGTAGAAGTGTGTCGGCGTGTCGTTCAGCGTCGCGCTGAACAGCCGTTCGAGCTGGCGCCGCGTGATCGACACGTCCTGCGCGAGCGCGTCCGAGCCGAGCGGGCTCTCCATATGCCGCTGCATCATGTCGATCACCTGGATCAGCTTGCGGTTGTGCACGCCGTAGCGCGCGGCGATCTCGAGCCGCTGGCTGTCCGAGCGTTGCCGGATGCGGCTGACGACGAACTGCTCGGAGATCGCCGCCGCGAGATCGGCGCCGTGCCGTCTCCCGATCAGGTCGAGCATCATGTCGATCGACGCGGTGCCGCCCGCGCAAGTGATGCGCCGGTCATCGATCTCGAACAGTTCCTGCGTCGCGTTCAGGCCGGGATAGCGTTCGCGGAACGCGGCGAGCGCTTCCCAGTGCAGCGTGAGCGTTTGCGATGCGTCGAACAGCCCGGCTTCCGCGAGCACGAAGCTGCCGGTGTCGATGCCGCCGAGCGTCGCGCCGTGCCGGTTCTGGCGGCGCAGCCAGTCGCCGAGTGCGCGGTCGTAGCACACCAGCGGATCGAAGCCGGCGACGACGAACACCGTCTCGACCTGCGCGACGTCCGCGTACGCGGCTTCGGCGGCGACCGGGATGCCGTTGCTCGCGGCGACGGGCGAGCCGTCCGCGCTGATCACGTGCCAGCGGTACAGCTCGGTGCGAAAGCGGTTCGCGACGCGCAGCGGTTCGACCGCCGACATGAAGCCGAGCGCTGAGAAGCCGGGCAGCAACAGAAAGTGGAAATCCTCGGGCATCGGGGCGTGGGGTGGAATCGGGTGGTCGTCACGTACGGGCGCGACGCAACGTGGCACGGCGAGCGGGCAGGCACGCGCATGCCGCGCCCGGCTCGCGCAAGCCGAACGTTCAACGCACGATTATCGCGGGTTTTTCAGGTGCTCAGCGCGTTTTTGCGCCGCGCACCGCGCGGCGCGCTGTCGTCGAAGGCAGTTCGCCGAACTGGGCCTTGTACGCGTTCGCAAAATGCCCGAGGTGGATGAAGCCCCAGCGCGCGGCCGCTTCGCTGATCGGCAGGTCGGACTGCCGCGTGTCGAGCAGCAGACGTCGCACCTGCGCGAGGCGTAGCGAGCGCGTGTAGTTCAGCGGGCCGGTTTGCGCGACCGACTGGAAGCTGTTCTGCATCGTGCGCCGGCTCACGCGCAGTTGCGTGCACAGGCTCAGGATGTCGACGGGCGCCTCCGGGTGCTCGATCACGTAGTCGTGCACGCGCCGCACGATGTCGGCATGGCACGCATGCGTCAGACGATTCGACGGCTCGGGCATGCGATACGTGAGCAAATCGACGAGCACGTTCGCGACATCGCCGCGCAGCCCGGACTTCGCACGCGCCGTATCGAACGTATCGGGCGCCGACAGCACGCGTTCGAGCAGCGTCGCGAGCTGCACGCTCGCGCGTTCGCGTGCGGCGACCGGCACGTCGACGACGCCGCGCCGCAACGCGCGCTCGTCGAGCCGGACATCGGCGGCATCCTCGATTTGCTGCATCAGCTCGGAATCGACGACCACGCCGATCAGCGACATGTCGTCGGGCGAATGGAGTTCGAAAGGCGAGCCGCCGCGCGCCAGTACGATCGTGCCGCGCTCGATGCGCGCATCGCCGAATGCGAAGGTTCCCGAGCCGGTGAGCGGCATGCCGAGCACCGTATGGCCGGGCGGCAGGCGTCCGCGCTGGATGATGCGCACGTTCGCCGCTTCCTGGAACAGTTGCACGCCGTCGAACTCCGCGTGCTTGACCGCGCTGCGATACGAGCCGGAGCCGATCTGGTCATAGCGCTGATCCCAACCGCGCAGCGCCTCGGCATGCCGGTCCGCGTCGTCGAACATCTGATGAAACACGAGCATGGCGCCTCCGGCGGTCGTTCGGACCGCGCAAGATTAAACCGACCGCACGGTCGGTGCAATACGGATGAGCGCTATTTCCATGGGGGTTTTGGAGGGGGCGGAAGGTCTCGACCGCGGGTGCCTTTCAGGCGGTTTTCCAATATCCCGAATCGGCACGCACGCGTTGCCGGTCCGGGTGCTGAACGGATTTATTGTCGAACTACAGTCGCCCAACATAACGTGAATCCCAACTGGAGGCGACATGAGAACAAGGCGACGCACCGCGGCTTTCGCGGCGACGCTGGCGTTCGCGGCGGCGTGGGCCGGCAGCGCATACGCGACAGAAAAGCCCGAGGAACTGGTCGTGCAGAAGATGCCGCCGTGGCATCCGCACGAGGTGTACGTTGTCGATATCGCAATGCCGACGATGACCGACGGACGCATCTTCGTGTACGACGCCGACGCAAAGAAGCTGCTCGGCCAGATCGATGGCGGCTTCGCGCCCGGCCTCGCGATCTCGCCCGACCACAAGACGAGCTTCATCGCGACGACCTATTTCTCGCGCGGCTCGCACGGCACGCGCACCGACGTCGTCGAGATGACCGACAACACGACACTCGATCACACGGGCGAGATCGTGATTCCGGCGAAGCACGGGCAGCACGTGCCGTCACCGTACAACACCGCGTTCAGCGCCGACGGCAAGCGGTTGTACGTCGCGAACATCACGCCGGCCGCGTCGGTGACGGTGATCGACGCGGTGTCGAGGGCGGTGCTGTCGGAGATCGATACCGCGGCATGCGTGCTCGCCTATCCGTCAGGGAACGACCGGTTCACCGCGCTGTGCGAGAGCGGCAAGGCGCTCACCGTTACGCTCGACGCGAACGGCAAGGAGATGAAGCGCACGATGTCCGATGCATTCATCGACGTCGACAATGATCCGGCCTTCATCAACGCTTCGCGCTACCACGGCGGCTATCTGTTCACGACGTACCACGGCAACGTGCGCAGCGCCGACTTCAGCGGCGACAAGCCGGCGTTCGGCAAGTCGTGGTCGTTGCTGACCGACGCCGAGCGAGCCGAAGGCTGGCGCCCGGGCGGCATGCAGCAGACGGCCGTGCAGGTGAAGCAGAACCGCTACTACGTGCTGATGCACAAGGGCGGGGACGGCACGCACAAGGATCCCGGCACGCAGGTCTGGGTGTACGACCTGAAGTCGAAACAGCGTGTCGCGCGCTGGGACCTCGCGCAGCTGAAGGTCGATCCGCTCGTGTCGATCCAGGTCAGCGAGGACGACAAGCCGCTGTTCTACGGGCTGACGGGCACGTCGGATCTTGCCGTGATGGACGCGCAAACGGGTAAGCCGCAGCACATCGAGAAGCAGATCGGCAGTACGTCGACGCTGCTCGTGAACCCGTGAGGCCGCGATGACGCTCGATCCCGTACTTGCCACCAGCGCGCAGGCAGGCGCTGCCGTCGTCGTGCTGCTCGGCGCCTTCGCCAAGATCCGCCGGCCCGCGGCGTTCCGGCAGGCGCTCGCCGGCTATCGCCTGCTGCCTGAGGTACTCAACGCGCCCGCCGCGTTCGCGATTCCGCTCGCGGAAGCCGTCTGCGCCGCAGCGCTGCTGTTTCCCGATACGCGCACGACCGGTGCGCTCGGCCTGATTGCACTGCTGCTCGTCTTCGCGGCCGGCATGACGATCAACATCCTGCGCGGCCATACCGACATCGACTGCGGCTGCTCCGGTTTTGCCGCCGCGCGCGCGGCCGCGCCGCGCGGCATCGGCTGGCTGCATGTCGCGCGCGTGCTGCTGCTCGTCGTGCTGGCCGCGATCGCGTTCGTCGAACCGGGCAGCCGCGCGATCGTGTGGTTCGACTACCTGACGCTGTTCTCTTCCGTGCTTCTGATCGTCTGCGCGCTGCTCACCGTCGACGTGCTGCTCGCCAACGTACCGCGCCTTTCCCATCTGAGGAATTCATGATGCAAACCGCTCTCACCGTTTCCACCGCCTTGCTGTGGGTCGCCGTTCTCGCGCTCGGCGCGATCTGTCTCGCGCTCGTGCGTCAGATCGGCATCCTGTACGAACGGATCATGCCGGCCGGCGCGTTGATGATCGACAAGGGGCCGGCGGTCGGCGCGATCGCGCCGACGTTCGAGCTGACCGACATTCGCGGCTCGCAGGTGAAGGTCGGCGGTATCGATGCATCGGGCAAGGCGACGCTGCTGTTCTTCCTGTCGCCGACGTGCCCGGTCTGCAAGAAGCTGCTGCCGCTGTTGCCGTCGCTGCAGGCGAGCGAATCGACGCCGGTGAACATCGTGCTCGCGAGCGACGGCGATCTCGACGACCACACGCGCTTCGCACGGAAGCACGACCTCGCGCGTTTCCCGTACGTGCTGTCGCAGGAGCTGGGCCTCGCGTACCAGATCGGCAAGCTGCCGTACGCGGTGCTGCTCGACGACACCGGTACCGTGCGCGCAAAGGGTCTCGTCAACACCCGCGAGCATCTCGAGAGCCTGTTCGAAGCGAAGGAGCGCGGCGTTGCATCGCTGCAGCAGTTCGTGCACGGCAATCTCGACCATGGCGGTCACGAAGGGCACGCGCAGCACGCGTGATCGGCCGGCTCTCTTTCAACGTCAACGGAGAACAACCACATGGGGCTGTTTGATTCATGGTTCGAGCGGTCGGCGCGCGGCGTCGCGCAGCATAGTTCGCGGCGCAGCGCGATGGCGAAGCTCGGCAAGGTGCTGGTCGGATCGGCGATGCTGCCGCTCTTGCCCGTCGATCGCACCGCATATGCAGCGGATGCAACGTCGGGCGCATCGGCGGCTTCGGGTGCTGCCGCGCCGGGCGCGAGCGACGATCCGATGAGCTGCGATTACTGGAAATACTGCGCCATCGACGGCTGGCTGTGCAGCTGCTGCGGCGGTACGTCGAGCAGTTGCCCGCCGGGCACGACGCCGTCGCCGATCACGTGGATCGGCACGTGCCGCAACCCGCACGACGGTTCGGACTACATCGTGTCGTACAACGATTGCTGCGGAAAGACGTCGTGCGGCAAGTGCTTCTGCAACCGCAATGAGCGCGAGAAGCCGCTGTACAAGCTGTCGCTGAACAACGACATCAACTGGTGCATGGCGAACGGCAATTCGAATTACCACTGTTCGGTTTCGGTCCTGCTGGGGGCGGCGAAGCAATGAAAATGAAGCAAGCTGGAACGATGGTTGTCGCGTGCGTGGCGGCTGTTGCGGGTTTTGCGTGGCCGGGTCTCGCCGGTGCGCAGCAGGCCGTCCACTACCCGGCGGGCAAGAGCCTGTTCGATGCGCAGTGCGCGGTGTGTCACCAGGCGGGCGGCAAGGGGCAGGACGGCCTCGCGCCGCCGCTGACCGAATACCCGGGCAGGTATGCAACGGCCGATGCGGGCCGTGCGCAGCTTGTCGCGACACTGTTGCACGGGATGTTCGGCGAAATCACGGTGCACGACAAGCGCTACAACTTCAAGATGCCGTCGTTCGCGAGTGCGAGCGATGACGATATTGCGAACGTGCTCAACTATGTCGTATTCGATCTCAACGACAAGCACGGCGACGCGAAGCCGTTCACGGCGGCCGACATTCGCGCGGCACGCGCGAAGGAGATGGACGGCACGGCCGTTCATGCGCAACGTGCGGTCGTGACGAAGGGGCTGGGGCTTTGAATACCCTGCGCATTCGTGGTCGCGGCCGGCGTGTGGCGGCGTCGCGGATCGGAGCGTTCATGGCACGCCGTCTGTCTTCGATGCTGGCGGTCGCTGCCGCGGCATTCGCGATTGCCGTACCCGCACATGCCGACGGCGTGGCCGACGCCACACTCGCGCGACAACACTGGGTGCTCAATTGCATGGGCTGCCACACGGCGACAGGTGGCGGCATTCCGGGCAAGGTGCCGCCTCTCGCGAATTCGCTCGGTTATTTCACGCATCTGCCGGCGGGGCGCGAGTACGTGATGCGCGTGCCCGGCGCGTCGAACTCGGCGTTGTCCGACGAGGAACTCGCCGACGTGCTCAACTGGGTGCTCACGACGATGAACCGCGATGCGCTGCCGCGTGGCTTCAAGCCTTATACCGCCGCCGAAGTCGCCTCGCATCGACGGCCGGCGTTTTCGGACGTCGCGACGGTACGTGCCAGGCTGGTTCGTGCGCTGCACGAACGTGGGATCGACGGCGTGTCGGATCGGTACTGATCGACTTCGCTGATGGAGATTCGGCACCGGGCACGGCGGATTGCCGGTATTCGGGGCGGCGCGGTATCCCCGCGCCGTCACGCGCGGATCAACTCGACGCCGAGGATCGGGCACGCCGCGCAGGCGATGCGCATTGCGTTGACCGGATGCTGCGGCGCGTAGCGGCTTCCCGACCGAGAATACCGAATTGGCAGCGCGCCATTTCCGCGTTACGCTCGTTTTCGTAAGCCAACACCGGCGCCGGATGGATCGTGGGAGGCTCAAATGGCGATCGAATACTTTGCAGAGTGCAATCCGGTCACACGAAACCTGCCCCGATCGTTGGCGACCAAAGCCGGCGATCTGGTATTCGTATCCGGTCAGGTGGCGAGAAACGAAGACGGGAGCCTCGTCGCGGGCGGAATCGAAGCGCAGACGCGTCAGACATTGAAGAACGTCGCCCACGTACTCTCGCTGGCGGGATGCACACTCGGCGACGTGGTGAAAACCACCGTCTGGCTCGAGGACGCGCGCGACTTCGCCGAATTCAATCGTGTCTATGGGGAGTTCTTCCCGGGGAACAAGCCGTCACGATCGACCTTGCAGGCGACGAACATGGTGGGCACCAAGATCGAGATCGAGGCGATTGCCTGCAGGCCTTGAGCGCGGGAAATGCCGGAAAACCGACGAGAGCCGGTCTTGCAAGCGACGCGGTCGGATGCGCCGAGACATGCGCCACATGATTGCTTCGTGCGTGCACCGCACAAAACACGCAAATCCCCAACGTCAGACTGCATTCGTTAGAATCGTTCGTCGTCAAGGCAATCATGCAGATTTGCATGGGCGCAGCGGTAGCCACTCACGAATACCGCGCCCCCTCATCCCATGCTTCATCCTTTACCGGAGGCGAACGTGCCAGGATTACTTCCCGATGTCGACCGCGACGGGCTTCTCGAATATTCGGTGGTGTACACCGACCGGTCGATCAATCACATGTCGCAGCGCTTTCAGGGCGTCATGCGCGATATTTCCGCCGCGCTGAAGAAGGTCTACAACGCGAAGGCGGCCGTCATCGTCCCCGGCAGCGGGACGTTCGGCATGGAAGCCGTGGCGCGGCAGTTCGCGACGAACAAGAAGTGTCTGGTCATCCGCAACGGCTGGTTCAGCTTCCGCTGGTCGCAGATTTTCGACATGGGCAGCATTCCGTCCGAATCGATCGTGTTGAAGGCGCGTCCTGTCGAATCAGGCCGGCAGGCGGCGTTTGCGCCGGCCCCGATCGAAGAAGTCGTCGCCGCGATTCAGGAACACAAACCGGACCTGGTGTTCGCTCCGCACGTCGAAACCGCCTCCGGGATGATGTTGCCCGATGCGTATCTGCGCGCGGTGGCCGACGCCGTGCATGCGGTCGGCGGCATGTTCGTGCTGGATTGCATCGCGTCCGGCACGATCTGGGTCGATATGGAGAAGAGCGGTGTCGACGTGCTGATCAGCGCGCCGCAAAAGGGCTGGAGTGCGTCGCCGGGTTGCGCACTGGTCATGCTCAGCCCGCTCGCTCGCGAGCGCATCGATGCGACGACCAGCACCAGTTTTGCCTGCGATCTGCGCAAGTGGCTGCAGATCATGGAAGCCTACGAGAACGGTGGCTTCGCGTACCACGCGACGATGCCCACGGACAGCCTTGCGACGCTGCGCGATGTGATCAAGGAAACGGACGCATACGGCTTCGACAAGGTGCGGGCGGAACAGCTCGAACTCGGCACGCGGATTCGCGCGTTGCTGGCCGAGAAGGGTTTCAGGAGCGTGGCGGCGCCAGGGTTTGAGGCGCCTGGCGTCGTGGTCAGCTACACCGACGATGACGACATCCGGTCCGGCAAGAAATTCGTCGATGTCGGCATGCAGATCGCGGCCGGTGTGCCGCTGCAATGCGATGAGCCGGCGGATTTCAAGACGTTCCGCATTGGCTTGTTCGGTCTCGACAAGCTGCATGACGTCGATGCCGCGGTCCGTAGGTTTGCCAGCGCGTTGGAACGGATTCTGTAGGGCGTGCTTTCGATCCAAGGGTGGGGCGCACGCATGGTGCGCTCGACATGATCGAGGCCATCGAAGGGATGTGCCATCCGAACGATCGACCGAGGTTGGAAGCCGCCAGACTCGGCGGCGGCTTCCGACCCAAACGAGCCGACGGATAGTGGCGACTGCACGCCCGCATTGGGTCGCACCACGGACGCTGCTATTCGTATAAGCACTGTTGGACTGCGGACGGTTTCCCACGCCCGTACTCAACCATTCAGGACAGTGACATGACCGAATGCGCGCTGACATTTGCCAGTCAGACCGAATGGGAAAGCTGGTTAGCGCAAAATGGCGGCACGTCGAGCGGAGTATGGCTGCGTCTGGCGAAAAAGGGCGCCACGCAGCGAACCGTCACCTATGGTCAAGCGTTGGAAAGCGCGCTCTGCTATGGCTGGATCGATGGCCAAAAGCAGGCCGAGAGCGCGACGCACTGGCTACAACGCTTCACTCCACGCTCCGCAAAAAGTATCTGGTCCAAACTCAACAAAGACCGGGCCGAAGCGCTGATCGCCGCGGGCAGAATGCGCGCGCCGGGCATGCGCGAGATCGAGAGGGCGCGGCAGGACGGCCGCTGGAAGGCTGCGTATACGTCGGCCGGCAACTCGACCGTGCCGGACGACCTGCAGGTTGCGTTGAACGCAAATTTGGAAGCCAAGGCGTTCTTTGAAACCCTGAATAGCCGCAACCGCTACGCCATCCTGTTCCGGATACAGAATGCGAAAAAGCCGGAAACACGGGCGCGTAAAATTGCGGAATTCGTCGACATGCTGAACCGCGGTGAAACCCTCCATCCGTAGATCTCGTGCGTCTGATGGAGATCTTGCGAAACGCGGGCACCGAACCTGTCATGGCCGATTCGTTTCTGCAGCGGTCCAGCCAGATGGCGGTTCGTCGATGTACGCAGTCGTTACCGTCATCGCCATGGCTCGCGAACAGGGGCGGCTGCCGAAGCCGGCGCCGCTTGCCGACGATCCTGATACCTGAATCGCGGATATCGTTTTTTCAGCGGACCACGGCCCGATGACCGACGGGGTCGGCCGTAGCCGACCCGCATCAACTGCAATTACACGGCCGCGTTGCGATTCGCCTCGATCACCGTCAACGCCGTCATGTTCACGATCCGTCGCACGGTCGCACTGGACGTGAGAATGTTCACCGGCCCATTGACCCCCAGCAGGAACGGCCCGACCGCAACGTTACTGCCGGCCTCGGTCTTGAGCAGGTTATAGGCGATATTCCCCGCATCCACGTTCGGACACACGAGCAGGTTCGCCGCACCCTTCAGCGGCGACATCGGCAGCAGCCGCGACCGCAGCGCCTCGTCGAGCGCACAGTCGCCGTGCATTTCGCCATCCGCCTCGATATCCGGCGCATGCGTGCGAATGATTTCGAGCGCTCGGCGCATCTTCACGCCCGAAGCCGCGCTCCCCGACCCGAAGTTCGACCGCGACAGCAACGCAGCCTTCGGCGAGAGATTCAGCCACTCCATCTGCCGCGCGGCCGCGATCGTGAATTCCGCGATCTGCTCCGCATCCGGGTTGTCGTTGACATGCGTATCGACCAGCGCGACCGTCCGCTGATTGAGCAGCAGGATGTTCATCGCGGCGTAGGTCGACGCACCGGGCTTCTTGCCGATGACTTCGTCCACGAACCGCAGGTGATTGTGATATTCGCCGACCGTCCCGCAGATCATCCCGTCCGCATCGCCGAGCCGCACCATCATCGCGCCGATCAGCGTCAGGCGGCGCCGCATTTCGACGCGCGCCATTTCCTTCGAGATGCCGTCGCGGCAGCGCAATTCCCAATACGTCGTCCAGTATTGCGGGAAACGTTCGTCATATTCCGGATTGGTCACTTCGACATCCTGACCGAGACGCAGGCGCAGGCCGAATCGCTCGATACGCGCGAGCAGCACCTCCGGACGCCCGACCAGGATCGGACGCGCGAGCTTCTCGTCGACGATCACCTGCACCGCGCGCAGCACGCGCTCGTCTTCGCCCTCGGTGAACACGATGCGTGCCTTGCCGCCGTCACGCACGAGCTGACGCGCGGTCGCGAACAGCGGCTTCATGAACGCGCCCGAGTGATAGACGAACTGCTGCAACTGTTCGACATACGCGTCGAGATCCGCGAGCGGGCGCGTCGCCACACCGCCTTCGATCGCGGCCTTGGCCACGGCCGGCGCGATACGCACGATCAGGCGCGGATCGAACGGCTTGGGAATCAGGTATTGCGGACCGAAGGACACTTCATCGCCGCCATAGGCTGCCGCGACGATGTCGTTCTGCTCTTCCTGCGCGAGGCCGGCAATCGCGTGAACCGCGGCAATTTCCATTTCGCGGGTGATCGTCGTTGCGCCCACATCCAGTGCGCCGCGGAAAATGTACGGGAAGCAGAGAACGTTGTTGACCTGGTTCGGGAAATCCGAACGGCCTGTCGCGATCACGACGTCGTCGCGCGTCGCATGCGCGAGTTCAGGGAAGATTTCCGGCGTCGGATTGGCGAGCGCGAGAATCAGCGGACGCGCGGCCATCGCCTTCAGCATTTCCGGCTTCAGAATGCCGCCGACCGACAGCCCGAGGAACACGTCGGCGCCGCCGATCACTTCGGACAGCGTGCGCGCGTCGGTTTCCTGCGCGAAGCGTTCCTTGGCGGGATCCATCAGCGTGGTGCGGCCGCGATAGACGACGCCTTCGATATCCGTCGCCCAGATGTTCGCGACCGGCAGCCCGAGGTCGACGAGCAGGTCCAGACAGGCCAGCGCCGCGGCACCGGCGCCCGACGTCACGACCTTCACCTCGGAAATCGACTTCCCGACCACCTTCAGCCCGTTGATGAACGCGGCGGCCACGGTAATGGCGGTGCCGTGCTGGTCGTCGTGGAAGACGGGAATCTTCATGCGCTCGCGCAGCTTGCGCTCGACCGTGAAGCACTCCGGCGCCTTGATGTCCTCGAGGTTGATCCCGCCGAAGGTGGGCTCGAGGCCGGCGATGATGTCGACGAGCTTGTCCGGATCGGTCTCGTTGATCTCGATGTCGAACACGTCGATCCCGGCGAACTTCTTGAACAGCACGGCCTTGCCTTCCATGACCGGCTTCGACGCGAGCGCGCCGATGTTGCCCAGACCCAGCACGGCGGTGCCGTTGGTGATGACGCCCACCAGATTCCCGCGGCTCGTGAAGCGATGCGCGTTCAGCGGCTCGGCGGCGATCGACTCGCACACGCTGGCGACGCCGGGCGTGTAGGCGAGCGCGAGATCGCGCTGCGTCACGAGCGGCTTGCTGGCGACGACGGAGATCTTCCCCGGGGTCGGAAACTCGTGATAGTCGTACGCGGCCTGCTGCTGAGTCTCTGTCTGTTTCATGTTTTTGGGTCCGGGCGTGCGCGCCAGGCCAGTCCCGACGCGATCCATGAGGTGATTCTAGGGATCGTCCATAAGGAGATGATTCTGTTTTAATATCGGTCCATCACTTTTTCATGATGATGTGGCGGTCCGGCAATGACATTCGACGCGAACGACGTGGTCAGGCGGCTCGGTGCGCGCCTGAAGATGCGGCACCTGATGCTGCTGCTGCAGATCCAGCAGCACGGGTCGCTCACGCGCGTCGCGGAGCACATGGCGAGCAGCCAGCCCGCCGTGACGAACGCGCTGTCCGAGCTGGAAAGCATGTTCGGCACGCCGCTGTTCGAGCGCTCGTCGCGCGGGATGCGGCCGACCGCGCTCGGTTCGGTCGTGCTCGAGCGCGCCAGGGCGATGCTGAAGGACCTCGACCATCTCGCCCGCGAGATGGAGGCGGTCGCCGCTGGCCACGCCGCCCACCTGCATATCGGCGTGATTCCGTTTATCTCGGGCCAGATGCTGTCGGCGGCGCTCAAGCGGCTGCAATCCCGGATGGAGCGGCGCCTGACCGTGACGATCCACGAAGGCACCAGCGACCAGCTGCTGCTCCAGCTCAAGGACCACAGCGTCGATCTCGTCATCGGGCGGGCGTCGTCGGCGGTCGATCTGGGACAGGTTTCCTTCGAAGTCCTGTACCAGCAGCAGCCCCGGATGATCGCGAGCCGGCGCCTCGCCGCGAAACTGGCCCGCATGAAGCTCGACTGGGAGAAGCTGCACGAGCTGGACTGGATTCTCGGCGCGCCGCACACGCCGATGCGGGAGCAGGTGACCGACCTGTTCCTGTCGGCCGGCATCGCGCCGCCCGTGCCGATCGTCGAAAGCTACTCGTCGAAGCTGATCGGCGAAATGATCGCATCGAGCGACGACGCCGTATCGATCGTGCCGACCGATATCGCGGAAGAAATGGTGCGCATCGCCGGCGTGGCGATCGTGCCTTACTCGCTGGTCTGGACGCTGCCGCCCATCGCGCTGTTTACCCGCGCCGCCGAAACGCATGCGCCGACGCGGGATCTGCTCGTCCAGGCGCTGCGCGAGATCTGCAGGGAAACCTACGTCGAGGGACCGCGATAACGCGTCGGGCGCCGGCCCGCACCCGCCCGGCCGGAAGCGGCGCCACGCCCGCTCCGGCATCGCCGCCGAAGCACGCTCCGTCGGCATCCGTTACGCCGCATCCGGACAAACCCATCTTCACCGTAATTCGCCTCAAACCCCCGCCATACAAGCCATTGCCCGAGCGTAGTGGTTTTCACCCATAGTCGCAAATAGTCAAGAAAAGGTCGCCGCCGGTCGTCTTTCGACCAATATGGCTCGTTACTTTTACTCCCACGATGCAGGCCGGGACGCACTCCGCGAACCCGTCGGACATCGGTCCAATCGGGAGAGAAACCATGAAGTCGACAAAGATCGCCGCGTTCGTCGCGGCCGTGCTGGCGACCGGCGCATTCGCGACCGCGGCGCACGCCGAAACGGATGCCGCGACCTGCCGCAACGTACGCTTCGCGGATATCGGCTGGACCGACATCACGTCCACCACGGCGCTCGCCTCGACCGTGTTCGAAGGGCTCGGCTACAAGCCGACGACGACAATCGCATCGGTGCCGATCTCGTTCGCCGGCCTGAAGAGCAAGCAGCTCGACATCTCGCTCGGCTACTGGTGGCCGGTGCAGCAAAAGCAGCTCCAGCCGTTCCTCGACAGCAAGTCGATCAACGTGGTCGAGCCGCCGAACCTGTCGGGTGCGAAGGCGACGCTCGCGGTGCCGAGCTACGCATACCAGGCCGGCCTGAAGAGTTTCGAGGACATCGCGAAGCACCGCGCGGAACTCGACGGCAAGATCTACGGGATCGAACCGGGCAGCAGCGCGAACGCGACGATCCAGAAGATGATCGACACGAATCAATACGGTCTCGGTGGCTTCAAGCTGGTCGAATCGAGCGAAGCCGGGATGCTCGTCACGGTCGAGCGCGCGATCCGCGAGAAGAAGTGGGTCGTGTTCCTGGGCTGGGAACCGCATCCGATGAACATCCAGATCAGCATGAACTACCTGTCCGGCGGCGATGCGAGTTTCGGCCCGAACTATGGCGAAGCGCGCGTGTACACGCTGACGGCGCCCGACTTCATCTCGCGCTGCCCTAACGCAGGCAAGCTCGTCGAGAACCTGCGCTTCACGACGCAGCTCGAGAACCAGCTGATGCAGTCGGTGATGAACAAGACGAAACCGGCGGACGCCGCGAAGGCATACCTGAAGAAGAATCCGCAGGTGCTCGATGCCTGGCTCGCCGGCGTCAAGACGTTCGACGGCAAGGACGGCCTGCCTGCCGTGAAGGCGTACCTCGGCCTGTAACGGCCCGTGCGCGCCGCAAGCGAGCGGCGCGCAGCGACAAATAATCTGCAGTACGACAGAAGTCGAGCGACACGAAACGAATCAAGCGAGGGCATTCAGCATGAACCACGAAGTCATCATCACCTGCGCGGTGACCGGCGCGGGCGATACGGTCGGCAAGCATCCGGCGATTCCGGTCACGCCGAAGGAAATCGCGGCCGCCGCGATCGAAGCGGCGAAGGCCGGCGCGACGGTTGCGCACTGCCACGTGCGCGATCCGCAGACGGGCCGCGGCAGCCGCGACCCGAACCTGTACCGCGAAGTGGTCGACCGGATCCGCTCGGCGGACGTCGACGTGATCATCAACCTGACGGCCGGCATGGGCGGCGATCTGGAGATCGGCCCGGGCGAGGACCCGATGCGCTTCGGCAAGGGCACCGATCTTGTCGGCGGCCTCACGCGCCTCGCGCACGTCGAGGAACTGCTGCCGGAAATCTGCACGCTCGATTGCGGCACGCTGAATTTCGGCGACGGCGACTACATCTACGTATCGACGCCCGCGCAACTGCGCGCCGGCGCGAAGCGCATCCAGGAACTCGGCGTGAAGCCGGAGCTGGAAATCTTCGATACGGGCCATCTGTGGTTCGCGAAGCAATTGCTGAAGGAAGGGCTGCTCGACGATCCGCCACTGTTCCAGCTGTGCCTCGGCATTCCTTGGGGCGCGCCGGCCGACACCGGCACGATGAAGGCGATGGTCGACAACCTGCCGCCGGGCGCGCACTGGGCCGGCTTCGGGATCGGCCGCATGCAGATGCCGATGGTCGCGCAGGCGATGCTGCTCGGCGGTCACGTGCGCGTCGGCCTCGAAGACAACATCTGGCTCGATCGTGGCGTGCATGCGACCAACGGCACGCTCGTCGAGCGTGCACGGGAAATCGTCGAACGCCTCGGCGGCCGCGTGCTGACGCCGGCCGAAGGGCGTCGCAAGCTCGGCCTGCCGGCGCGCGGCGAGCGTCTGCTCGAACGCCGCGCGGTGACCGAATTCGCGTGAGCGTTCACGGCTGATTCCGATTCAATGCGGCGGCGCGCACGAGCGCGGTCGCCGTCCGATTTCCCTCGATTTGAAGGATGTGTTGACATGGCAGTGAAGACCGACATCAAGACGTTCGCCGCGATCGGCACCGGTGTGATCGGCAGCGGATGGATTTGCCGTGCGCTCGCGCACGGTCTCGACGTGGTCGTGTGGGACCCGGCGCCGGGCGCCGAGGCGCGGTTGCGCGCGAATGTCGCGAATGCCTGGCCTGCGCTCGAACGCGTCGGCCTCGCGCCGGGCGCCGATCCCGCGCGGCTGCGTTTCGAGTCGACGATCGAGGCCTGCGTCGCCGACGCGGACTTCATCCAGGAAAGCGCGCCCGAGCGGGAGGCGCTGAAGCTCGAACTGCACGAACAGATCAGCCGCGCGGCGAAGCCCGACGCGATCATCGCGTCATCGACATCGGGGCTGCTGCCGACCGACTTCTACGCGCGCGCGACGCATCCGGAGCGCTGCGTGGTCGGCCATCCATTCAATCCGGTCTACCTGCTGCCGCTCGTCGAGGTGCTCGGCGGCGCGCGCACGTCGCCGGAAGCGGTCGAGGCGGCGATGGCGATCTATCGCAAGCTCGGCATGCGGCCGCTGCACGTGCGCAAGGAGGTGCCGGGCTTCATCGCGGACCGGCTGCTCGAAGCGCTGTGGCGCGAGGCGCTCCATCTGGTCAACGAAGGCGTCGCGACGACTGGCGAGATCGACGATGCGATCCGTTTCGGCGCGGGCATCCGCTGGTCGTTCATGGGCACGTTCCTGACCTACACGCTGGCTGGCGGCGACGCAGGCATGCGACACTTCATGCAGCAGTTCGGCCCCGCGCTCGAACTGCCATGGACCAAGCTGGTCGCGCCGAAGCTGACCGACGAACTGATCGACAGCGTCGTCGAAGGCACGAGCGAGCAGCAGGGCACGCGCAGCATCAAGGAGCTCGAACGCTATCGCGACGAGTGCATCACCGAGGTGCTGAAGGCGATCGCCGCGGTGAAGGCGCGGCACGGGATGCGATTCGAGGACTGAACGAACATGACCGGCGATACCCCGCTGACGATTTACCACGACGTCGTGCGGCCCGAGTGGGTCGACTACAACGGCCACCTGCGCGACGCGTTCTATCTGCTGATCTTCAGTTTCGCGACCGATGCGCTGCTCGACCGCATCGGCCTCGACGACGCCGTGCGTCGCGAGCGGTGCCGCTCGGTCTACACGCTCGAGGCGCACGTGAACTATCTGCAGGAGATCAAGGAAGGCACGCGCGTACGCGTTGACGCGCGGGTGTTCGCGCACGACGCGAAGCGGCTGCACCTGTATCTCGAGCTGTTCGCGGACGGTCATGACGGCGCGGTGTCGGCGAGCGAGCAGATGCTGCTGCACGTCGACACGCGCGACGGCGCGAAATCGGCGCCGTTCGACGACGACGTCGCCGCGCGCGTGGCCGAACTGCATGCGTTGCAGCGCGATTGCGCGGCGCCCGCGTATGCGGGCCGCGTGATCGGGCTGCCGCCGCGTCGCTAGCATCGGCGTTCAACTTTCGACCGTCGACTGCGGAGCGCACACGATGCTCGAACCGGAAATCGCGGCGTTCGTTGCGGCCGTCGACGCGTGGTATCCAGCCGACGCGGCGGCGCGCTCGCCCGTCGAGCAACGCCGCGTCTACGATCGCTTCGCGGCCGCATGGACGCCCGCCGAACTGCCGGCCGGCATCGTGCGGCAGGACGCCGTGTGGCATGCGCCGGACGGACGCGCGATCGCACTACGGCGCTACGCGCCCGCGCAGGGCGAGCCGCGCGGCACCGTGCTGTTCTTTCATGGCGGCGGCTTCGTCGTCGGCTCGCTCGACAGTCACGCGCTGATCACCGCGCAACTGGCGGCCGACACGGGGCTTGCCGTGATCGCGGTCGACTACCGGCTCGCGCCCGAGCATCGTGCGCCGGCCGCGCTCGAGGATTGCCTGGCCGTCACGCGTGCCGCGCGCGACGCAGTCAACTGGCCGTTCGACTCGTGCGCACGACCGCTGACACTCGCGGGCGACAGCGCGGGCGGCAATCTCGCGGCGGCCGTCGCGACCGCGCTGCGCGACGCGGGCGAAGGCGGCATCGACGGGATCGCGCTCGTATATCCGATGCTCGGCATCGAGCCGCAATCGCCGGCGCGCGAAACGGAAGCGCGCGCGCCGATGCTGACGCTCGACGACGTCCATCGTTATCGCGCGCTGTACTGGGGCGATGCGGATGAAGCCGCATTGAACGACGATCCGCTGCTGCGTGCATCGGTGCCGCTCGCGGCGTCGCGCTTCGACGGGCTGCCGCCCGTGCTCGCGATCGGCGCTGAACACGATCCGCTGCGCGACGATGCACGCGTCTATGTCGAACGAATCCTTGCGGCCGGCGGCGCCGCGCGTTACTGGAGGGGAGAGGGGCTGGTGCACGGTTGCTGGCGCGCGCTCGGAACGAGCCCGCAGGCGGCGCGGATGCACCGGATGATCGGCGGGTTTCTGCTCGCACCACACGCGTAGCGGGCGTTTCCGGGAGGCAACGATGCAGGCAGCGCAACACCGTATCGAGGACTGGCGGACCTATTCCGCCGACGCGGCCATTGCGGCGGCGACGATTGGCGATGGAGCGGTGAACGTCGAGTGGAGCGACACGCGACGATCGCCGTTTCACTTCGACTGGCTGCGCGACAACTGCGCGTGTTCCGCGTGCGTGCATGCGCTCACGCGCGAACAGGTGTTCGAGATCGCCGACGCGCGCGAGGATCTGTCGGCGCTCGCCGTGCATGTCGAAACCGACGGCGCGCTGCACGTCGAGTGGAACGACGGGCATCGCAGTACCTGGTCGCCGGGATGGTTGCGCGCGCATGCATACGACGATGCGTCGCGCGCGGAACGCCAGGCCGCGCACGGGCGGCACGTATGGGCCGGCGACGATGCGACGGCGATCGGGGTGTTCGCGTGGCGTGACGTGATGGAGGACGATGGCGCGTTGCGCGCGTGGCTCGCCGCGTTGCAGCGCACGGGGTTGACGCTCGTCGAGGGCGTGCCGGCCGAACGCGGCCGGGTCGACCAGATCGCGCGTCGTGTCGGTCTGATCCGCGAAAGCAATTTCGGCGTGCTGTTCGATGTCGAGTCGAAGCCGCGACCGGACAGCAACGCCTACACGTCGCTCAACCTGCCGCCACACACCGACTTGCCGACGCGTGAATTGCAGCCGGGCGTGCAGTTCCTGCATTGCCTCGCGAACGACGCGACGGGCGGAGACAGCATTTTCCTCGACGGCTTTGCGCTCGCGGAAGCGCTGCGGCGCGACTATCCGGCCGATTTCGAACACCTTGCCTCGACGCCGTTCGAGTTCTGGAACAAGAGTGCGAACAGCGACTACCGCTGTTCGGCGCCGGTGATCGGCCTCGATGCACGCGGCAACGTGACGGAAGTGCGCGTCGCGAATTTCCTGCGCGGGCCGCTCGATGCGCCGGCCGGCTCGGTCGCGGCCATCTACCGCGCGTACCGGCGCTTTCTCGGGCTCGCGCGCGAGCCACGTTTCCGGGTGCAGCGCCGGCTGCGGGCGGGCGACATGTGGGCATTCGACAACCGGCGCGTGCTGCACGCGCGCACCGAGTTCGATCCGTCGACGGGCCGCCGGCATCTGCAGGGCTGCTACGTCGATCGCGACGAACTGCTGTCGCGCTGGCGCGTGCTGTCGCGTGCGGCGCCTGCGGCAGCCGCGGGGCGTTGACCGGCGCATACGGCATCGCCACGCATACCTCGCCGCGAAAAAGCGCCCGGACGCAGCGCGCCCGGGCGAAGCCACCCGCTGCCGGGCGGCGGAGGTATGCGTTTCACAAAAAAAGACGAGCCCGCATCGGGGGCTCGTCCGGGTACAGCTTCGTCGCGCCGTGCGCGGTGCGCCCGTCAGGGCGCGTCGGCTTACTGGCCGAAGAAGATCGAGTCGCGAGCGTTCGACGACGCTGCGGCAACCGGGGCGCCCGAGTGGACGACCGGAGCCGGTTGCGCGCCGTAGCCGCTGGCGTCGGCACCATGAACACGCGCTTCCGCCGACTGGATGTCGTTCGGGTAATACGGGCTCGACACGCCCGGCTTGTAGCCGGCTTGTTCGAGCTGGACCAGTTCGTTGCGGACTTGTGCGCGGGTCACGGTGCTTTGTGCGAAAGCGCCGAACGAAGCGGACAGGGCGACAGCGGCAACGACTGCGGAAACGAGCGATTTCATGATGACCTCCGGTGTTCTATTGGGTTCGCTTGCGACACCATGTCTGCAGCGATTGACTAAATCTTAGTCACCGGGTGGTTGAGGGTAAACGCTGATTTTGACGATAGATTGTTTCCGGACTGGTAACAGTGGGCTGTCCAATCAGGCTTTCACCAAGCTTTCGTTTCTGTAAGTGTAATAAGTATGATGAATGTTGAGGCGAGGGGCGCGATTCAACGTGTCTCGGCCGACGTGTCGAGCGGCGTGGCGGGCAGGCGACCCTCGGCCACGCCCGAGCTCAGGAAACGCACGCCCGTCGCGGCTTCGGAGGCCTCCCACAGCAGCGCGGCGGTCGCTACATCGCGTGCCGCGCGCGGCACGCTTGCCGGTGCCGGCAGGCCGCGCGACTCGAACCAGCCGGACGGTCCGACGTACGAGCCGCCGGTGAGGTCGGGCGACGTCGCTGCGTGAATCGCGGGAAGCGCACCCTGGTCGGCCGGTTGCGCGAGATAACGGTTCGCCGCGCGCATCAGCGCGGCGCGCGTGGGCGAACGGTCCATCGCGGGGCCCGCGAACTGCAGATTGGTCGCCGCGTAGCCGGGATGCGCGGCGACGCTGATGCCCGCGAACGCCGCTCCCTGGAAGCGGCGCTGCAGTTCGATCGCGAACACGAGGTTTGCGAGCTTGCTGTCGCAGTAGGCGAGATAACGGTTGTAACGGTGTTCGGCCCGAAGGTCGTCGACGCGGATCCGGCCGCCGCGGTTCAAGCCGCTCGACATCGTCACGACCCGCGCGCGCCGCGCGGCGCGTAGCGCGGGCAGCAGATGGCCGGTCAACGCGAAATGGCCGAGGTGGTTGGTGCCGAACTGCATCTCGAAGCCGTCGTGCGTGTGCCGCAGCGGCAGGAACATCACGCCTGCGTTGTTGCAGAGGATGTCGACGCGGCCGTGGCGGTCGGAGACGTCGGCGGCGAAGCGCTGGATCGACGCGAGATCGGCGAGGTCGAGCGGATCGACTTCGACCCGTGCGGCGGGATGGAACCGACGGATCGCATCGGCGGCCTGCGCGGCGCGCGCGGCATCGCGGCAGCCCATCACGACGGTTGCGCCCTTGGCGGCCAGCGTTTCCGCGATGTGCCAGCCGAGCCCGCTGTTGGCGCCGGTCACGACCGCAACTTTGCCGCCTTGCGCCGGGACGTGGCGCGCGCTCCATGCATGCATGTCTGCCTCCATCGGCGTGGCCGGTGCGCCACGACGCGCAATCGTTACATCGAATGCTGTAACGATAGTCCGCGCGGGCGGAGCAGACAAGCGGGGGAACTAGATCGGTGGTTCTAGGCCGGCTTGCGCGTTGTGCGTTACCGGCTGCCGGCCAGGGCCAGCACTTCGGCGGCGGAGATCATCGCGGCCGCGTTCGCCGGTGCCGGGCGCTCGGCCGGGCGGAAGACTTCGTCGCCGCGCTGGATGACCTGGCGCGACAGCGCACAGGTGCCGGTGCGCTGCGCGAAGCGGCGGCGCCAGCGCTGTTCGCCGTAATGACAGCGGCCGGGTTCGACCCAGCGAACGACGAGCAGCGTATCGGAACGTTCCAGAATTTCGACGTGGACGTCGGCGGGATCGAGCACAGGCAGGGATTTGGAGGCCTTCATTTGCCGTTTCCTAAAGCTCGTGCGGTTTCGGCCGTGGCAGTGGATGTCACTACCCGACGGCGATTCCGTAGCGGTTTCCATGAGTGGTGCGCTAAATGTAAGCGTCTGTGACCGGAAAAAACATCCTGTCTGGCTCAAATTACCTTTTGCCGATTCAGAAACAATCGACGCGCATTTTCCCGAAAAACCAACGACAAAAGCGCCCCGGACGCGAACGCCCGGGGCGGAAAATCGGCCCGCGCCACCGTGTCTGCTCGCTCAGTCACGTGGACACCGCGGGGGACGGAGGTGCCCGTCAGGGATCGGCGACGGGCGGGGTGCGGTGATCCGGGAAGCGCGGTCCGGCAACATCATGATCGCGCGCGCCCCCCGTTGACACCCTGACGGGAACGTGACTTTTTTGTCAGTTTCGCCGCGACGGCGGCGCGACCCAGGCGCCCGTGGCCGGCGCAAACCCCCGCCGACATTGGCTTTGCGGGACAAGTAGTTGATCGCCGGAATCAGAACAAGACGGTCGCCGAAGTCCGGGGCACCGCCGCCGCCCCGATTCTGCCGTTCGGGAAAATACTGAATCCCGCGATCGTGACAAATCCGGAATCTGTCCTATGATTGGTTGGACCTTTGGTCCTTTGTGCCAATCAGTCGGCTCGGCCGGCTTCTACAGGAGTGGTGCTCATGAGATTGCAGGGCAAGCGCGCGCTGGTGACGGCGGCCGGGCAGGGTATCGGCCGCGCGACCGCGCTGCGGTTCGCAAGCGAGGGGGCCGACGTGCTGGCGACCGACATCAACGAGGCTGCGCTCGCGCAACTCGCGGCCGACGCCGAGCGCGCCGGCGGCAGGCTGGCCACGCGGCGGCTCGACGTGACCGATGCGGGCGACGTTTCGGCACTCGCCGCGCAGGCGCGCGCGTTCGACGTGCTCTTTAACTGCGCGGGGTTCGTGCACCACGGCTCGATCCTCGATTGCGACGATGCCGCGTGGGCGTTCTCGCTGAATCTCAACGTCACGTCGATGTACCGGCTGATCCGCGCGCTGCTGCCGGCGATGCTGGAAGCGGGCGGCGCGTCGATCATCAACATGGCATCGGCCGCGTCGAGCGTGAAGGGCGTGCCGAACCGCTTCGTCTACGGCACCACCAAGGCGGCCGTGATCGGCCTGACCAAGGCCGTCGCTGCCGATTTCGTCGAGCGGGGCATCCGCTGCAACGCGATCTGCCCGGGCACGATCGAGTCGCCGTCGCTGGAGCAGCGGATCGCGGACCAGGCGCGCACGCGTCAGGTGTCGACCGACGAGGTGCGCCAGGCGTTCGTCGCGCGCCAGCCGATCGGCCGCATCGGCACCGCGCAAGAAGTGGCCGCGCTCGCGCTGTACCTCGCGTCCGACGAAGCGTCGTTTACGACCGGCGCGATTCACCTGATCGATGGCGGCTGGTCGAACTGACCGCGTCTTCCTCTTCACTTTCCGTTTCCTCACACAACATGAAACTGCTGAGATTTGGCGACAAGCACCACGAAAAGCCGGGCTTGCTCGATGCGCAGGGCCACATTCGCGACCTGTCCGGCGTGATCGACGACATCGCAGGCGATGCGCTCACACCCGCGTCGCTCGCGCGGCTGCGTGACATCGACCCGTCGTCGCTGCCGCGCGTCGAAGGCACGCCGCGGCTTGGCGCGTGCGTCGGCCGCGTCGGCAAGTTCATCTGCATCGGGCTCAACTATTCCGACCACGCGGCCGAATCCGGGATGGAAGTCCCGAAGGAGCCGGTCGTGTTCGGCAAATGGACGAGCGCGATCTCCGGGCCGAACGACGACGTCGAGATTCCGCGCGGCTCGGAGAAGACCGACTGGGAAGTCGAGCTCGGCGTGGTGATCGGCCAGGGTGGCCGCTATATCGACGAAGCCGACGCGCTGTCGCATGTCGCCGGCTACTGCGTGGTGAACGACGTGTCGGAGCGCGAATACCAGCTCGAGCGCGGCGGCACGTGGGACAAGGGCAAGGGCAACGACACGTTCGGCCCGCTCGGCCCGTGGCTCGTGACGGCCGACGAAGTGCCCGATCCGCACGCGCTGCGGCTGTGGCTCGAGGTGGACGGCCACCGCTACCAGAACGGCACGACCGCGACGATGGTGTTCCGCGTGCCGCACCTGATCAGCTATCTGAGCCGCTTCATGAGCCTGCAGCCGGGCGACGTGATCTCGACCGGCACGCCGCCGGGCGTCGGCCTCGGGCAGAAGCCGCCGGTCTATCTGCGCGCCGGGCAGGTGATCACGCTCGGCATCGACGGGCTCGGCGAGCAGCGCCAGCGCACCGTGCAGGCCTGATTTCCTTTTACGGACCGTTCGTCATGCCTATCATTCGATCGATGCGCGTCCTCGACGTGCGCTTCCCGACCTCGCAGCAGCTCGACGGCTCCGATGCGATGAATCCGGACCCCGATTATTCGGCCGCGTACGTCGTGCTGGAAACCGACCACGACGGGCTCGAAGGCCACGGGCTCACGTTCACCATCGGGCGCGGCAACGAAATCTGCTGCGCGGCGATCGACGCGATGCGTCACCTCGTCGTCGGCCTCGACCTCGACTGGATCCGCGAGGACATGGGCCGCTTCTGGCGGCACGTGACGTCGGACAGCCAGTTGCGCTGGATCGGCCCCGACAAGGGCGCGATCCATCTGGCGACGGGCGCCGTCGTCAACGCGGTGTGGGATTTGTGGGCGAAGTCGGTGGGCAAGCCGCTGTGGCGGCTCGTCGCGGACATGAGCCCCGAGGAGATCGTGCGCGCGATCGATTTCCGCTACCTGACCGACTGCCTGACGCAGGACGAGGCGCTCGACCTGCTGCGACGGCAGGCGCCGGGCAAGGCGGCGCGGATCGCGACGCTCGAGCGCGAAGGCTACCCGTGCTACACGACGTCGGCGGGCTGGCTCGGCTACAGCGACGACAAGCTGCGTCGGTTGTGCCGCGAGGCGGTGGACGCCGGTTTCGACTACGTGAAGCTGAAGGTGGGCGCGAACCTGGAGCACGACATCCGTCGCGTGACGATCGCGCGCGAGGTGATCGGCCCGGACCGCAAGCTGATGATCGACGCGAACCAGGTGTGGGAGGTGGACGAAGCGATCGACTGGGTGCGCGAGCTGGCGTTCGCGAAACCGTGGTTCATCGAGGAGCCGACGAGCCCCGACGACGTCGAAGGGCATCGCAAGATCCGCGAGGCGATCGCGCCCGTGCAGGTCGCGACCGGCGAGATGTGCCAGAACCGCGTGCTGTTCAAGCAGTTCATCGCGCGCGGCGCGATCGACATCGTGCAGATCGACGCGTGCCGGCTTGGCGGCGTCAACGAGATTCTCGCGGTGATGCTGCTGGCCGCGAAATACGGGCTGGCGGTGTGTCCGCACGCGGGCGGTGTCGGGCTGTGCGAATACGTGCAGCATCTGTCGATGATCGACTATGTGTGTATTGCCGGCACGAAGGAAGGGCGCGTGACCGAATACGTCGACCACCTGCACGAGCATTTCGTCGAGCCGTGCGTCGTGCGCGGCGCGGCCTACATGCCGCCGACGGCGCCCGGCTTCTCGATCGAGATGAAGCCGGAATCGCTGGAGCGGTATCGATTCCGCGGCTGAAGCACGCGGCACGCAGCACGACGACGCGCGATGCACCGCGCGCGGCCCGCGCGGCGACAACATGAACGACGGAGACGCGAAGTGGATTTGAATCTGCAAGACAAGATCGTGATCGTGACCGGCGGCGCATCGGGCATCGGCGCCGCGATCTCGATGCGGCTGGCCGGCGAAGGCGCGATTCCGGTGATATTCGCGCGCCACACGCCGGACGACGGCTTCTGGCGCGCCCTCACGCAGCAACAGCCGCGCGCCGCGTGCGTGTCCGTCGAACTGCAGGACGACGCGCAATGCCGCGACGCGGTCGCGCAAACCGTCGCGCGCTTCGGCCGCATCGACGGCCTCGTCAACAACGCGGGCATCAACGACAGCGTCGGGCTCGACGCCGGGCGCGACGCGTTCGTCGCATCGCTCCAACGCAACCTGATCCACTACTACGTGATGGCGCATTACTGCGTGCCGCACCTGAAGGCGACGCGCGGCGCGATCGTCAACATCTCGTCGAAGACGGCCGTCACCGGGCAGGGCAACACGAGCGGCTATTGCGCATCGAAGGGCGCGCAACTCGCGCTGACGCGCGAATGGGCCGTCGCACTGCGCGACGACGGTGTGCGCGTGAACGCCGTGATTCCGGCCGAGGTGATGACGCCGCTCTACCAGACCTGGATCGCCGGTTTCGACGACCCCGAAGCGAAGCTCGCGGAAATCGCCGGCAAGGTGCCGCTCGGCAAGCGCTTCACGACCGCCGACGAGATCGCCGACACGGCCGTGTTCCTGCTGTCGGCGCGCGCGTCGCACACGACGGGCCAGTGGCTGTTCGTCGACGGCGGCTATACGCATCTCGATCGCGCGATCGGCTGAGGCCATCGAGCCATGCAACCCGATCTGAACCCGACCGCCGCACCCGCCGCGCCCGCCGCGCCCGCCGGACCCGCCGCGCTGATTGCGCTGACAGGCATCGGCAAGCGCTTCCCGGGCGTGCAGGCGCTCGACGATTGCCGGTTCGACCTGCATGCCGGCGAAGTCCACGCGCTGATGGGCGAGAACGGCGCCGGCAAGTCGACGTTGATGAAGATTCTCGCGGGTGTTTATCAGAAGGACGAAGGCGAGATCCGGATGGACGGCCGCGCGGTGGAGATCGACGATCCGCGCGCCGCGCAGGCGCTCGGCATCGGCATCATTCATCAGGAGCTGAACCTGATGAACCACCTGAGCGTCGCGCAGAACATCTTCATCGGGCGCGAGCCGCGCGGCCGCTTCGGCGTGTTCGTCGACGAGGACACGCTCAACCGCGACGCGGCCGCGATCTTTCAACGGATGCGGCTCGATCTCGATCCGCGCACGCCGGTCGGCCGGCTGACGGTTGCGAAGCAGCAGATGGTCGAGATCGCGAAGGCGCTGTCGTTCGACTCGCGCGTGCTGATCATGGACGAGCCGACCGCCGCGCTGAACAACGCGGAGATCGCCGAGCTGTTCCGCATCATCGGCGACCTGCGCGCGCACGGTGTCGGCATCGTCTACATCTCGCACAAGATGGACGAGCTGCGCCAGATCGCCGATCGCGTGACGGTGATGCGCGACGGCAAGTACGTCGCGACCGTGCCGATGGCGGATACGTCGATGGACGCGATCATCGCGATGATGGTCGGTCGCCAGCTCGATACGACGTTCCGCACGCCGCCCGATACGTCGGCCAACGAGGTCGCGCTCGAGGTGCGCGGGCTGTCGCGCGGCCGCGCGATCCGCGACGTCGGCTTTACGGTGCGGCGCGGCGAGATTCTCGGCTTCGCGGGGCTGATGGGTGCGGGCCGCACCGAGGTCGCGCGCGCGGTGTTCGGCGCGGACCCGGTCGACGCGGGCGAGATTCGCGTGCACGGCAAGACCGTGACGATCCGCACGCCGGCCGACGCGGTCGCGCACGGGATCGGTTATCTGTCGGAGGACCGCAAGCACTTCGGGCTCGCGCTCGGGATGGACGTGCAGAACAACATCGCGCTGTCGAGCATGCAGCGCTTCGTGCGCCGCGGCATGTTCCTCGATGCGCGCGGGATGCGGGACACCGCGCAGTCGTACGTGCGGCAGCTCGCGATCCGCACGCCGTCGGTCGCGCAGCCGGCGCGCCTCCTGTCGGGCGGCAACCAGCAGAAGATCGTGATCGCGAAGTGGCTGCTGCGCAACTGCGACATCCTGTTCTTCGACGAGCCGACGCGCGGCATCGACGTCGGCGCGAAAAGCGAGATCTACAAGCTGCTCGACGCGCTCGCCGCCGACGGCAAGGCGATCGTGATGATCTCGTCGGAGTTGCCCGAGGTGCTGCGCATGAGCCACCGGATTCTCGTGATGTGCGAAGGGCGCGTGACCGGCGAATTGCGCGCGGCCGACGCCACGCAGGAAAAGATCATGCAGCTCGCAACGCAGCGCGAGTCGACCGTTTTGTCCTGATTCAGACGCCGATTCATACGCCTACCGACCATGTCCAACGATACGCATCCCGTCCCGCCCCTGGCTTCCGGCGACACGCCGGCCGCCGCATCGAGCCTGAAGTCGCGCTTCTTCAACCCGGCCGCGCGGCAGAAGCTGCTCGCGTTCGCGAGCCTCGTGCTGCTGATCGTGTTCTTCAGCTTCGCGTCGTCGAACTTCCTCGAAGTCGACAACCTCGTGACGATCCTGCAGGCCACCGCCGTGAACGGCGTGCTGGCGGTCGCGTGTACCTACGTGATCATCTCGTCGGGCATCGACCTGTCGGTCGGCACCCTGATGACGTTCTGCGCGGTGATGGCAGGCGTCGTGCTGACGAACTGGGGCATGCCGCTGCCGCTCGGGATCCTGGCCGCGCTGTGCTTCGGCGCGTTGTCGGGCAGTGTGTCGGGTTTCGTGATCGCGAAGATGAAGGTGCCGCCGTTCATCGCGACGCTCGGGATGATGATGCTGCTCAAGGGGCTGTCGCTCGTGATCTCGGGCACGCGGCCGATTTACTTCAACGACACGCCGGGCTTCACGTCGATTGCGCAGGATTCGCTGATCGGCAGTCTGATTCCCGCGCTGCCGATTCCGAACGCGGTGCTGATCCTGTTCCTCGTCGCGGCCGGCGCGTCGATCGTGCTGAACCGGACCATCTTCGGCCGCTACACGTTCGCGCTCGGCAGCAACGAGGAAGCGCTGCGGCTGTCCGGCGTGAACGTCGACGCGTGGAAGATCGCCGTCTATACGTTCAGCGGCGCGGTGTGCGGGATCGCCGGGCTCCTGATCGCGTCGCGGCTGAATTCCGCGCAGCCCGCGCTCGGACAGGGCTACGAGCTCGATGCGATCGCGGCCGTCGTGATCGGCGGCACGTCGCTGTCGGGCGGCGCGGGCAGCATCGTCGGCACCATCATCGGCGCGTTCATCATGAGCGTGCTGACCAACGGCCTGCGCATCATGTCGGTCGCGCAGGAATGGCAGACGGTCGTCACGGGCGTGATCATCATCCTCGCCGTCTACGTGGACATCCTGCGCCGGCGGCGCCGCTGACGCACGCACGAACACACATGTGCTTCACCGCCGGCCCGTCCGGCATTTCAGTCGATACCAACCAAGGAGACGCGAAGTGATCAGGAGCAAGGTGTTGAACGCGATCGTCGGACTGGCGTTCGCCGTTGGCGTGACGGCCGGCGCGCAGGCGCAGGAAACCTACATCCCGCTGATTTCGAAGGGCTTCCAGCATCAGTTCTGGCAGGCCGTGAAGGCGGGCGCGATGCAGGCAGCGAAGGACTACAAGGTGAAGGTGACGTTCGAAGGCCCCGAAACCGAGGCGATGGTCGACAAGCAGATCGACATGCTGTCCGCCGCGATCGCGAAGAAGCCGGCGGCGCTCGGCTTCGCGGCGCTCGACAGCAAGGCCGCGTTACCGCTCCTGAAGAAGGCGCAGGCCGAGAAGATCCCGGTCATCGCGTTCGACTCGGGCGTCGACAGCGACATCCCGGTGACGACCGCCGCGACCAACAACAAGGCCGCCGCCGCGCTCGCCGCCGACAAGCTCGCCGCGCTGATCGGCGACGAGGGCGAGGTGGCCGTGGTCGCGCACGACCAGACGAGCCGCACCGGCATCGATCGCCGCGACGGTTTTCTCGAACGGATGAAATCGGCGCACCCGAAGGTGCGGATCGTGACCGTGCAGTACGGCGAGGGCGACCAGCTGAAGTCGACCGAAGTGACGAAGTCGATCCTGCAGGCGTACCCGAAGCTCAAGGGCGTTTTCGGCACCAACGAAGGCTCGGCGATCGGCGTGGTGAACGGCGTGCGCGAGATGAAGCGCAAGGTCGTGATCATCGGCTACGATTCCGGCAAGCAGCAGAAGGATGCGATCCGCAGCGGGATCATGGCCGGCGCGATCACGCAGAATCCGGTCGGGATCGGCTACAAGACCGTCGAGGCGGCCGTGAAGGCGATCAAGGGCGAGAAGCTGCCGAAGGTCATCGATACCGGTTTCTACTGGTACGACAAGACCAACATCGACGACCCGAAAATCACGGCGGTGCTGTACGACTGAACGTGACGTGACCTGACACGGCGGACGACGGCGAAAGGCGAGGACACCATGGGCGCAGTGCGCATCGATTCTCATCAGCACTTCTGGCGTTACCGCGCAGCCGAATTTCCATGGATCGGCGCCGGAATGGGCGTGCTCGCCCGCGATTACATGCCCGACGCGCTGTGGCCGCAGATGCGTGCGCAGGCGTTCGGTGCGTCGATCGCGGTGCAGGCGCGCGTCGGACGCGACGAGACGGCATTCCTGCTCGATCTGGCCCGCGACGAAGCGCGCATCGCGGCGGTAGTCGGCTGGGAGGACCTCGGTGCGCCGGCGCTCGCCGATCGTATCGCGGAATGGCGCAGCCCGAAGCTTCGCGGCTTTCGTCACCTGCTGCAGGACGAAGCCGACGTCGGCGCGTACGTCGCGGATCCCGCGTTCAATCGCGGCGTCGCATGGCTGCAGGCGAACGGTTACGTGTACGACGTGCTCGTGTTCGAACGTCAGTTGCGCGACGTGCGCGCGTTCTGTGCGCGCAACGATGCGCACTGGCTCGTGCTGGATCACGCAGGCAAGCCCGCGCTCGCCGAGTTCGACCGCGACGACACCGCGCTCGCACGCTGGCGCGCGGCGTTGCGCGAACTGGGTGCGATGTCGCACGTCGTGTGCAAGCTGTCGGGGCTCGTGACCGAGACGGACTGGCGGCGCGGCCTGCGCGGGCAGGACATCCGCCACATCGAACTATGCCTCGATGCGGCGCTCGACGCGTTTGGCCCGCAGCGGCTGATGTTCGGTTCGGACTGGCCCGTGTGTCTGCTCGCGGCGTCGTACGACGAAGTGGCGTCGCTGGTCGAGCGCTGGGCACAAGCGCGGTTGTCGGCGGCCGAGCGCGACGCGTTGTGGGGCGGTACGGCCGCGCGGTGCTATGCGGTGCCGGACGATATGAAGCCCGGCATATAGAATAGGCGCGATCAGTCTGGTGCGGCATTCGTCAGACCGTCCGCAACGCAACCGCTTACCTGTATCAACGTATGTCCATCCAGCCGATTCAGAACCGCCGCCTCTACCAGCAGATCGCCGACAAGCTCAGCGCGATGATCGAGTCGGGCGACTTCCCGCCGGGCAGTTACCTCCCGCCCGAGCGCGAACTGGCCGAGCAGTTCGGCGTGTCGCGCACATCGGTGCGCGAGGCGCTGATCGCGCTCGAGGTGAACGGTCTCGTCAGCGTGCGCGTCGGCGACGGCGTGAAGGTGCGCCAACCCGAGGCGGCCACCGCACCGCAACCGCGGATCGACACGACGGTCGCGCCGTTCTCGATCGTCGAGGTCGATCCGGAGCTCGGTATCGCTGTCGACCTCGATACCGAAATCCCGCCGTTCGCGTTGTTGCAGGCGCGCCGGCTGATCGAGCCGGAAGCCGCGTCGCTCGCCGCGAAACACGGCTCGGACGCGCAGATCGAGGGGATTCACGAGGCGTTCCTGCGCAACCAGGAAGACAACCGTAGCGGGTCGCTCACGCATCCGGGCGATCGGCTGTTCCATATCCGTATCGCGGAAGCCAGCGACAACCCCGCGTATGCGCTGATGATCAAGCAACTGCTCGCGCACAAGTACGACCTGATGTTCCAGCGGCTGCAGTCGCTGTACATGCCGAACGACATGCCGCATCGGTCGGAGCTCGAACACCGCGCGATCCTCGATGCAATCCGCGCGCGCGACCCGGAGGCCGCGCGCCGCGCGATGGCCGAGCATCTCGACGAAGTGATCCGGATCTTCGGCCGCGCCCTCGACTGAGCGCGGGCGATCGGCATCAGAAGCGGTCGGCGCGGTAGGGCGTCGGATCGGTGAACGGCGTCTCGCCGGTCATCATCTCGGCCAGCAGGCGGCCGGAGACGGGGCCGAGCGTCAACCCGTGATGGTTGTGCCCGAACGAGAACCACATCCCGCGATGCGCCGGGGCGGGGCCGATCACCGGCCGCATGTCGGGCGTGCACGGCCGGAAGCCGAGCCACGGGTGCGGGTCGAGCCGCTCGCCGAAGCCGAACACCGGGCGCGCGACGCGTTCCGCGCGATCGAGCTGCACGCCCGTCGGCGGCAGGCCGCGCCGCGCGATCTCGACGCCGGTGGTCAGCCGCAGTCCGCGCCGCATCGGTGCGATCACGTAGCCGTATTCGCGATCGACGATCGGCGCCGACGGCGCGCCGCGTTCGGACGGCGCGTAGTGCATGTGGTAGCCGCGCTTCTCGCGCAGCGGAATCTTGTAGCCGAACTTGCCGAACACCGTGTCGGACCACGGGCCGAGCGCGACGACGACGGCCGGCGCGGCGATCTTGCCGTCGTCCGTCGTGACCTGCCAGCCGGGCGACAGTGCCTCCAGGCTCGCGGCATCGCCGGTGAGCAGCGTGCCGCCGCCTTGCACGAAGAGTTGCGCGTAGGTTTTGACGAGCGCGGACGGATCGACGACGCTTTTCGGATCGAGCCAGTGCAGCGCGCCGCAGAAGCCTGCAGCGAGGCTCGGCTCCCGTGCGCGAAGTGCCGCGGCATCGAGCGGTGTGATGCCGAGCCCGTGGCGGCGCGCGGTGAGTCCCGCATCGGCGACCGCGCGCTCGAACGCGGCGGGCGTGCGGAACGCTTCCATCCAGCCGCTGGCGCGCACCAGTTCCCCGGCGCCGGCGCGCGCGATCAGTGCGTCGTGCTCGACGATGCAGCGCTCGATCAGCGGCAGCATGTCGCGCGAGGCTGCCGCGTGACGCAGCGGCGCCGATTCCCACCAGAAACGCGCGAGCCACGGCGCGAACGCGGGCAGCGACGCGCTGTGCCAATAGAGATCGGTGGAGCGGTTGAGCGCATAGCGCATCAGCGTGAACGGGCTGCGCGGGAACGGATACGGTTCGATCGACGAGCGCTCGATCAGCCCCGCGTTGCCGAAGCTCGTGCCTTCGCCGGGCGCGCCGCGGTCGACGAGGGCAACCTTGCGGCCGCGATCCTGCAGGTGCAGCGCGGCGGAGACGCCGACGATGCCCGCGCCCAGAACGATTACGTCGAAGTCCATGAGGGAAGACGAGATAGACGGTTGATGATCGACACTCGGCGTCGGCGACGCGCGCTTCGGCCGGGTGCGCGGAACTGCAATCGAATGATCAGCAAGGATACTCGCGAACGCGGTGATGCGCGAATCGCGCTCCCTCGTCCGGCGCGATGGGGGCATCTGGCGACGGGTTGCTTCGATCGAATTTGCCGACCGCTCGTCTGAGCCCGCCATGTCCGTGAAGGACGGGAACGGGTATGCGTTCCGGGGGCGAATGAAACGTCGTTGTGTCGAGCATCGCGTGAAGGATTCGTTGCGTCCGGCGACGGAATCGCGCGGCAACTTCCACCGGCGTCGCATCGTTGCGTGGGGAAACCAGTCTGGCGCACCCCTGCGGAACGTATGAAGTTTGACTCGCACGTTCGTCCTGTTCGCTGGCCAATCCTTCGGCGTCGCATCGCCACGAACAGCACCGATTCCGCATACTTTCCGACATGAATCGCGGGTGTATCCCACTGGTTTGGGATACGAATATTTACCTAAGATGGAAGCAATCGTGCGTGTGATACGGTGCCGGCACGCGCATGGCAGGAAGGGGCAGCGCCGGGAACGACTGCAGCAGATGTTTCCATCATGGATGCGAGTATGTGCGCGGCGGCCGAGAATCATGCGGCCGCATCGACGCCAGCGGGCGCGGCGGTAATCGCCGCGCGGAAGGCATCCGGCCGGTCCGGCCGAGTCGCCACGCTGCGCCACGCATGCATCGCAATCGTTTGCGCTCTGAGCGTCGCGCCCTCCGTTCTCGCCGGGGCGCCTGGCGATGCCGACGCGCCGATCGACACGGTGCGGCTCGTCGCCACCACGACACCCGTCAATCCCACTAGTCCCGCCTTTTCGTCACACGACTCCGCCGTGCGCCAGGTCGTGCTCGGCATCATCAGTTTCACGCGCTGGCCGACGACGCCGGTTCGCCTGCATCTGTGCGTGACGGGCAGGTCAGACTACGCGGGCGACCTGACCGGCACGATACAGGCCGGCTCGACCGTGCTCGACGTGCAGCGGGTCCGCTTCGACGACCCCGCGCTCGGCGTCGCATGCGACGTCGTGTATCTCGGCGTGCTCGGAGACGAAGAGCGAAAGCGGGTGAGGACCGCGCTGGTCGGCCGCCCGGTGCTGACCATCGCCGAACACGATCCGTCCTGCACCGCGGGCAGCATGTTCTGTCTCGCGGTCGAAGGCGAACGCGTCACGTTCGACATCAATCTCGACGCCGTCGCGCGCAGTGGCGTGCGCGTGCATCCGAACGTGCTCAATCTCGCGCGGCGGACGCTGACGCCATGACACGTTCGGGGCCCGCCATTTCGCCTTCACGTGTATCGCGCTCGACGCTGCAAAGCGTGTTGCGCCGCGCGCATTTGCGTCTTGCGTTCGTCGCGGTCGCGATGGCCGCCGTGTCGCTGATCGTCGTCGCCGTGATCGCGTTGCGCGCGTACGCCGGCAACAACCTGAACCTGCTGGCGCGCTCGCTCGGTTACACGGTCGAGGCAGCGCTCGTGTTCGGCGACCGTGTCGCGGCGAACGAGGCGATCGCGACGATCGCCAACGACGAGGACGTCGCGCAGGTGGTCGTCACCGATGGCAAAGGCCAGTTGTTCGCGACGTGGAAACTGCCCGCCGCAGGCCGGATCGCCCGTCTCGAGCGCGGCGTCGCCGCGCTGGCGCTGCCCGGGCCAGTGAGCGCCGCGGTGATGCACGACGGCATCGTCATCGGCCAGGTCATCGTGCGTGGCCGGGGGCACCAGTTCTTCGGGTTCCTGATCGGTGGCATCGGCGGCATTCTCGGTTGTCTGGCAGTCAGCGTGATCGGCGCGTATGTCAGCTCCAAGCGTCTGTTGCGCAACATCGTTGCGCCGCTGCGCGCGCTGGCCGACGTCGCGCACGCCGCGCGCCGCGAGCGTGCGTTCGCGCGTCGCGTCGAGCCAGTGGCGATCGCCGAACTGAATCAGCTCGGCGACGACTTCAATGCATTGCTCGACGAATTCGAAGACTGGCAGAACACGCTGCGCGACGAAAACGCGTCGCTCGAACACAAGGCGACGCACGATGCGCTCACGGGGCTGCCCAACCGCGTGCAGTTCGAGTCGCGTCTGTCGGTTGCCCTCTGCGACGCCGTGGTGACGGGGCAGCGGGTCGCCGTCCTGTATCTCGACTGCGACCGCTTCAAGGAAATCAATGACGGTCTTGGCCACGATGCGGGCGACGCGGTGCTGATCGGCATCGCGGCGCGGTTGCGCGCGCAGGTGCGCGAGACCGATCTCGTCGCGCGGCTGGGCGGCGATGAATTCGCGGTGATGCTGACGGCTGTGCGCGATACGGACAGCGTGTGCCAGATCGCCGATGAGATTTTGTCCGGCATGGTGCCGTCGATCGAGTTGTCCGACGGGCGCATGGTGGCCACCATGATGAGTGCCGGTATTGCGCTGTATCCCGATCATGCGTCCGACGCGAGCGGCTTGCTGCGCGCGTCGGATGCCGCGATGTACCGCGCCAAGCGTGCGCGGCCGGGGTCGTGGCAGCTGGCGGAGGGCGTAGCGGGACGGGTTTGATGTCTGTCGTTTCGCGCCGTGGGCGAGGCCGCGGCGGCGGGATAATAAGCGCGCGCGAAGCGGGCGCGTACGAAGGGGGCGATCATGGATGACTCGTTGCCGGTGAGCATTGGGCGAATGTGCGTCGCGAGCGCGGTGCTTCTGTGCCTGCTGCTTGGCGGATGCAAGACGCCGCCGCTTCATCGGGGGCTCACGCAGACGCAGGTCACGGCGCTGAAGTCGGCCGGGTTCCAGGAGACGCAGCAGGGGTTCGAGTTCGGGTCGACGGGGCCGATTCTGTTCGATTTCGATCGGTATAACCTCAAGCCGGATGTCAGGCGGATCGTCGAGCGGATTGGCAGGACGTTGAGGTCGGCGGGGATCAACGGGGTGCGGGTGTACGGGTACTCCGACGAGGAGGGGGAGGCTGCCTACGATCTCGAGTTGTCCCGGCGGCGGGCGGAAGTGGTGGCGATCGAGCTTGTGGACGTCGGGCTGGACAGGAAGCGGATTGCGATCGTGGGGAAGGGGAAGAGCGATCCGGTGGGGGATAACCGGACGCCGGCCGGGAGAATGCAGAATCGGCGGGCGGCGATTGTGGTTTCGCCGAGGTGAAGCGGCTTTAGCGCGATGTCGCCGTTTGGCGATGCGTATCGTGCGCTTTGCGTGCGTGACCAGACTGAGATTGCGCAACTTGCTGTGTGAGGCCGCTGCCGATCGCCCCGTGCCTCACCAAGCAATATTGCAAGACGACCGCGACGTTCCCGCACCGCCGGTCGCCGTGCAATGCGAACCCGCGCCGTTGTCATAGAACGTCCGCGTCTCCGGCTGCGGCACTGACGGATCGTGCGGATTCGGCGCGCCGTGCGGACCGCGCGCGGCATCGAAAGGTCGCGTGGGCGCATACGAATTCCTGCCGCCAGGCGCGTGCGACCCGTTGGCCCTCAGATATTCATCCCAGTTCAGCGCACGCTGTTCGTGTCGTGGCAACGCGCGACCGAAGCTATCGCTGCCGCCCGCGCCGAGCGCGACGCGATTCGAGGGCCATACAGAATCGCCGGGCTCGCGTTCGACCGAAGGCTGCGGCTCGAGCGTATCGCCCGAAACCCGCAACGGCCGCGTATCAGGCGTATCGAACGGACTGCGTTCAACCGGCGCCGCGTACTTCGCGCGCCGCGTCGTGAGCGCCGCACGCGCATCATGCGCAGCCCCAGCCCGACGTTCCGAACGAAACACGTTGGCAGTGCCCGGACGATCGACCAGCGAATCGCGGCCCGAAGCGTCGGCAATGGAAACGGAAAGCGCACAAGCAAGCGCGGCGGCGGAAGAAAAACGGAGAGGATGATTCATCGGGATCCGAACCAGGTGACATGTATCGAGAAAAAACGGCAGATCACTGGCTGGCGGCTCGGCGACGTGTGGGTGTCGAAGCGGCCCTGAAGCAACTGCGAATCGCGGAGGGGGCGACTCGCAGGAAGGCTGGCTGGATTGCAGAAGCGAGCGCGAATTATTTCATGAAAATAACAATCTGCTTTCGTTTTGATGGTCGATGTCGGCAAAAAGAATGGTTGACAGCACAGATACATCGTCCCCACTCGGTGCGCGCCGACACAATCATCAGTTGATTGATCTTCGATGATCGGCCCCCAAGCATCCAAAGAAGCAGGAAACGCGTGACACCAAATCGCCGAAACCCATACCCGGCAAGGAATCTGCCCACCAACTCACCCAAAATCGCAACCCAATTGCACCCACCGCAAACGTTCTCGGCCCATCTCGGTTGCTCCCGAATCGCCACCTCGCGCGAGCCAAGTTTCTCCGTGTTTTCCCTCATAGAAGCAGCATTTTTGACAGACGATTTAAAAACCCCCATATAATTTCGACTGCCTTGCCAACGGCTGTCGGACCATCCCTCCGAACTAGCGATTTGGCAAGCGGGGCAGGCGAAACGCTTGCGCAATGCAAGACGCATCACGATGTCTTTCCGAACCAGACGTCCCCGTTGGGGACTGCAAGAGCCGGGCCCCGCTACGCAACATCCATCCGCAGGTCCGTCTTCATGTGTCTCGGGCGTGTCCCATGTCCTCGCCCCGGGTGCTGTTCGATTGCGCAAGTCATGCCGCCTTTGCCCGTATGACTAAACAACATCGAGGAGCTCCCAGATGACGCTGTCCCGTCTTACGTCCATTTCCGCCGCCGCCGTGCTGTTCGCCGCCGGCGCCGCCGCCGCGCAAGCGGAAACCGTGAAGATCGCCATCGCTGGTCCGATGAGCGGCTCGGTCGCCCAGTACGGCGACATGGTGAAGGCCGGCGCGCTGACCGCGATCGAACAGATCAACGCGGCCGGCGGTGCGGGCGGCAACAAGTTCGAAGTCGTGCAGATGGACGACGCATGCGAACCGAAGCAGGCCGTCGCCGTCGCCAACAAGATCGTCAGCCAGAAGATCAAGTACGTGATCGGCCACGTGTGCTCGGGTTCGACGATCCCCGCATCCGACATCTACGAAAACGAAGGCATCGTGATGGTCACGCCGTCGGCCACCGCGCCGCAACTGACGGAAGGCAAGAAGCGTCACTTCATCTTCCGCACGATCGGTCGTGACGACCAGCAAGGCCCGGCCGCCGCGCACTACATCATCAACAACGTGAAGCCGAAGAAGGTCGCGGTCCTGCACGACAAGCAGTCGTACGGCCAGGGCATCGCGTCGTCGGTGAAGAAGGACCTCGAAGCCGCGAAGATTCCGGTCGTCCTGTTCGAAGGCATCAACGCCGGCGATTCGGACTACTCGGCGATCATCACGAAGCTGAAGTCGCAAGGCGTCGATTTCGTCTACTTCGGCGGCTACCACCCGGAAATGGGCCTGCTGATGCGCCAGGCGCGCGAGCAGGGCGTGAAGGCCACGTTCATGGGGCCTGAAGGCGTGGGCAACAAGGACGTGACGGCGATCGCCGGCCCGGCTTCGGAAGGCATGCTGGTCACGCTGCCGGCCGACTTCTCGGCCGACCCGGCCAACGCGGCGCTGGTGAAGGCCTTCGCGGACAAGAAGCGCGACCCGAACGGCCCGTTCCAGATGCCGTCGTACGCAGCGGTGAAGATCATCGCCGACGCAATTGCCGGCGCGAAGACGACCGACCCGACGAAGGTGGCCGCGTACATGCACAAGACGACGTTCGACACGCCGATCGGCAAGGTCGCGTATGACGCACAGGGCGACCTGAAGGCGTTCAAGTTCGTCGTCTACACGTGGCACAAGGACGCGACGAAGACCGCCGCCAAGTAACAACGGAGTATCCGCCCCGCGCACCCGCTCTGCCCGTCACCCGGGCAGGGTGCGTGCGCATTTGGCCGTTGCACGGCCAACGGGCGGCCCGAGACGACACCGTGCGTTGCGCGCGGCCGAACGCCGTGATCCGGCGACGGCATGCGACCCAGCGCCAACGGGAGCTTCCCGCACATGACTGACTTCTTTCCTCAATTCGCTCAGCAACTGGTCAACGGCCTGACGCTGGGTGCGATCTATGCGCTGATCGCCATCGGCTACTCGATGGTCTACGGCATCATCGGCATGATCAACTTCGCCCACGGCGAGATCTACATGATCGGCGCGTACGTGGGCCTCGTGACCCTGACTGCCATCGGCATCTCCGCCGGCTATCCGCTGCCGCTCGTGCTCGGCGCCGCACTGATCGTGTCGGTGATCGTCACCGGTCTGTACGGTTTCGCGGTCGAGCGCGTCGCGTATCGGCCGCTGCGCGGCGGCCCGCGCCTCGTGCCGCTGATCTCCGCGATCGGCATGTCGATCTTCCTGCAGAACTACGTGCAGATCGGCCAGGGCGCGCGCGACGTATCCGTGCCGATCCTGATCTCGGGCGCGTTCGACATCCATCTCGGCGGCGACTACGACGTGACGATTCCGTATGCGCGTCTCTTGATCGTCTGCGTGACGATCGTGCTGATGATCGCGCTGACGCTGTTCATCTCGCATTCGCGGATGGGCCGTGCCTGCCGCGCATGCGCTGAAGACATGAAGATGGCGAACCTGCTCGGCATCGACACGAACCGCGTGATCTCGTTCACGTTCGTGCTCGGCGCGATGCTGGCGGCCGTCGGCGGCGTGCTGATCGGGCTGACGATCGGCAAGCTGAATCCGTACATCGGCTTCGTCGCGGGCATCAAGGCGTTCACCGCCGCGGTGCTGGGCGGGATCGGCAGCATCCCGGGCGCGATGCTCGGCGGCGTGCTGCTGGGCCTTGCCGAAACCTTCGCCGCAGGCTACATGCCGGCCGAGTACAAGGACGTCGTCGCGTTCGGCCTGCTCGTGCTGATCCTGCTCTTCCGCCCGACCGGCCTGCTCGGCAAGTCGGACATCGAAAAGGTTTGAGGGAGACGCAGATGAGTCAAGTCATTTCCGTTCGCCGCCCGGCCGCCGACGCCTCGATCGGCCAGGCGCTGAAGAATGCCGCGGCCGCCGCGCTGCTGACGGCGATCCTCACGATTCCGGTGCTCGGCCTGCAGTTGAAGCTCGACGGCTATCAGGTGGTGCTCACGCCGCACTGGCGCCCGGTGTGGATCGCGGTCGCGGCCGTGTTCCTGTTCCAGTTGTTCAAGCCGTGGCTCGTGCGCGCGAAATCCGCGGTGAAGCTGCCGGCGATGCCCGCGATGGGCGCGCAGCAGCAGCGCGCGATCATCTGGGTGCTGCTCGCGGTCGGGCTCGTGTGGCCGTTCTTTGGTTCGCGCGGCGCCGTGGACGTCGCGACGCTCGCGCTGATCTACGTGATCCTCGGCCTCGGGCTGAACATCGTGGTCGGTTTCGCGGGGCTGCTCGATCTCGGCTATGTCGGGTTCTACGCGGTCGGCGGCTATACCTACGCGATGCTGAACCAGTATTTCGGGCTGTCGTTCTGGGAGTGCCTGCCGATTGCGGCGATCGCCTCGGCGACGTTCGGCTTCCTGCTCGGCTTCCCGGTGTTGCGTCTGCGCGGCGACTATCTCGCGATCGTCACGCTCGGCTTCGGCGAAATCATCCGCCTGCTCGCGAACAACCTGACGAGCCTCACGGGTGGCCCGGACGGCATCTCGAGCATTCCGAAGCCGACGGTGTTCGGCTTCGAGATGGCGCGCTCGGCGAGCGTCGAAGGCGCGAAGACCTTCCATGAACTGATCGGGCTGGAATACAGCGGCGAGCACATGGTGATCTTCCTGTACCTGATCGCGCTGGTACTGGTCGGCTTCACGCTGTTCGTGACGAGCCGCCTGATCCGCATGCCGATGGGGCGTGCGTGGGAAGCGCTGCGCGACGACGAGATCGCATGCCGTTCGCTGGGGCTGAACCCGACGCGCATCAAGCTGTCGGCGTTCACGCTCGGCGCGGCGTTCGCGGGCATCGGCGGCGCGTTCTTCGCCGCGCGTCAGGGCCTCGTGAATCCTGAATCGTTCACGTTCATCGAATCGGCGCTGATCCTCGCGATCGTCGTGCTCGGCGGGATGGGTTCGCAGCTCGGCGTGATTCTCGCGGCGATCCTGCTGACCGTGCTGCCGGAAGTCGCGCGCGGGTTCGCCGAGTACCGGATGCTGATCTTCGGTCTGGTGATGGTGTTGATGATGATGTGGCGTCCGCAGGGCCTGCTGCCCGCGAGCCGTCCCCACGTGGAGCTGCCGCAATGAGCGCGAATGCAGAACTGTTGAAGGTCGCCGGGCTGCAGATGCGCTTCGGCGGGTTGCTCGCGGTGGACGGCATCGATTTCGACGTGCGCCGCAACGAGGTGTTCGCGATCATCGGGCCGAACGGCGCGGGCAAGACCACGGTGTTCAACTGCGTCGGCGGTTTCTACAAGCCGACCGGCGGCGACGTCGTGCTCGACGGCCACGCGATCGCCGGGCTGCCGAGCCACAAGATCGCATTGAAGGGCCTGGTGCGCACGTTCCAGAACATCCGCCTGTTCAAGTCGCTCACGGTCGTCGAGAACCTGCTCGTCGCGCAGCATCGCAAGGTGAAGTCGGGGATGCTGCACGGCCTGTTCGCGACGCCCGCGTATCGCCGCGCCGAGAAGGAAGCGCTCGAACGCGCGGCCGTATGGCTCGACCGGATGGGGCTGACGTCGGTCGCCAACCGGCAGGCGGGCACGCTGTCGTACGGGCACCAGCGGCGTCTCGAGATCGCGCGCTGCATGATCACCGAGCCGCGTCTGTTGATGCTGGACGAGCCGGCGGCCGGTCTCAACCCGCAGGAGAAGATCGAGTTGCAGCATCTGATCGACAAGCTGCGCCACGAGTTCGGCGTATCGGTGCTGCTGATCGAACACGACATGAGCCTCGTGATGGGCGTGTCGGACCGCATCCTCGTGATGGAGCACGGCCGGCCGATCGTGATCGGCACGCCGGAAGCGGTCCGCAACGACCCGCGCGTGATCAAGGCGTATCTGGGGGAAGAGTGATGCTGAAGCTGGAACAGGTCCATACGCACTACGGCGCGGTCGAGGCGCTCGCGGGCGTGTCGATCGAGGTGAACAAGGGCGAGATCGTCACGCTGATCGGCAGCAACGGCGCCGGCAAGACGACGCTGATGATGACCGTGTGCGGCACGCCGCGCGCATCGTCGGGCCGCGTGCTGTTCGAGGGCAACGACATCACAGCGATGTCGACGCACCAGATCATGCGGCAGGGGATGGCGATCTCGCCCGAAGGGCGGCGCGTGTTCCCGAGCCTGACGGTGCTCGAGAACCTGAAGATGGGCGGGTTCTTCGCGAGCCGTCATGAAATCGACGACGGCATCGAGCATGTGTTCAAGCTGTTTCCGCGCCTGAAGGAGCGCGCGGCGCAGCGGGCCGGCACGATGTCGGGCGGCGAGCAGCAGATGCTGGCGATCGGCCGTGCGCTGATGAGCAAGCCGCGCTTGCTGCTGCTCGACGAGCCGACGCTCGGCCTCGCGCCGCTCGTGATCGCGCAGATCTTCGACATCATCCGGACGATTCGCGACGAGGGCGTCACGGTGTTCCTGGTCGAGCAGAACGCGAACAAGGCGCTGGGCGTGGCCGATCGCGGCTACGTGCTCGAAACGGGGCGTGTGGTGCTGGCGGACACGGGCGCGAACCTGCTCGCGAACGACCGCATCAAGCAGGCGTATCTCGGCGGTTGATGGGGAAAGCCGCCGGCCTGCAACGGGCCGGCGGCGCAGCCCATCATCTTGCAAGAAGAATGTCGCCGGATTTGCGTCATTCGTCGCAGATTCGGCGACATGGGCCCAAACGCGAATCGAACGAAAACGACGACGTTGCACGACCCGCTTACGCGTGCAACGCGAGCCCTTTCACCGCCTTGTCCACGGCCTTCTTCGGCCCGTGCAACGCCAGACCGACCAGATCCAGATTCTCCGCATCCTCGGCGCGAAACACTGCGCGGTTGGCCGCATCGTGCCCGGTCGAAAACATCGCGCGCACGTACGGCACGATCCTCACGTCGCGCGACAGCGCATGCCGGTGCGCGGCCTGCAGGCCGTTCAGGTCGGCCGCGAATACCAGCATCGGCTGGCCGAACATGCGGCCGTAGCGGTTGCCCGCCGCATCCTCGTACGGTTCGCCGAGCGCGTCGGGCGCGCCGGCCGCGACGCCCGTCGCGAGAAACGCGACCACGTTGAGTTTCTGCCACGCCGCGAGATCGTCGCGCACGATCAGTGCCACTTTCGTATCGAACATGCTTGCTCCTCATTGGGGCACTCATGATCGGATGCCGCGTGCGATCAGTCTGGAACGTTTGTGCACATTTGCCGGTACGCGGCCGGCGTGATCCGGTACGCGCGGCGGAACCAGCGGCCCAGGTGGCTCTGGTCGGCGAAGCCGACATCGGCCGCGACCTGAGCGGGCGTGCGGCCGATCGCCAGCAGCCGGCGCGCGGCGCGCAGCCGCAAGCGCACCAGATACGCGTGCGGCGACGTGCCGAACGCGCGCTGAAACAGCCGGGTCAGCCGGAACCGGTCGATCCCGGCGACGCTGGCGAGTTCGTCGAGCCCGATGTTGCCGTCCATCTGCGCATGCAGCAGATCGCGCACGCGCGCGATCGCGGGCGGCACGACACCGCTTTCCAGCGCGAGCGGGCCGCGCAGTTCGCCGCCGAGCCGCGTCAGCAGGCGGTCGAGCGTCTGGTCGCGCGCGAGCCTGCCTTCGTTGCCGTGGATCGCCAGAAACGCTTGCCGGATCGTGTCGACGAGCGTGGGATCGTCGACCAGCGTATTGCCGAAAGCGGCCTCGACGCCACCCATGCCGGGAAGATTCAGCCGGCGCGCCGCGCGCTCGACCCATGCTTGCGGCAGGTACAGCATGCCGTAGGTGAAGCCGCCGGCTTCGGGCGCATGGCCGTCGTGCATCGCGCCCGGCTCGATCAGGATCGCGCGGCCGGGCACGCTCGTATGCAGCGACCGGCGGCACTGGAATTGCTGCACGCCTTGTTCGGTGAAGCCGACCAGCATGTCGTCGTGATCGTGTGCATCGTACGCATGGCCGTTGAAATGCGCGTGCAGGCTTTCGATGCCGGTTTCCTGATCGCGGCGCGCGACGAGCCAGTGGTCGGTCGTGCCGATGTCCTTTGCCGCTGTCGTCATCGAATGCCTCGCGCGTCGTTGTTGCGTGTCGGGCAGTGTACGCAGATCGCGTGATGCCGGTGGCAAACGCGGGCCGTTCGTCCGGCAATCGGGCGAGAAGCGGAGCGGGATCCCGGCGCGTGTCGCGACACGCGGCGTGGCGTGCATGCGCGGTTCATGCTTCGCTCGTCACCGCCTGCTCGTCACGCGCATATTGCGCCGGCGGCCGCCCGACATGCCGCGTGAACGCGACGCTGAAGGTGCTCGCGGAACTGTAGCCCACACGCCCCGCGATTTCGGCGATGCGGCCTTCGTTGCGGCGGAGCAGGTCCTTCGCGAGCGCCATGCGCCACGTGAGCAGGTATTCCATCGGCGCGACGCCGACCGCGCGGCTGAAGCGTTCGAAGAACGTCGAGCGCGACAGCGCCGCTTCCTTCGCGAGTTCGACGACCGTCCACGGATAGGCGGGGCGCGCGTGCATGCCACGGATCGCGGCTGCCAGTCGATTGTCGGCGAGCCCGCGCACGAGGCCGGGCGACGCGTTCGTTTCGGTCGTGAACCGCAATGCCTCGATCAGCAGCACTTCCAGCAGGCGCGCCAGCACGATCTCGCGAGCGGGCCGCTGCGCGCGCGATTCGTCGCGCACCAGTTGCACGAGCGTGGTCAGCCGCGGTTCGCCGCGCACGTGCACGAATTGCGGCAGCAGCGACACCAGCAGCGCTGCGTCCGGCGAACCGAAGCTGCAGTTGCCGGCCATCATCCGCGTGTCGATTGGGTTGCCCGGATCGCCGATCCGGTATTCGCCGTTGTCGAGTGCGACCGGCGGCCCGGTTTCGACGCCCGGCGGCGGCGGTTCGAGGCTGGACATCGCGACGCCGTAGGCCGCCGGAATCAGCACGAAATCGCCGGGTAGCAGCTCGATCGGCGCGTGCCCGTCGATGGCGATCCGGCACCCGCCGTCGAGGATCGCGCAATAGAACGGCTCGCCGGCGACCGTGCGGTTGATCGACCACGGGCTCGCGCCGTGAACCGACTTGGAGTACCGCGCGCCTGGTTGCAGCAGCGTCACGACTTCGGTCAACGGGTCGATCATCGCCGGACTCTCGCAAAAGAAAATCGGATTTTCGATTGTAGCGAATACGGGTCCGGCCATCTATCGTACGGACACATGCCCAACACATCCCAGGAGTTCGCATGAAGACCGTACTGATCACCGGCTGTTCCTCCGGCTTCGGCCTCGAGATTGCCCGCCATTTCCTGGCCCGCGACTGGCAGGTCGTCGCGACGATGCGCACACCGCGCGAGGACGTGCTGCCGCCGTCGGAACGCCTGCGCGTGCTGGCGCTCGACGTGACGAACGTGGACAGCATCCGCGCCGCCATCGACGCGGCCGGCCCGATCGACGTGCTCGTCAATAACGCAGGCTTCGGCGCGGCCGCGCCGGCCGAGCTCACGCCGCTCGACACGGTGCGTGCGCTGTTCGAAACCAACACGATCGGCACGATTGCGGTGACGCAGGCCGTGCTGCCGCAGTTTCGCCGGCGTGGGGCCGGCGTGATCGTGAACGTCACGTCGAGCGTCACGCTGAAGGTGTTGCCGCTGGTCGGCGCGTACCGGGCCAGCAAGGCGGCGGTCAATGCGTTCACCGAATCGATGGCGGTCGAACTCGAACCGTTCGGCGTGCGCGCGCATCTCGTGCTGCCGGGCCGTGCACCCGACACGCGTTTCGGCGACAACGCGCGTGCGCACATGCATGGCTTCGAACACGAGGCGTATGCGGAGTTCGCCGGAAAGGCCGTCGCGAGGATGCTCGATGCGTCGGGGCCGATCACCCATGCGCAGGATGTTGCCGACGCCGTGTGGCGCGCGGCGACGGACCCGTCGAGCCCGATGCGCATTCCGGCCGGTGCCGATGCCGAAGCGTGGGCGGCCGAAACGCGCTGATCGATCGGGAATCCGTCGCGCCGGTCGCTCGAACCGGCACGACGAATCGCACGATGCGGAGAAGGGCGTTACCGGGCGGCGGCGTTACAGCGCGCGTTCGATCGCCTGACCGAGCAGCGACAAGCCGAGATCGATCTCGTCCTCGCTGACCGTCAGCGGCGGCGCGATCCGGAACACGCCGCCCATGCCGGGCAACTGCACGATGTTCATGCTGAGCCCGAGGTTCATGCACTCGCGCGTGATCTTCGCGCCGAGGCCGTCCGCCGGCTCTTTCGTGCGGCGATCCTTGACGATCTCGACGCCGAGCAGCAGCCCGCGCCCGCGCACGTCGCCGATGCAGTCGAATCGCTCCATCAGGTCGAGCAGGCCGCGCCTGAGCCGGTCGCCCATCACGTTCGCGCGTGCGACGAGCCCGTCGCGCTGCACCACGTCGAGCACGCGCAGGCCGACGGCCGCGGGTAGCGGATCCGACACGTGCGTCGTATAGAACAGGTAGCCGAGTTCGTGCGCGCGTTCCTCGATCGCCGCGGACGTCACGATGGCCGCGAGCGGCAGCCCGGCGCCGAGCGTTTTCGACAGCGTCAGGATGTCGGGCGTCACGCCGTCGCGCTGGCACGCGAACATCGTGCCGGTGCGTCCGACGCCCGTCTGCGCCTCGTCGAGGATCAGCAGCATCCCGCGCGCCTCGCACTTGCGCTTGAGCGCCGCCATATAGCCGTCCGGCAGTTCGATGATCCCGCCCGAACTGAGGATCGGCTCCGCGATGAATGCCGCGAGGTTGCCGCTCGACTGGCGGTCGATCAGGTCGAACGCGTAGTCGAGTTCGGCAAGATAGTCGTACGCGCCGTTGCGCTCGAAGCGCGGCCGGTACGTGAATGGCGCCGGAATCGCGAACGAGCCGACGGCGGCCGGGCCGACACCCTTGCGGCCCGCGCTGTACGTGGCCGATGCGGCCGCGCCCGTCATCCCGTGCCACGACTGCGCGAAGCCGACGATCTCGTACTTGCCGGTGACGAGCTTCGCCATCCGGATCGCCGCTTCGTTCGATTCCGCGCCGGTGCTGAGCAGCAGCGCGCGGTCGAGCCCGGGCGGCGTGATGTCGGCGAGGCGCGTCGCGAGGTCGACGACGGGCCGCGACAGCATTCCGCTGAACAGGTGATCGAGCTTGCCCGCGTATTCGCCGATGACGGAGACGATCTCCGGATGGCAGTGGCCGAGCACCGCGCTCATCTGCCCCGACGTGAAATCGAGGATCGCGCGGCCGTCGGCGTCATAGACGAAGCTGCCCTTCGCGCGCTCGATGATCATCGGCTCGAACGTGCCGCCGTAGCGGACCAGGTGCTGCCTGGCGTTGCGCCAGAAGGTTGCGTCGTCGTTCAGGGACATCGGGCTTCTCCGGGCAAGGGGGCAGGGATCGCTTGCAGTCTAGGCGCGCGTCTGGTTTGATGGAAACGAATAGTGCTTATGCAAGGTAGAAAGGGAGCTAATACCTTGGGACGCTCGCTCGAAATCGACCTGCTGCGTTCGTTCGTCGTGATCGCCGAGGTGCGCGCGCTCAGCCGCGCGGCCGCGCGCGTCGGCCGGACGCAGTCCGCGCTCAGCCAGCAGATGAAGCGGCTCGAGGATATCGTCGACCAGCCGCTGTTCCAGCGCACCGGCCGCGGCGTGGTGCTGACGCACCCCGGCGAGCGGCTGCTCGTGCATGCGCAGCGCATCCTGCGGCAGCACGACGAGGCAATGGCCGACCTGTGCGGCACGGGGTTGACGGGGACGATCCGGTTCGGGTGCCCGGACGATTACGCGGAGGTGTTTCTGCCGCCGCTGCTGCGGCAGTTTTCGAGCCAGCATCCGCAGGCGATCGTCGAAATCGTATGCGGGCCGACGCCGCGGCTGCTCGAACAGCTCGAGAAGCGCGCGGTCGATCTCGCGATGATTTCATTGCCGGACGACGGGGCGAACGACGACATCATTCGTCGCGAGCAACTGGTCTGGATCGGCTATCCGGGGCTGGAGCCCGCGCATTTCGATCCGCTGCCGCTCGCGCTGTCCGATCCCGATACGCTCGATCACATCGCGGCCTGCGACGCGTTGCATCGCGCCGGTCGCGATTACCGCGTCGCGTATGCGAGCAGCAGTCTCGCGGGGCTGATCGCGCTGGTGCGCTCGGGGCAGGCGTTCGCGGTGATGACGCAGACGGCCGTGCCGGCCGACCTGGCGATCGTCAACGGCGATCCGCGGTTGCCGCCGTTGCCGGCGGTGGGCATTACGCTGAGGTTCGACCGGAAACGGCCGTCGCATCTGACGGCGGCGTTCGCCGAGCATATTCGGGCCGTGTTGCCGATGCTGTGACGCGAAGTCGTCGCGCCGGAAACGCAGGCATCGACGCGGGATTCGAGACATCGACGTTTGCCGTCCATCTGACCGAGTGCTTCGTTCCGCATCGCCGAAGCAATAAAAAAACCCGCGAAGCCATGCGCTGTCGCGGGTTTTGCAAATGCACGAAACACGGAAAAACCGTATTTGGTGCCGACGGCGAGACTCGAACTCGCACAGCTTTCGCCACTACCCCCTCAAGATAGCGTGTCTACCAATTTCACCACGTCGGCACTGCAAGGGGCCGAATTGTAGCGTTACATCGCGCGTTTGTGAAGAGGGTGTGACACGGCGAGCGGATGCGTGAAAGCGATCCCGGTAGAATTCGGACGATCGGTCCGACGACCATCGCTACTGCCATCCGCTTTCTCCCCGTGACCACCACCCTCGAACAACTGCAGGCCGGCCAGCTGTCGGGCGCCCGGCAACTCAAGCTCGCGTGCGGGCTGACCGAATTTCCGCGCGAAATCTTCGATCTGGCCGACACGCTCGAAGTGCTCGACCTGTCCGGCAATGCGCTGTCGGCGCTGCCGGACGACCTGTCGCGGCTGCATCGCCTGCGCATCCTGTTCGCGTCCGGCAATCGCTTCACCGAATTTCCCGAGGTGCTCGGCACATGCGCCCAGCTCGACATGATCGGCTTCAAGGCGAACCGGATCCGCACGGTGCCGCGCGGATCGCTGCCGCGCGCGCTGCGCTGGCTGATCCTGACCGACAACGAAATCGGCGCGCTACCCGCCGAGATCGGCGACTGCTCGCGCTTGCAGAAGCTGATGCTCGCGGGCAACCGGCTGCGCGCGTTGCCGCCCGAAATGGCCGCGTGCCGTGCGCTCGAACTGGTGCGGCTGTCGGCGAACCGGCTGGACGAACTGCCCGACTGGTTGCTGCGTCTGCCGCGTCTCGCGTGGCTCGCGTCCGCGGGCAATCCGTTCGGCACCGCGCCGGAAGCGGCGGCTTCGGCCGAGCCGGGCGTCGCGGATATCGACTGGACGTCGCTCGCCCTCGATCGGAAGCTCGGCGAAGGCGCATCGGGTGTCATTTATCGCGCGCAGTGGCGGGTGGACGGCCAAGCGCCGCGCGCGGTCGCGGTCAAGCTGTTCAAGGGGGCCGTGACGAGCGACGGGCTGCCCGATTGCGAAATGGCCGCGTGCCTGCACGCCGGGCGTCACCCGAACATGATTCCGGTGATCGGCAAGGTGCGCGGCCATCCGGACGGCACGCACGGCCTCGTGATGGAACTGGTCGATCCGGCGCTGACGAACCTCGCCGAGCCGCCGAGCTTTGCGTCTTGCACGCGCGACGTCTATGCGGCCGATGAGCGATTCGCGCCGGCCGAGGCATCGCGGATCGCGCTCGGCATCGCGTCGGTTGCAGCGCATCTGCACGCGCGCGGCATCATGCACGGCGACCTGTACGCGCACAACATCCTGCACGACGGCAAGGGCGGCGCGCTGCTCGGCGATTTCGGCGCGGCGTCGGTCTACGACGTGAACGACCGCGTGCGCGCGGCGCGGCTCGAACGGCTGGAAGTCAGGGCGTTCGGCCATCTGCTCGGCGAGTTGCTGGCGCGATGCGAGCCGCGTGCGTGGGAAGGTTCGCACGTACTCGACGCGCTGGCCGCCGCCTGCCTGAACGAGGAGATCGACGCACGGCCATCGTTCGGCGAGATTGCGGCCACGCTGGCCGTCAAGGACTGACGGTTCCGATCACGCCGCGGCGCCGGCCGTCGCCGTGCGGACGCTTACGCCTGCCGTGCGGTCAGCAGCTTGATCCCGAGGCCAACGAACAGCAGCCCGCTGGCGCGCTTGGCCGCGCGTACCCACGGGCTGACGCCGATACCACGATGGAGCCGGCGCACGCCGAACGAATAGACGCTGTGCACGACGACGACGGTGCATGCGATCGTCACATACATCACGACGAACTGCATCGCGAGCGGGCGACCGTGTGCGACGAACTGCGGCATGAACGCCGACAGGAAGATCATCGTCTTCGGATTGCTGCCCGACACGAACAGCGCTTCGCGGAACAGCTTCCTGCGGTCGGGCTCGACGATCTCGGCCCGGCCGTCGGGCGAGCGTGCGTTGCGGTCGCCGCGCAGTTGCCGGATGCCCAGAAACATCAGGTACGCGGCGCCGACGACCTTCATCGCGATGAATAGCGGTGGCATCGCGGCCAGCACCGCGCCGACGCCGAGCGCGACGAGCATGACCACCGCGCCTTGTGCGACGAGGTTGCCCGCGATCGTCGCGGCGGTACCGCGCGAGCCGTAGCGCACCGTGTTGCGGATGACGAGCAGCACGTTGGGGCCCGGCGACAGCGTCGTCGCGAGATAGGCGGCGGCAAACAGCATCCAGGTCTGAATGGACATGCGTTGCTCCGGGAGGGGGTTCCGGCGGTCGGGATGAAGCGATGATGCCACGCCAAAATGACGCGGACCGCCGCCGGAACCGGCGCGGCGCGTCAGCGTGTGTCGCGCACGCAGTATGCGGCGATCGACGACGGCGAATCGATCGCCGAAGGCCGCGTCATCCACGCGATCCACGCCGCCCATAACCCGCAGGCGATCAACACGGCGACGTTCAGCGGCGTCCGGTAGCGGACGATCAGGCTGGCCAGCGGCACGCGTTCCTTGCTCATGTGCGTCTCCTTCGGTCGATGCGGTTGCGGCGTTACTGGCCGGTGTAGGAGGGCGCCTTCGCGTCGCAGGTCACGGACACCGTCGCGCCGTCGGCGAAATGCAGCCGCAGCGGTACCTTCGCGCCGGGCGCGACGGGCTGGCGCGGTTCCTCCAGCATCACGTGATAGCCCTTCGGCCTGAACGTCACCGTGCCGTGCGCGGGCACGTCGACCGCTTCGACGTGAACCATTTTCGCGGTGCTGCCGGCCGTTTGCGTTTCGTGCATCATCGCCATCCCGAACGCGGGCGTATCGATGCCCGTGAGCGTGACGGGCTTGTCGCCGTCGTTCTTCAGCGTGAAATAACCGGACGACGGCACCGTCGCCGGCATTGTGCGGATCCAGCAGGCATCGGCCTGGACGGCCGATGCGGCGAACGTGGCGGGCGCCTGCAGCGCCAGCAGTGCAAACAGCAGGCTGGTCGGAATCGAGCGTTTCATCGAGTGTGTTCCTGATCGGGTGGGGAAGATCGCCGCGCGGGCATCGTGTGCGTTACTTCAGCGTGAACGTGTAGTGGCCCTGCGTGCGATGCCCGTCGGTCGCCACTGCAACCCAAGCGACCGTGTACGTGCCCGGCGTCAGGTTCGCCAGCTCCACATGCATCCGCTTCCGGTTGCCGGCGTCGATGGCAGCTTTCCCGTCGACGACCGACTGTCCATGGCTGTCGGTGACGGCGATCGAACTGAATGCGGGTTCGAGCGTTTCGCTGAAGTCGATCGTGACCGCGTGCGGCGCGCTCGACAGCGTGGCGTCGGCGGCCGGGTCCAGGTTTTTCGGGTGTGCGTGCGCGTGAGCGGCCTGTGCGACGACGAAGCCGAGCGCGACGAGTGCGCCGCGAATGAAAGCAGTGGTTTTCATGACGGGATGATCCGGTTGGAAATGACAAGGAGAACGATGCATTCGACGAATGGTCGCGCGTGCGTGCACGCGTGGCCACCGGAGGCGGGCGAGCGCACGCACGGCACGATGCCTCGAGCAATACGGTCGAACATGAGATCGTCCTTCGAAACGTGACACGGCATGCACGCGCGGCGCGCGTGCTCACGGCGTGATGCGCGAGGGCATCACGCGCGGTGACGACGAATCAGGACGCGAACGGCGGGGCGCGTGGTTGCGCGGCCGTGAGCGGCAGCGTGCGGCGCAGGCTTTCGAAGCGGGTTGCTTCGCGATGCTCGCGCGGGTGGAAGTTGGCCGCGAACGTCAGTTCGGGCGCGGGCAGGGCGGGTGTATGGGAGAGCAGGCTGCAATAGCCGCAAGCCTGCAGGTGGGCCTGCAGGCTTTTCGACGACGCATCGCCGGCATGGTTGCCGCCCGCTGGCCCGGCCGTGCAGTAACCGGCAAGGAGCGAGTCGACGCGGTCTTGCGTCGTCAGCGCCTGCGAGATCGTCGGCGCGAGCGTTGTCATCAGGATGGCGAGCATCCCGATCAGACTGACGATCTTCCGGAAACGACGGCTCAGCATGCGATGCGCGGGGCGGGGTATGAACGGCGATGGAGCGGATTATGCCACGCACCCGCCGCGAGGGCATGCGGGCACGCGGATACCGGGCATGACGCGCGGCACGCTTACGCGTGCTTCGCGAGATATTTCGTGATCAGCGTCATCTGCGCGGCCCAGCCTTGATCGTTCATCTCGCGAGCCTTTGCGCGGCGCGCTTCGATCAACTGGTCGAAGCCCGTTTCGGTGATCGTCAGCAGCGTGCCGCCGTTCGCTTCGGCGAGTGAGAACGTGACGAGCGTCATCGGCTCGGACGCGTAATCGAAGTTCGGATCGATCGCGAACGGGTGCCAGCGAAAGGAGAATCGGTGCATCGGCTCGACGCGATCGACGACGATCTCGAACACGGTGCCGGCATACGGCTCCTGTGCCCGGGCGACGTCGTCGTCGACGCGCGTCGGCGTGATGCGGCCGAACAGCGGCCGGTCGGCGACGAACGGCCCGTCGAACGTCACGCCGAACCAGATGCCGAATTCCCCGGCATTGCTGACGGCTTCCCAGACGCGCGCCAGCGGCGCGGTGAGCAAGGCTTGTTTCTCGATGCGATCGGTGGACTGGGTCATCACGTTCTCCAGGCGGGCATCCTTGCCGCGGGACGGCGCACGCGCGCTCGCCGCGTTCAGTCGATCATCACCGCGTCGGGCACGTCGAGCACGACATCCGAGGTCGCTACGGCCACGCACGGCAGCGTATAGCCGTCGGCCTTTTCCTCGCGGCTCAGACCCGGCCATTCGATCGTATAGCGTACGCTGCCGCTGACGATCCTGCACAGGCAGCTTCGGCACGTGCCGTTGCGGCACGAGCGCGGCAGCCTGACGTGCGCGAACGCGGCGGCCTCGAGCAGCGTCAGCGAATCGGGGGCGTCGAACGTCGCGCCGAGCGGCTCGATGCGTACGAGGGGCGGGTGGTCGGGATCGGTCATGGGGCGAAGCGGGTGCCGGCGCGGCGGCAAGACAAGGCAAGGCAACCGACAAGCATACCCGAAGGCGGCGCGGCCGGCGCCCGTCGGGCAGCCGGCGCGGGACGTCAGTGTCGGCGCAGGTAGCGGTACACTGTATTGCGCGCGAGCCCAAGCTCCCGCGCGGCTGCCGATACGTTGCCGCCGTGCCGCGCGAGCACCGCGTCGATCACCGCGGCCTGGTGGCTCTGCAGTGTCGTCGCTTCGCGCGTGTCGGCCGGTGCGGCCTGTGCCGCCGGTGTGTCGTCGCAGTCGAGCCAGAAATCGTCGGGCAGGTGCGCGAGCGTGATTTCGGCTTCGTCTTCGGCGAGCATGCCGGCCGTGCGCAGCACGTTGGTCATTTGCCGCAGGTTGCCGGGCCAGCGGTGCCGCATGAACGCGTCGAGCACGTCGGTCGCGAGGCGGCTCGGCATCGGCTCGCTGCGACCGAGCCGCGCGAGGATCCGCTCGACCAGTGCCGGCAGGTCGGTGCGCGCGGCGAGCGGCGGCAGTGTGACCGCGAGCCCGTTGATCCGGTAGAACAGGTCTTCGCGGAACGTGCCTTCGGCGATCATCGCACGCAGGTCGCGGTGGGTCGCGCAGACCACGCGCACGTCGACCGGCACCGCGCGTGCGCCGCCGAGCGGCATCACCGCGCGCTCCTGCAGCACGCGCATGAGCCTGACCTGCTGCGCGAGCGGCATGTCGCCGATTTCGTCGAGAAACAGCGTGCCGCCGTCGGCCTGCGCGATCTTGCCGGGGCTGCCGCGCTTGCGCGCACCGGTGAAGGCGCCGTCCTCGTAACCGAACAGTTCGGCCTCGATCAGCGAATCCGGCAGTGCCGCGCAGTTGACCGCGACGAACGGGCCGTCCGCGCGCGGCGAGGCCTGGTGCAGCGCACGCGCGAGCCATTCCTTGCCGGTGCCGGTCTGGCCGAGGATCAGCAACGGCAGATCGCGTCCACGAATCTTCGCGACGCGTTCGAGCACGGCGGCCATCCGCGCATCGCCGGTGTCGAGCGTCGCGAACGTGATCGCGTCGGGGTCCGGAGCCCGCATGCGCACGGCGGGCGCGGGCGGCGTGACGGCGACGGCCGTCTTGTGCGCTTCCGCGAATTCGCAGCGTGCAAGCACGCGCACGCCGGTCGACAGCGTGAGGCTGAACGGTGCGCCGGGTGCCCGGGCTGCCTGCTGCGCGAGCTGGCCGAAGCGCATGCCGAACAGCGCATCGCAGCCTTGATGCTGCAACGCATCGAAGGTCGCGCCGAGCTGGAATTGCGCGCTGCGGTTCGCGGCGATCAGCCCGCCGTCGGGGCCGAATGCGACGAGGCCGGCGAACAGCGAGTCGACGCAGTCCTCGTGGGCGTGGAAGCGCAGCCGCAGTGCTTCCGCGCACTGGTTCGCGAACAGATGGTTCTCGATCAGCTGCGCGGACATCCGCACGAGCGCGAGCGTATGGGAGCTGAAGCCGCGCGGATCGCCGCTCACGTCGAGCGTGCCGAGCGTGCGGCCGAACGAGTCGATGATCGGCGCACACGAGCAGGTGAGGATATGGTTCGCGCGCAGGAAGTGCTCGGACCCGTGCACGGCGACCGCCTGGCCCGATGCGAGCGCGGTGCCGATCGCATTGGTGCCGCGTGCGCCTTCGGCCCACGACACGCCGGTGCACAGCGCGACGCGGTTCGCCTTTTCGATGAAGTCCGCGTCGCCGATGCTGTGCAGGATCACGCCGTCGGCGTCGGTGAGCAGCACGAGGCTTTGCGTGTCGGCGATCTGCGCGTGGAGGTTCTCCATCACCGGGCGCGCGTGTGCGAACAATGCATGGTTCGTGTCGAGCAGTTCGCGCAGCGCGAGCCGCGACAGCGGCGAGAAATCGGGTTGCTCGTTGGCGCGCAGGCCGATCGCGGTCGAACGGGCATGCGCCTGCGCGAGCAGGTCGTTGCGGCCCGCGGTGGCGGGCAGCACGAAAGATTGAGGCATGTCTTGTCTCCTGTCGGCCCCAGTTGGCGCTTCAGCGCTTACTGGGGCTCCATGCTTCGCGGTCGCCCCGCCTTGACGCTTTGCGCCGCACCATCCGCCACCCGGGCCGCCGCTATCGATATCGCCTCATCATACAAGCGCCGCACGCGTTGTGCGACTGCGTACAAAAACCCCTTGCTTTTAAGCGCCCGCATGCAATGATGAAAGTGGAACGCGCACGCGCCGTGTTCCGCATCGCAACATGCATGCGACGTGACATGCATCCGTTCGGGAGACCCATCATGGTTCGGACGGAACTGAGAGTCGTGCTGGCGGCCATCGCCACCTTCATCATGCTGGGCGGCATCGCCGTCGCGATCCACGGTCTGTTGTTCGACCTGAGCGACGCGGTGCAATACGGGGCGGCCGCGATCGCGGTAGGCGCCACGACCGCCGCGATCGCACTGAACATCTGGCCCACCGATCCCCACTGACGCCACCCGGCAAACGGTGCCGGATGTCGCGCTGGTCTGATGAAAATACGCGTCGGAACGCCGCACATCGCAAAATTTGCCTCCTGCGCGAAACCGTCTAAAGTGGAATGCAACCGGCATGCGGTGTCCGCGCCATACCCCGTGGATCCTGCCTCTGCCGGCGAGCCCGCGTAAATTTTCGTCCGGCCGGTAGCGGACGACGGACGCGGTCATTTGCTTTCTACCGGACAAGGCGGCTCCCATGCAGATTCATTTCACGAATGAGAAGCCCGAATATTCGGGGCGCGACCTGATGCTTGGTTTCACGGCGCTGGTCAATGGCGAGCGCGTTCAATGTCAGATCACCGCCGAGGCGCTGGAGGATCATTTCGGTGCGGCATCGCCGCGCTTCGAGGACATGGTCGGTGCGTACGATCAGCACCGCGAGCGTATCGAGGCGGCCGCACGGCGGTTGCTGTCCGAGACGCGCGCGCAATGCGTGACGCTGCGCAGCGGCTACGTGCGCTTCTACGAAGCGAACTGGCGCTGAGCCGGACGACCGGGCAGCGACGGAGCGGGCGCCGGATACCGGCGCCCGTGTCATATCGGCGCATGCTCGTCCGGTAGCGCGCTCGCCCGGAGCGGTGCGTGGCACGATTCGAGCATCGTGCGGCGCACTGGCGTGCCCGCGTTCCGTTTCGCTCAATCCACCCCGCCAAGCACATACGCGCCGCCGGTTGCGCCATTCGTGCGCGCGATGCGTGCGAAGCCCGTGTCGGCGAGGTGCATGCCCGCAATCAGCAAGTTATCCGAAGCGACTTCGGCGAGCGTGGCCGCGCGCGTCGATGATGCCTGCGACGGATCGTGATCGAACGCGATCGACACGTCGGGGCGCGCAACCTGAATCGGCGCGAAATGCACGAGATCGCCCCAGATCAGCAGGCGCTCGCCGCGCGATTCGACGCGATAGCCGGTGTGGCCGGGCGTGTGCCCCGGCAGCGGGACCGCGACGATACCGGGCAGCACGTCGCCTGCCTCGATGGTGCGTAGATGCGCGCGATACACGTCGAACGTGCGCCGCGCGATCCGGACATTGACGCGTGCGCGCTCGTTTGCCCGCTCGTACATGGCGTCGTCCAGCCAGAACGCACGTTCCCGTTCGTGAATGAGCACCTCCGCTTGCGGAAAGGCCGGATGTCCGTCCGTGTCCAGGAGGCCGCCGATGTGATCCGGATGCGCGTGCGTCAGCAGGACCGTGTCGATGTCGCGTGCATCGATGCCGGCTTGCGACAGCGACGGACGCAGCAGGCCGCCCCAGTTCCGGATGCCGCCGGCGCCGGTGTCGACGAGTGCGGTGCGCCCGTTCCCGCGTATCACGTAGCAGTTGATGTTGACGTCGGACGGCGCGTGTATGCCGGCCCGGTGCATGATGCCGGTCGCGTCGTCGACGTCGATGTTCGACAGCAGGTCGAGGCCGGCCGTCAGCGTGCCGTCGCTGATCGCGATCACTGTGAAATCGCCAATCTGGCGACGCGGGAAGGAAGGGAGTTGAACAGGCGTGCTCACGGGTCAATGTCGGGCGTGAAGGTGGGTGGCGTCGTAGCCGAAGCAGCGGATGCGTGCGACGAATCCGGTGTGGCGAAGAATCTCGCGATCCAGTTCGGTCATGAACCGGTCCATCAGTTCAGGGGTGCGAAATGACGAGGTGCGAAAGCGGATCTCCGCGCTGACCGGATGTCCGCAGCCGTGCCGGACCGGGACGTATACGACGTGGACCGTGCCGGGTGCGGCGCTCAGCACGTCGGTGCAGAGCCTCTCGCAGGCCGACGACAACGCGTCGAGCGCCGTGCTGGCCGGCATGCTCGCCTCGGGAATCAAGATCGTGACGCTGGGCATGGTCGGGCTCCGGTCAGCGTGCGGTTGCCGACGTCGGTGTGCTGACGAGTGGGTCACCCATCGGTGCATAGAGCCGGATCGCGGCATCGGACCCGAGCCGAGCCTGATCGTGCGTGAGGACGGCCAGCCAGCGCGCGGCCGGCCGCCGATCCAGCGCGACCGCATGCATGGCCGTGGCTGCGATCGCTGCTCGCTCGAACGGGGCGGGGTCGTCGCAAACGGCCAGCCATTGATGGCCGGAGACGGCCGGCGCGGGGGCCGCGCAGTCGTAGACGTTGCGGCGCCACTCGACGATGTGCGGCTGCCAGCGCGCGAAATTGCCGCCGCCCTTGTCGCGATACTCGGCCGACGTCAGCACGTCCGGGCCGTCGATCGTATGCAGCGCGAGGTAGACGGGGCCGTCGCCGCCGAGTGCGCGAAAGCGTTGCGACGTGCGGAAGCCGGATACGGAGATGAGCGCCGGCAGTTTGACGCGGCTGTAGAAGTCGTTCCACTCGGCTTCGACGGCGGGCTCGGCGATGCTGCATTCAACGGCATAGATCATGGTTTCTCCACGGGGGCGAGCGGCCTTCGGGACCGATGGCTGCTCGACGGGTTGAGTTTTTGTCATGATAATGAGCCGATGTACGGCAGAAAAACGATGATTCGTCACCGTTCAATGACATTTGATCAAGCCATGACCGACGGCGGTCGGACCGGGAGCAATCGTGACGCGACGCAGGATTCCGAGCAATTCGGCATTGATGGCATTCGAGGCCGCGGCGCGGCATGGAAGCTTCGCGCGCGCCGCCGACGAACTGGCGTTGACGGAAGGCGCGATCAGCCGGCAGATCGGCCGGCTGGAGACGTTCCTGGGTGTCGCGCTGTTCGAGCGGGTCGGCAACCGCGTGCGGTTGGCGCCGAACGGCGTGCGCTACGCGGCGCAGGTTCGCGAAGTGCTGGACCGGCTCGAGCGCGACAGCCAGTACATGATGGGGCAGCCCGGCGACGGCGGCAGCGTCGATATCGCCGTGACGCCGACATTCGCGACGCGCTGGCTGATTCCGCGGCTCAAGGGATTCCAGACGCAGCATCCGAACATCACGGTGCATTTCGCCGATCGCGCGGAGCCGTTCGTGCTGGCCGGCAGCGGTTTCGATGCGGCGATTCACTTCGAGCATCCGGCCTGGGCCGGCATGCATACGTACCGGTTGTGCGAGGAGGTGCTGGTGCCGGTCTGCCATCCGTCGCTGCTCGCGGCCGGGCAGCCGGACGTATTGCTGGGCACGCTGCCGCGCCTGCACAAGCGCCAGACGCCTGATGCGTGGTCGGCGTACGTGCAGGAGACGGGGCTGCCGGTGAACAATCCGGCCGCCGGCGCACGCTACGATCTTTACTCGATGCTGATCGCGGCGGCGCTCGCCGGGCTCGGTGTCGCGCTGGTGCCGCGCCTCTATGTCGACGCCGAGATCGCGCAAGGGTTGCTAGCGGCGCCCTGGCCCGCCGGGCGGGGCGTGGTCAAGCGCTTCTGTCTCGTGTTGCCCGAGGCGCTGGAACTGGGCGAGGGGCCGTTGCAGACCTTCGCGCGCTGGGTGCTCCGGCAGGCGGACGTTTGACCGGCGCTCGCTTGCACCACCCCGCGTAGCCGAAACGAGAACAAAACGAAAACGCCACCCGAAGGTGGCGTTTTCGTTTCATCTTGCAGCGCACAGGGGCGCGCGTGCGTCACTCGCTGCCGAGATAGAAGAAGCGGAACAGGAACACGGCCGCGATGATCCACACGATCGGCTTGACCGTGCGGGCCTGGCCCGTCAGCAGCTTCAGGCCGCCGTATGCGATGAAGCCGAACGCGACGCCGTTCGCGATCGAGTAAGTGAACGGCATCAGCAGCGCGGTCAGCGCGGCCGGCACGGCTTCGGTCGCATCGTCCCACGGCACCTCGACCATCTCGCGCAGCATCAGGCACGACACGTACAGCAGTGCCGGTGCCGTGGCGTAGGCCGGCACGACGCCGGCGAGCGGCGCGATGAACAGGCACGCGAGGAACAGCACGGCGACGGTGATCGCCGTCACGCCCGTGCGGCCGCCGGCCTGCACGCCCGACGCGCTTTCGATGTACGCGGTGGTCGACGACGTGCCGAGCAGCGAGCCCGCGACGATCGCCGTGCTGTCGGCAAGCAACGCCTTGTTCAGGCGGTTCATCTTGCCCTCGACGAGCAGGCCCGCGCGGTTCGCGACGCCCATCAGCGTGCCGGTCGCATCGAACAGTTCGACGAGGAAGAACACGAGGATCACGTTGATGATGCCGGTCGACAGCGCGGCGCCGATGTCGAGCTTGAACAGCGTCGCGTCGATCGACGGCGGCGCGGAGAACACGCCGTGGAACTGGTTGTCGCCGAAGAAGAACGACAGGATCGTGACGCCGATGATGCCGATCAGGATCGCGCCGCGCACGCGCAGGTGGTCGAGCGTGACGATCGTGAAGAAGCCGATGATCGCGAGGATCGTATCGTGCTTGTGCAGGTCGCCGAGCGTGACGAGCGTGGCGGGGTTGCCGACGATCACACCCGAGGTCTTCAGCGAGATGATGCCGAGGAACAGGCCGATGCCGGCGGTGATCGAGATGCGCAGCGATTTCGGAATGCCGTTGACGATCGCCTCGCGCACGCGGAACAGCGTGACGAGCAGGAACAGGCAGCCGGAGATGAACACCGCGCCGAGCGCGGCCTGCCACGTGAAGCCCATCCCCTTGACGACCGTGTACGCGAAATACGCGTTCAGGCCCATGCCGGGCGCGCAGGCGATCGGGTAGTTCGCGTACAGCCCCATGATCATCGACGCCAGCGCCGCGACGAGGCAGGTCGCGACGAACACGGATTCCTTGGGCATGCCGGCATCGCCCAGGATCGCGGGGTTGACGAAGATGATGTAGGCCATCGTCAGGAACGTGGTGACGCCCGCGAGTATTTCGGTGCGGAAGTCGGTGCCGGCTTCGTCGAAGCCGAAATACCGCTTGATGGATTCCATGAAGGCGTTTCTCCGGTCGGGTTGTCGTGTTGCTTGTTGTTCGTGCCGAATTGTTGTAAGGCAGCGCGAGGCCGGCGTACTGTAACCAGCCACTATTGCGACGCTATCGGCGGATTGTAATAGCGCGGATAGCTCGGACGATATAGTTGCGGGGCACGATCGGCAGCGTTCGCGCGAACGGCTGGACAGGCCGGCCGCGCGAGGAAGGCGCGCATTTTACCGGTTCGGACGAGGCGGGCAGGTAGAAACGATGGAAACGATTCGACGACGGGCGGGCCGTGTCGGCCGATGCGGGCGCAACGGCATGATCGACATGCGGGGGGCTGCCGCAACGCGACGGCATGCGACTGCAATGGCACGCCCGCACGAGGGGCGAACGCAGGACGGACGCAATACGTGCGCGAGTGCGCGCATGACCGGCGCGGGTGCGCGGCGGCATGCAGCAGCCATTCGTCAGTCCAGGCGGTTGCAGATATCGGGCTATCCTGCGCCGAAGCCGTCGCGTCCGCAACTGTCATTTCGCGGTGCGAGCCCGACTGTGGTTTCTGTGTAAAAGATTGCAAGACGTCATCGCGTTAACCGGCAAGTCTTTCTAGGATAGATACACCGCGCGCACACGCCGGCCAGATGTTGCCGACGCGGGGGAGTCGCAGTCCGTGCAGGCCGGGCGGTGAAGCGCGGTGACGGTCGTTGCGCATTCGGGCAGGCGCGACCGGTTGCGATTGCCCGATGCGGGTTCGCCCGTCATCACGGAGGTCAGCATGTTGAACTGGATCAGCCGTTGGGCGATGCGGCACGCCCCCACGCCGGAAAAAACCGCTGCATCGATGCTCGTGACGGCGCGCATGGAACTGTTCGCAGCCGAACAGCGCGTCATCGATGCGAAATTACAGGCGGATTACTGGCGTACGCGAGTGTCATTTCTCGAGGAGGTGCAAAAGCAAGGCATCGACCCGTGGGTGACCTCGCAGGCGGCGCAACGCCCCGACCTCGATTCCACGCCTCGCAGCACGGGCCCGCGTCTCGCCGCCAGCACCTGATGCACGTGATGCATGTGAGGGTTGCGCACGGCGCGCGATCGCACGCGGCACGCACGTGCGTGCCGCGTCATTCGATGCGCACCCGCGACGCGTTGCGTCGCGGGTGCGTCCGTTTCCGCATACGGTGATTCCGCGCGTTCCGGCATCCCCGCCGCGCGCGTGAGCGCGCATCGTCAATCCCGTCTTCGCCAACGTCCGGCGAGCAAACGTTGCATTCGCGCGAGCGTGCGCCTCAGCCGTTCGCCGCGCCTCACGTACGCCGTCGTGATCGATGCTTCGGCCGGCCGGTCGTCATCGGTGCCGAGCCAGATGCGATCGCCGCGCGCGATGCGCAGCACGTCGCCGGGTTGTACCCAGTAGTCGTCGACGCTCGGCGGCCGCGTGATCCACAGCGGTGCGCCGTGCGCGCGAATTTCCGCATCGCTCGGCGCGCGCCAGGTCAGTGTCGTGCGCGGCGCGACCGCGAAGCGGATCACGACGGTCGGTAACGCGATCGCACCGACGCGGCGCGAATCGGGACGGTCGAACAACGGGCTTGCCTGGTCCATCGTCTGCTCCATTCGTTGAACCGGACGGATGACGCGCACCAGAACAAAAAGGCCTCATCCGTTTCCGGTGAGGCCTTGTGTGACATGCGGTACTGCTCGGATGCTAACGCACAAGCGCCTCCCGTGATCCATTCTTTCGAATGTTCACCGGGCAATGATTCGCGATGGCGATGAGCTTGAACGTAGGCATGCGAACGAGTTTGTCGATGTCGTACGGCGTTGTCAACGACTATTTTCGAGATTTGCGACGATCACGCGTCGCGCTGGGCGAGGCCGTTGACGAGCAGTTCGGACAGCAGGCCGGTCATCCCGTTCGGATGGGTGGCGGCGCGTGCCTTCAGCTGTTCGACGAGTTCGGCGTTGAGCTTGCACGCGAACGGCACGAGACCCTGTTCCTGGTCGAGCTTGCGCTGCGCGCGGCGGTCGAGCTTCGCTGCGTCCTCGGCAGCCTTGCCGAAGCGGGCGGAGCTGGACTGCTTCATCGCGTGCGTCAGCTTGAGCGCCTTGTTCTTTTCTAGATCGGTTTTCTTCATGGCCATCGCGGCACCTCCGGGAAATGAAGCCGCGATTGTACGCATTTCGGCCGGCGCCCCGCCGAAACTGTCGCGAACCCGCTTGCGGACGCGGTCACACGCCCTTCGTCGTGCCCCAGTTGCCGCCATGCGCGGCCGCTTGCGCGGCCGGCGAGCGCGCCAGATACGCAAGCGCCTGCTCGGTCGAGCCTTCGTGATGCGGCGTATAGCCCGGCTTGAAATAGCGCAACGCCGCGCCGATCACTTTCCAGAACGACGGCAGGTGCCCGCGTCGAGAACCCTTCCACCACGACAGCACGAAACCCGGGTAGCGGCCGGCGGCGGGATCTCGCCGGTACATGAATTTCGCGCCGCTCGTGATGAAGTAGAGCAACAGCACGATCACGAACGCCATGTGCACGCAGCGCTCCGGATAGTTGCCGCCCATGTGGTTGTAGATGTCGAACGCGACGGTCCGGTGCTCGACTTCCTCCGCGCCGTGCCAGCGCAGCAGGTCGACCATCGTCGGGTCGGCACGGCCTTCGTCGAGCCCGTGCGCATTGAGTACCCAGTTGCCGAGATAGCCGAAGAAATGTTCGAGCGATGCGATCACCGCGAGCTGCTGACGCAGCCAGAAACGCGTATGGCCGATCTTCAGCCCGAACGGCGCTTCGCCCAGCACGCGCGTAAACAGCCAGTTCAGCTTCTGCGTGAACGGCTTCGTGTCGATCCCGTGCCGGTCGTAGTAATGCTTGAGCACGCCGCCGTGCGAGCGCGAATGCACGGCTTCCTGGCGCAGGAAGCCTTCGGCTTCGTCGCGCAGGCGCGCATCGGTGATGTTCGGCAGTGCCTTGTTGTACACGCGGCAGAACCACAGTTCGCCCTCCGGGAACAGCAGGTTCAGCGTGTTGATGATGTGCGTGCTGCCCGGGTCGTTTGGCACCCAGGTGATCGGCGTGTCGCTGAAGTCGAACTTCACGTGCCGGGCCTTGATCTTGTGATAGTCGGCGGTAGAGGTCATCTGTGTCTCCGTTTCCGTGCGGCGCGCCGCGCCGTCAATGCGATGCCATGCTGACGCGGGCAAGCACCCGGCCGAGCCACGGCATGAAGCGGCCGACGAAGCGCAGTGCGTGCGCCTCGGTGCCGACGGCCACGACCGGCCGGTTGCGCAGCACGCCGTCGACCATCGCCTGCGCGACGGTTTCCGGCTTCAGGCCGCGCATCTGGTACAGCTTCGTCGCGCGTTTGCGCAGCCGCGCCTCGTCCTGTGCGCTGGCGCCCGCGTATTGCGTCGACGCCATGATTCCGGTTTCCGCGAAGCCGGGGCAGACGGCCGTCACGCCGATGCCTTTTTCCGCGAGTTCCGCGCGCATGCATTCGCTGAGCATCAGCACGGCGGCCTTCGTCGTCGCGTACGCGGGCAGGTCGCGCGACGGCCCGAACGCGGCGGCCGACGCGGTATTGACGATGTGGCCGCCCGTGCCGCGTGCGGCCATCTGCTGCGCGAACAGCCGCGAGCCGTGGATCACGCCCCACAGGTTCACGTGCAGGATGCGCTCCCAGTGCCGCTCGCTGGTGTCGAGAATGCCGCCGGCCATGCCGATGCCCGCGTTGTTGATCACGACGTCGGCGCCGCCGAGTTCGCTGCCGACCCATGCCGCGAGCGCTTCCATCTCGTCGGCGGAGCCGACGTCCACGCGTTTTGCATGCGCCTGCGCGCCGGTGAGTCCGAGCAGCAGGGCGGTGCGCTCGGCGCTCGCGAGATCGATGTCGCACGCGACGACGGTCGCGCCTTCACGGGCAAATGCGAGCGCCGCGCAGCGGCCGATGCCGCTGCCCGCGCCGGTGACGACCGCGACCTTGCCGCTGAAGCGGCCGCTGGTCGCGCGGCGGCGTGCGTTCGCGAGCGCGGGCGGCTCGTCGCCCGATTCGACCGCGTCGATCAACTGTTCGGCGAGGCCCGCGAAGCGCGCGGGATCGGCGAGCGGCAGCCAGTGGCCGGCCGCGACTTCGCGGCGGTAGTACTGCGGCACCCAGCGCGACAGGTTCTCGGACAGCGCCGGGCTCACGTACTTGTCGCCGAGCGGCACGATCGTCTGCACCGGCGCGTGCGCGTAGCGCTCGCGCGGCGCGAACAGGCAGCGGATGAAGTTCGCGCGATAGAGGCGTACGCCGCGCGCGCCGTCGTCGGCCTGCGTCGCGCGCGGCGTGGCGGGGGTCTTCTCGACCCGGCGCAGCAGGCCCGGCCATGCGCGGCCGAGCCACAGCTGCCAGCCGAGCTCGGGGATGAACGGCAGATGGAACAGATACACGTACCACGAGCGCACGAGCTGCCCGCCGAGCCTGGCTAACGACGCGGGCGTCGGATGCAGCACGCGTTCGCGCAGCCAGAAGCCGACGTGGTCGAGGCACGGCCCCGAGCACGACGTGTACGACGCGATGCGGCCGGCGAGCCGCGGATCCGTGACGAACTCCCAGCCCTGGATCGAGCCCCAGTCGTGCGCGATCAGGTGCACCGCGCGGCCGGGGCAGAGCGCGTCGATCACCGCGATGAAGTCGTCGGTCAGCTTCGCGAGGTGGTAGTCGGCCGTGCGCTTGGGCGCGCCGGACAGGCCCGCGCCGCGCACGTCGTAGGCGATCACGTAGTGCTTGCGCGCGAGCAGCGGCGCGACCTGCTGCCAGACGCTGCTGTCGTCGGGGTAGCCGTGCACGAGCACGACCGGCGAGCGGGCCGGGTCGCCCCAGGTCCTGACCGCGAGCGTCAGGTCGCCGGAAGCGACGGCCGTCTCGCTGTGAACCGATTCGAACAGGGCCAGCGGCGCTTCATCGGAAAGAGGCTGCATCGTGAGTCCGTCGTTCAGGGATTCGGGAAGTGGGCGAGACGCGTGCGTGTCAGGCGACGGCCTGCATGCGTTCGGCCTGGCGGCGCTGCCGACGGCGCACGTGCGGCAGGTCGTCGTCGAGCCAGTACGCGTCGTCGTCGGTGATCACCAGCAGTTCCTCGAATTTCGCGCCGACGCCGGCGAAGCCGAGATGCGGCTCCACGGCCCACAGGCCCGGCACCGGCGCGTGTTCGGAGCGGCGGTCGATCGACCACAGCGGCGACCAGCCTTGCTGCTTCGCCGCGCGGCCCTGGTCGAGCAGCAGGTTGCGCGTCGCGTTCAGCCCGAAGCGCGCGACGAAGCGCGGTGTCGACAGCTTGTGGATCTTCGCGACGCGATGCGCGAGCACCTTGAACGGATACGCCTTGTGGCGCGGCTCGACGCCCTGGCGGCGGCACAGCGCGTCCACCGCCTGCGCGACCTCGGCCATCGGGCGGCGCTCCTTCACGAGCCGCACGATCATGTCGCGATGGTCCATCAGGTCGTCCTGCAACTGTTCAAGGATGGGGTTGTGGCCGAGGCAGTGCGCGTAGCCGACGTCGGCCACGATGCCGTCGAGCACCGGCGCGACGTCGAGGATCACGGGCATGTCGGTCTCGAGCTGGCGGTTGCTCGGGAAGAACGCGAGGTTGAAGCCGCCCATGTGCTTTAGGCCGGAGAAGCCTTCGAACGCGGTGCGGTCGCCGAACCACGCGAATGGCTTGTGCAGCCAGTCGTGCACGCCGTTGTCCCGCAGCCATTCGGTCAGCAGGCGCGCGGCTTCCTTCTCGGTGATGCCGGGATAGAGCATCGCGCCGACGGTCTCGACGCAGCGATAGGCAAGCTGCTGGACCGCGCGGAATTGCGGCAGCTCGTCGAGATGGACTTCCGGCAGCGGATGGTCGGGCATGAGGCGTCTCCATGTGACGGCCCGCGTTCGCGCTTCGGCGACGCGGGGCCTGTGCAAGGCTGGGGCGCTGATCCGGAATCCATTCGCCGGTGATCCAGGGCGAATTATTCAGTCAGCATTTAATGTGTCATTGATCGATGTAAAGATCATAGCCGGTTCGACCTGGCGCGGAGGTGAGGGCTTCTCCTAATGAAGGCCGAAATGGAGGGGAAGCTCTAGGTTTCCGGCGATCGTGGCCGGAGGGCTGTCGCCGCGCGCGTGTCCCGTGCGGGGGAGCCGGCCGGAGTGCGCCCCGCGCGGTGCCGACGCAGGCCTGGAATGTCGCGCCGGATCAACTCCCCGTCGTGTCGTGGCGAGACGCTGTCAAATTGCCGAAATAATTTCGTCACATCATTCGCCCCCGATTCGAAGCCTTTCCGGCTTCGCGGGGCTATGACCCAAGCCGATTCGACAATTCCACGGAGAGAGACCATGCAACGCCGCAAGTTCATGAACACCCTTGCCGCGGCGGCCGCTGCGACGCCGCTGATGCTCAAGGCCGGCATGGCCGGCGCGAAGAGCGCAACCGCGCCGGACGCGCTGGACCCGGGCCGCTGGTCGCCGTTCAACGCCGCGCGCCTGCAGGCGGTGCTCGACCAGCATGGCGTCGCGAGCGCGCGCTACGACGGAAAGCGCCGCCCGTATGCGGTATTCGACTGGGACAACACGTGCATCATGAACGACTGCGAAGAGGCGTTGCTGATGTACCAGATCAACCATCTGCAGTACAAGCTGACCCCGGACGAGTTCGTCGATGTGATGTGGAAGGACGTGCCGAAGGGCGCGTTCGTGAAGGACTACACGACCGTCGACGGCAAGCCGGTGACGATGGAGGATCTCGCCGCCGACGTCGAATCCGACTACCGCTGGCTCCATGCGAACTACAAGGGCCTCGGCGGCGACAAGAGCCTCGACGAGATTCGCGAGACCGACCAGTTCAAGGATTTTCGCGCGAAGCTGTACTTCATGTACGACGCGATCTGCGACACGCATCCGCTCGAAGTCGGCTACAAGTGGATCATCTACTTCTACAAGAACATGACGACCGCCGAGCTGCAGGCGATGGCGGAAGCGTCGAACAACTACGGTATCGGCGACGCGCTGCGCAAGGTCCGTTACGAAAGCCCGAAGGCGCTGCCTGGCAAGGCCGGCGTGGTGGCCGACACGCATTTCCATGGCATCCGCATTCACGAGGAAATCCGCGCGGTGATGCATACGCTGCGTGCGAATGGCATCGACGTGTACGTGAGCACCGCGTCGCTCGACGATGTCGTGCGCGTATTCGCCGGCAATCCGAACTATGGCTACGGCGTGGCGCCCGAGAACGTGATCGGCCTGCGGCTCGACATGCAGGACGGCAAATACACGAGCACCTATCCGGCCGGCTGGCATTTCAACTGGGGTCCCGGCAAGACGATTGGCATCCGCAACGTCCTCGCGTCGAAGAAGGGCTACGGCCCGCTGCTGGTGTTCGGCGACAGCGACGGCGACGCATGGATGCTGCGCGACTTCAAGGACACCGCGGCCGGTGTGATCGTCAACCGGATGAAGAAGGGCGAGATCGGCGCGGACAGCAAGCTCGCGGCCGAACAGATCGGCAACCGGGACGCCCGCTTCCTGCTGCAGGGCCGCGACGAGCACACGGGCCTGATGATTCCGGACGAGAAGTCGATCAAGTACGGCAAGACCGACCGCAAGCTGCTGGCCTGACGCGGGCCGGGCGCCGGGCCGCCGCGGCCGGGCGCCCGTCGGCATCGGCATCGGCATCGGCTGCGGCGCCGTGCGGGCCGGCGCCCGCGCGACTCAATGCTCGCGCGGCGGGCCCAACCGGTCCAGCAGCGCCCCCAGCAGATCGATCGGCAGCGGAAACACGATCGTCGAGTTCTTGTCCGCCGCGATCGTCGTCAGCGTCTGCAGATAGCGCAGCTGCATCGCCTGCGGCTCCTGCGCGAGCCGCTGCGCGGCCTGCAGCAGCTTCTCCGACGCCTGCAGCTCGCCTTCCGCATGAATCACCTTCGCGCGCCGTTCGCGCTCGGCCTCGGCCTGCCGCGCGATCGCGCGCACCATCGTCTCGTTCAGGTCGACGTGCTTGATCTCGACCGTCGACACCTTGATCCCCCACGCATCCGTTTGCGCGTCGAGCGTCTTCTGGATGTCGGCATTCAGCTGCTCGCGCTCGGCCAGCAGCGCATCGAGCTCGTGCTTGCCCAGCACCGAGCGCAGTGTCGTCTGCGAGAGCTGGCTCGTCGCGTCGAAGAAGCGCGCGACCTGGATCACGGCCTTCTCCGGATCGACGACGCGGAAATACACGACCGCATTCACCTTCACCGACACGTTGTCGCGCGTGATCACGTCCTGCGGCGGCACGTCGAACACGACGGTGCGCAGGTCGATCCGCACGACCTGCTGGACGATCGGGATGATCAGCACGAGCCCCGGCCCCTTTACTTTCCAGAAGCGGCCGAGCATGAACACCACGCCGCGCTCGTACTCGCGAAAGATGCGGATCGACGATGCGACGAGCACCACGACGAAGACGATCAGGACGCTGCTGAAGCCAAACGTGTAGCCCATCATGACGGTGCTCCCTGGTGTTGTTGTTCGTGTGCCGGCACGTCGTAGAGCGGTGCGACCGTGAGCGTCAGCCCCTGGCGGCCGGTGACGCGCACGCGGCAGCCCGCGGCGAGCGGCACGCTGCTCGCGACGCGCCAGCGCTCGCCATGCACGCGCGCCCAGCCCGCGGCCGATGGTGCGGGGCCGGCCGCGCCGTGCGGCTGGTCGGCCTGCAAACCGTCGTCGAGCACTTCGCCGATGCTGCCGACCATTGCCTCGGCGCCCGTCACGACCGGCCGCCGCCGCGCGCGCAGCGCGACGCTCGACACGCCCGCGACGAGCAGCCCGCCGCCGAGCGCGAGGCTCCCGATCACGGGCCACGGAATACCGTAGCCGGGCACGTCGGTATCGATCAGCATCAATGCGCCGATCGTAAACGACACGATTCCGCCGAAACCGAGCACGCCGAAGGTCGGCAGGAACGCCTCGGCGACGAGGCAGCCGAGTCCGAGCAGCACGAGCCCGAGGCCCGCATAGCTGATCGGCAGCAATTGCATCGCGAACAGCCCGATCAGCAGGCAGATGGTGCCGGCGACGCCCGGCAGCACGAACCCGGGATTCGCGAATTCGAAGAAGAGACCGTAGATGCCGATCGTCAGCAGGATCAGCGCGACGTTCGGATCGGCAATGATCGACAGGAAGCGGCTGCGCCAGTCGGGCGCGAGCACGACGAGCGGCGCATGCGCGGTCGCGACGTGCAGCGTGCCGGCGGTCGTCGTCACGGTGCGACCGTCGACTTGGCGCGCGAGGTCGGCCGGGTCCTGCGCGATCAGGTCGACGACATGCTGCGCGCGCGCCTCGGTCGCGGACAGGCTCAATGCCTCGCGCACCGCCCGCTCGGCCCATGCGGCATTGCGTCCGCGCAACTGCGCGAGGCCGCGGATGTACGCGGCGGCGTCCTGGGTCGCCTTGCGGATCTCGGTCGACTGCGTATCGTTCGGCAGCTCGGCCGGCGTCGCGGATGCACCGGCGGCACCCGATGCCCCGGCTGGCGGCGCTCGGGGCGCGCCTGGCGTCCCCGGCGCGCCACCGCCGATCCCGAACTGCACCGGCGACGCCGCGCCGAGATTGGTGCCGGGCGCCATCGCGGCGATGTGGCTCGCGTAGACGATATAGGTACCGGCGCTCGCGGCCCGTGCGCCACCCGGCGCGACGAACGCGGCGACCGGCACCGGCGAGCCGAGGATCGCCTTGATGATCTGGCGCATCGACGTGTCGAGCCCGCCGGGCGTATCGAGTTGCAGGATCGCGAGCGGCGCGTGCTCGCGCGCCGCGCGCTCGAGCGAGCGGACGATGAAGTCGGCGCTGGCCGGCCCGATCGCGCCGTTGACCGGAATCACGAACACCGGCGGCGCGGCCGCGGGTGCGGCGGCGGGGGGCGGGGCGGCAACCGCCGCGCACACGACGAGCAGCGCCGCGAACAGCGCGGCGCGCGCGACCCGCGCGGACAGCGGGTGACGGGGACGGCCGCCGGGCGATACAGGTGCCGGCGGCGGCCCATGACGGTGAATGCGCATCGGGGCGTCCGGGTGGCGCGCAGCCGCACGCCGTCCGGCTCGCGTAAAGGGCGTTGGCCCGATGATTGAAGATTAGGCGGTTTCCGCGGAAAGCGCGAAGGTGCGGCGGCGCGCCGCTGATTCAGCCGGCGCCGCCGCTGCGCGCGAGCGCTTCTTGCCGGTATTCGGCCGGGCTGCGCCCGCTCCATTTGCGAAACGCGCGGTAGAACGCGCTCGGTTCCGCGAAACCGGTGGCCGCTGCGACGTCGGCGATGGTCCGCGACGGATCGGCCAGCGCCTCGAACGCGAGGTCGCGCCGCAGCGTGTCCTTGATCGACTGGTACGCGTGGCCTTCCTGGTGCAGCTTGCGGCGCAGCGTCGCCTCGGCCACGTGCAGCCGCGCGGCCATCCCGTCGGCGCCGGGCCACGCGGCGGGCGGCATGCCGCGCAGCACCGTGCGCACGCGTTGCGCGAGCGCGTTCGGGTTGCGGTACTTGACGATGAAGCTGGCCGGCGCGTTGCGCAGGAACGTTTTCAGCGTCCTGGCGTTCTGCACGACCGGCAGCGTGGCGAATTCGGGATCGAAATCGACATACGAATCGGGCTGGTTGAACCGCATGTCGTCGCACAGCATCGACGGGTATTCGTGGTCGGCCGGCGGCGTGTCGCAACGGAAGCTCGCGTGGAGCAGCGGGATGCGTCGCCCGATCAACCAGCAGGTGAGCCCGTACACGATGATGAAATAGGTCGCGTACGTGAACATCGCGGGCGCCGAGGTGCTGTTGCGGTGCACAAAACGCAGCCGCACGCGCTGCGGGTTGGCGTCGAGCTCCGCGTGCAGGTCGTCGAGCACGCAGTGCATGAAATTCACCGCGCGCGCCATCGCATGCAGCCCGTCCTTCGCGGACAGCGCTGCCTGGCTCATCGCGATGAAGCTGCCGCTGCGCATCGGGTGGCGATCCTGCCCGAAAAACTCGTCGTCGAGCGCGCGCGCAATGGCGTTCCACAGCGCCCCGTACTGCTGCGCGGACACCCGCGCACGCGGCTGCGCGAGCAGCGCGGGCGCGATGCCGGCTTGCGCGAGCAGCGGCTCGGCCGCGACGCCGCGCCGGGTGGCGAGCGCGACGCTGTAGGCGACGAGGCTGATCGCGACGGTTCCCTTGTCTTCCTGCTTCATCGAAGCCGCCGGTATGGCAAAAACGCTCAGTGTAAATGAGCGGCGCGAGCATCGAACAGTCGCGCGCGCTTGCCTACACTTGTTGCATCGAAACGAAAGGTCGGTCGCGGCACGCGGCCGCAGGAGACAGCAGCGCCATGGACGAGCTTTACACCGAAGACCAGCGGATGATCCGCGACGCCGCGCGTGCTTTTGCCACCGAGGTGCTGGCACCGAACGCCGCGCAGTGGGACCACGACGCGCACCTGCCCGACGCCGTCGTCGCGCAGCTCGGCGAACTCGGCCTGCTCGGGATGATCGTGCCGCAGGAGCTGGGCGGCGCATATACGGATTACGTCGCCTACGCGCTGGCGATTGAGGAAATCGCCGCCGGCGATGCCGCGTGCGCGACGCTGATGAGCGTGCACAACTCGGTCGGCTGCGGGCCGATCCTCGGTTTCGGTACGCCCGCGCAGAAGGATCGCTGGCTGGCCGAGATGGCGGCGGGCCGCATCATCGGTGCGTTCTGCCTGACCGAGCCGCAGGCCGGCTCCGAGGCGAACAACCTGCGTACGCGGGCGGAACTGCGCGACGGCAAGTGGGTGTTGAACGGCGCGAAGCAGTTCGTGACCAACGGCCAGCGCGCCGGGGTCGCGATCGTTTTTGCCATGACCGACCCGGAAGCCGGCAAGCGCGGCATTTCCGCGTTCCTGGTGCCGACCGACACGCCGGGCTTCATCGTCGGCAAGCCGGAAAAGAAGATGGGCATCCGCGCATCCGACACATGCCCGATCACGTTCGAGAACTGCGCGATTCCGGAAGAAAACCTGCTCGGCAATCGCGGCGAAGGGCTGAAGATCGCGCTGTCGAACCTGGAAGGCGGGCGCATCGGCATTGCCGCGCAGGCGCTCGGCATCGCGCGTGCCGCGTTCGACAAGGCGCGCCGCTATGCGCGCGAGCGCGTGCAGTTCGGCAAGCCGATCGCCGAGCACCAGGCGATCCAGCAGAAGCTGGCCGACATGGCCACGCAGATCAACGCGGCGCGCCTGCTCGTGCATCACGCGGCAAAGCTGCGCACGGCGGGGCTGCCGTGCCTGTCCGAAGCATCGCAGGCGAAGCTGTTCGCGTCCGAGATGGCCGAGCGCGTGTGTTCGGACGCGATCCAGATCCACGGCGGTTACGGCTACCTCGTCGATTACGAAGTCGAGCGTCACTATCGCGACGCGCGCATCACGCAGATCTACGAGGGCACCAGCGAAGTGCAGCGGATGGTGATCGCGCGAGAGCTTTGAGTCCCGAATCGCGACGCGCGCTCCACCGACAACCACGCGAAGAACCAGACAGGCAGGCAAACAGGCAGGGCACGAAGGCAGCGCGGCAAACGCGGCACGCAACGACGTGACCGTGCGCCGCGCGACACGGAACCGGGCATGCGCTGCAGCACATGCACTGGTTGGCCGCGGGGCTTGGAGATTCACCCGGCCATGGGGCAGGCGCAAGTGCTGAAGCATTTGCACTGGACCGACCGCACGAGGCATGGGATGAGAGCAAGCGTTGATGCGCCGACTCTCGTCGACAGGAGACAGGAGACGACACGATGACGGTACAGGCATTCCTGGACGCACGCGACTTTCTGCTGCGCCATCGCACCGACTACGAAACCGCGTACCGCGATTTCGAATGGCCGGTGCTCGATGCGTTCAACTGGGCGCTCGACTACTTCGACCCAATGGCGCGCGGCAACGACAAGCCCGCGCTGTGGATCGTCGACGCGGCAACCGGCATGGGCGATCCGTATTCGTTCGCGCAGATGTCCGAGCGCTCGTCGCGGGTCGCGAACTGGCTGCGCGGCATCGGCGTCGTGCGCGGCGACCGGATCCTGCTGATGCTGCCGAACCGTGTCGAGCTGTGGGACGCGATGCTCGCCGCGATGAAGCTCGGCGCGATCGTGTTGCCCGCGACCACGCAGCTGTCGGCCGACGACGTGCGCGATCGCGTGCAGATCGGCGGCGCGAAATACGCGATCGTCGACGAGAACGAAACCGCGAAATTCGAACAGGCCGATCTCGGCCTCAAGCAGAAGATCGTCGCCGGCGCGCCGCGCGCGGGCTGGCTCGCGATGAACGACGGCTACGCGGCGAGCGCCGCGTTCGAGCCCGACGCCATCACGCACGCGAACGATCCGATGCTGCTGTACTTCACGTCGGGCACCACCTCGAAGCCGAAGCTCGTCGAGCATACGCACCGCACCTATCCGGTCGGGCACCTGTCGACGATGTACTGGGTCGGCCTGCAGCCGGGCGACATTCACTGGAACATCAGCTCGCCGGGCTGGGCGAAGCATGCGTGGAGCTGCTTCTTCGCGCCATGGAATGCACAGGCGTGCGTGTTCGCGTTCAACTATGCGCGCTTCGAGCCGAAGGTCGTGCTCGACGCGCTCGTCAAATACCAGGTGACCACGCTGTGCGCGCCGCCGACGGTGTGGCGCATGCTCGTGCAGCAGCCGCTCGCGTCGTTCGACGTGAAGCTGCGCGAGATCGTCGGCGCCGGCGAGCCGCTGAATCCCGAGATCATCGAGCGCGTGAAGAAGGCATGGGGCATCACGATTCGCGACGGCTACGGCCAGACCGAGACGACCTGCCTGATCGGCAACACACCGGGCCAGCCCGTCGTCGCCGGTTCGATGGGGCGCCCGCTGCCCGGCTACCGGATCGCGCTGCTCGACCCGGACGGCGCGCCCGTCAGCGAAGGCGAGGTCGCGCTGCCGATCGGCGCGGGCGTGACGCGCCCGGTCGGCCTGATGAACGGCTATGCGAACAATCCGGACGCGACGGCCTACGCGATGCGCGACGGCCATTACCGCACGTCGGACATCGCGATGCGCGGCGACGACGGCTACTACGTGTACATCGGCCGCGCGGATGATGTGTTCAAGTCGTCCGACTACCGGCTGAGCCCGTTCGAACTCGAAAGCGTGCTGATCGAGCATCCGGCGATCGCGGAAGCGGCCGTCGTGCCGAGCCCGGACCCGGTGCGGCTGTCGGTGCCGAAGACCTTCATCACGCTGCGCCAGGGGTATGAGGAAAGTCCCGCGCTCGCGCTGGAGATCTTCCGCTTCTCGCGCGAGAAACTCGCGCCGTACAAGCGCATCCGGCGCCTGCAGTTCGCGGAGCTGCCGAAGACCATCTCGGGGAAGATCCGCCGCGTCGAGCTGCGCCGCCGCGAGATCGAGCGCGGCGACGATGCAACCACGCGGATGCCCGGCGAATACTGGGAAGAAGATTTCGCCGCCGAACTGAAATGACCGGCCGTGGGCCGCGTGCCGCATGTCGCGGCCGTCGCCCGCGGCACCGATTGAACCGGCCGCGCGTTGCATGACGCGACACGGCCCACTGCAAGGAGAGTGCATCGATGAACGCGAATCCGACGCCCCGCACGGGGCAAGACGTGCCGACGGTCAAGCTGCTGATCGACGGCGCCTTCGTCGAGTCCACCACGAGCGAGTGGCGCGACATCGTCAATCCGGCGACGCAGCAGGTCCTCGCGCGCGTGCCGTTCGCGACCGTCGCGGAAGTCGACGCGGCCGTGCAGGCCGCGCACGCCGCGTATGCGACGTGGAAGAACACGCCGATTTCCGCGCGCATGCGCATCATGCTGAAGTTCCAGGATCTCGTGCGCGCGAACCTGCAGCGCATCGCGAAGACGCTGACGGCCGAACAGGGCAAGACGCTGCCCGACGCCGAAGGCGACATCTTCCGCGGCCTCGAAGTGGTCGAGCACGCGTGCTCCGTCGGCACGCTGCAGCTCGGCGAATTCGCGGAGAACGTCGCGGGCGGTGTCGACACCTACACGCTGCGCCAGCCGCTCGGCGTGTGCGCGGGCATCACGCCGTTCAACTTCCCCGCGATGATTCCGCTGTGGATGTTCCCGATGGCGATCGTGTGCGGCAACACGTTCGTGCTGAAGCCGTCGGAGCAGGATCCGATGTCGACGATGGCGCTCGTCGAACTGGCGATCGAGGCCGGCGTGCCGAAGGGCGTGCTGAACGTCGTGCACGGCGGCAAGGAAGTGGTCGACGCGATCTGCACGCATCCGCTCGTGAAGGCGATCTCGTTCGTCGGCTCGACCGCCGTCGGCACGCACGTGTACCACCTCGGCAGCCAGCACGGCAAGCGCGTGCAGTCGATGATGGGCGCGAAGAACCACGCGATCCTGCTGCCCGACGCGAACCGCGAGCAGGCGATCAACGCGCTGGTCGGCGCCGGCTTCGGCGCGGCTGGCCAGCGCTGCATGGCGACCTCCGTCGCGGTGCTGGTCGGCAACGCGCGCGAGTGGCTGCCGGACATCGTCGCGAAGGCCAAGCAGCTGAAGGTCAACGCGGGCTCGGAAGCGGGCACCGACGTCGGGCCGGTGGTGTCGCGCGGCGCGAAGGCGCGCATCCTGTCGCTGATCGACACGGGCATCAAGGAAGGCGCGAAGCTCGAACTCGACGGCCGCGACGTGAAGGTCGCCGGCTTCGAGGAAGGCAACTTCATCGGCCCGACGATCTTCTCCGGCGTGAAGACCGACATGACGATCTACACGCATGAAATCTTTGGGCCGGTGCTGGTCGTGATGGAAGTCGACACGCTCGACGAAGCGATCGCGCTCGTCAATGCGAACCCGATGGGCAACGGCGTGGGCATCTTCACGCAGAGCGGCGCGGCCGCGCGCAAGTTCCAGAGCGAGATCGACGTCGGCCAGGTCGGCATCAACATCCCGATTCCGGTGCCCGTGCCGTTCTTCAGCTTCACAGGCTCGCGCGGCTCGAAGCTCGGCGATCTCGGCCCGTACGGCAAGCAGGTCGTGCAGTTCTATACGCAGACGAAGACGGTCACCGCGCGCTGGTTCGACGACGACACGACGGCCGGCCCGGTGAACACGACGATCCGGCTGCATTGAGCCGGGGAGGACACGAACATGAAGATCGGATTTATCGGATTGGGCCACATGGGTGGGCCGATGGCGCTGAACCTCCTGAAGGCTGGCCATGAAGTGCACGCGTTCGACCTGAGCGCCGACGCATTGCGCGCGCTGCAGGACGCCGGCGCGCAGGTGGCCGGGTCGCCGCGCGAAGCCGCATCGGGCGCGACCTTCGTCATCACGATGCTGCCGGCCGCGCCGCACGTGCGCTCGGTGCTCGCCGGCGAGAACGGCGTGCTGGCCGGCCTCGGCGCCGGCGCGACCGTGATCGATTCGAGCACGATCGATCCGGCGAGCGCGCAGGCGTTCGGCGCGCTCGTGCGCGAGCGCGGCGGCGCGTTCGTCGATGCGCCCGTGTCGGGCGGCACCGGCGGCGCGGCGGCAGGCACCTTGACCTTCATGGTCGGCGGCAGCGACGCCGATTTCGAGCGCGTGAAGCCCGTGCTCGCCGGCATGGGCAAGAACATCGTCCATTGCGGCGCGACGGGGATGGGGCAGGTCGCGAAGGTATGCAACAACCTCGTGCTCGGCATCTCGATGGCGGCCGTGTCGGAGGCGATGTCGCTCGGCGTCGCGCTCGGCATCGACCCGAAGGTGCTGGCCGGGATCGTCAATACGTCGACGGGCCGTTGCTGGAGCTCGGACACCTACAACCCGTATCCGGGCGTGATCGACACCGCGCCGTCGTCGCGCGGCTACAGCGGCGGCTTCGGCACCGACCTGATGCTGAAGGATCTCGGCCTCGCGAACGACGCCGCGAAGCAGGCGCGCCAGCCCGTCTATCTCGGCGCGCTCGCGCAGCAGCTGTACCAGACGATGAGCAGCCGCGGCGACGGGCAACTCGATTTCTCGGCGGTGATCCGCCTGTACCAACCGGCCACGAAGAAGGACGCCTCATGATCGAACTGGACTACGTCGACGACGGCGCGATCGCGTGCGCGACGCTCAAGCGTCCGCCCGCGAACGCCTTTACCGCCGACGGGCTGCGGCAACTGCAGGAAACCGTCGCCGAACTGAACGCGAACCCGCGCGTGCGCGCGCTGGTGATCACCGGCGACGGCCCGAAGTTCTTCAGCGCGGGCGCCGACCTCAACACGTTCGCCGACGGTGACCGCGCGGTCGCGCGCGCGATGGCCGCGCGCTTTGGCGCGGCGTTCGAGGCGCTGCATGACGCGCGTGTCGTGACGATCGCGGCGATCAACGGCTATGCGATGGGCGGCGGCCTCGAATGCGCACTCGCGTGCGACCTGCGGATCGCGGAGACGCACGCGCAGATGGCGCTGCCCGAACCGTCGGTCGGCCTGCTGCCGTGCGGGCTCGGCACGCAGACACTGCCCTGGCTCGTCGGCGAGGGCTGGGCGAAGAAGATCATCCTGGCCGGCACGCGCGTCGACGCGGCAACGGCGCTCAGGATCGGCCTCGTCGAGGACGTGGTCGAAAGCGGCGCGGCACGCGATGCGGCGCTGGCGCTCGCGCGCAACGTCGCGCGGCAGAGCCCGCACGCGATTGCATACAGCAAGGAACTGATCGGTCTCGCGCGCCGCGGCGTGCCGCGCAGCGCGGCGCTCGCGGTCGAGCGCGAACGCTTCGTCGACCTGTTCGACACGAACGATCCGCGCGAAGGCGTGGCCGCGTTTCTCGGCAAGCGCGCGCCGCAATGGCATACCGATGGAGAGACGCAACGATGAGCACGCCGGTCAAGACTCATGACAGCTTCGCGCAACCCGCGCCGGAGGTGCTGTTCCGCGTGGTGAACCGCGTGGCGCTCATCACGCTGAACCGGCCGGCCGCGCTCAATGCGTTGTCCTATTCGATGATCGGCGAGCTGGCCGCACACCTCGAACGGTGCCGCACCGATGACCAGATCGTCGCGGTCGTGCTGCGCGGCGCGGGCGAGAAGGGCTTCTGCGCGGGCGGCGACGTGCGCGCGCTGCACCGGATGGTCGCGCAGCGCGAGACGTGGCTGCCGTTCTTCGTCGACGAATACCGGCTCGACTACGCGATCCATGCGTTCCCGAAGCCGGTCGTCGCGCTGATGGACGGCGTGACGATGGGCGGCGGAATGGGGCTTGCGCAAGGGGCGGCGCTGCGCGTCGCGACCGAGCGCAGCAAGATCGCGATGCCGGAGACGCGCATCGGCCTCGTGCCGGACGTCGGCGCGACGCATTTCCTGTCGCGCATGCCGGTCGAACTCGAGCTGTACGTGGGGTTGACGGGCGCGATGCTGTCGGGTGCCGACGCGCTGACCGCGAAGCTCGCCGATCTGTGCGTGCCGTCGTCGTGGCTCGATACGTTCGAGACGCGCATCGAAAGCGTCAAATGGGACGGCGACGTGCTGCCGGCGCTGCGCAAGGTGTTCGAGCCGCCGTGCAACGTCGTGCCGCATTCGGCGCTCGACAGCCAGATGGCGTGGATCGTTCGTCACTTCGACAAGCGCTCGACCGTCGAGCGGATCGTCGCGACGCTGAAGCAGGAGCTTGAACGCGACGAGCTCGCGCGCGAGCATCGCCAATGGCTGCAGGCGACGCTCGACGCACTCACCGGCCATTCGCCGACGATGCTGTGCGTGACGCGCGAAGCGCTGCTGCGCGGCCGTCAGATGACGCTCGCCGAGTCGTTCCGGATGGAGCTCGGCATCGTGGCGCGCGCGATCGAGGAGGGCGACTTCTGCGAAGGCGTGCGCGCGCACCTCGTCGACAAGGATCGCAAGCCGCGCTGGGCGCCGGCGTCGCTCGTCGAACTGCGCGCCGAACGCGTGCGGCATTTCCTGACGTCGCCGTGGAAACTGTTCGCACATCCGCTCGCCGATCTTGGCGCGGCGTGAGGTGACGTGATGCACCGACGCGCCTGTGCGGCGCGTCGGCTTCAACCCATTTCCTTTCTGCGCGTCTGCGCTCAGCGCTCGATCATCGGCGGCACCGCCTGCACGAGCGCGTCGATCACGCAGCGCGTCTTGCGCGGCAGGTAGCGCGTTTTCGGCCAGATCGCGCTTACGCGCCGTTGCCGCGAGCGTCGATCCGGCGTTGCGTGTCCGCGTCGACGATCGCGCGGATCGTGCTGAATAGCGGCACCGCGTCGGTGTAGCGCCGGCCGTAGCCGAGATTGAACGCGTAGTCGAAATCCGGCGGATTGCTGCCCTGGTTGTGCTGGAGGATCGTTTCGAGCTTGTCGAGCGCCTTCGCAGCGCGCGCTTCCGGTGATGCCGCCGCCTCGTATTCGTCCCACAGTGCGACGATCTCGTCGCGCAGCACGCGATCCAGCCCGGCCGTCAGCATCAGCAGGTCGTCGCGTTCGTGTGTGTGCTTGTCCGGATGCGCGGCCTGCTCGATCGCGGGGATGTCGCCGTGCAGCGCTTCGCCGAGATCGTGGACGACGCACAGCTTCAGCAGCTTCGTCGTGTCGACGTCGGGTAGCGCATCGGCAAACACGAGCGCCATCAGGCACAGCCGCCAGCTGTGTTCGGCCGTGCTTTCGGCGCGCCCGGTCGACGTATGACCGCTGCGCAGCACGTCTTTCAGGCGTTCGGCTTCGCGCAGGAAATCGAGCCGCGCGTGGATCGTGTCGAGGTTCATGGCAGGGAAGTGCTTGATTCGAGCCCTCAAGCGTACGTCGCGCGGACGCGATGCGTCCACGCATGAAATATGCGCGCCGCGCTTGCTACAACGTTTCGACGAGCCGCGCGGCGGAGCCGTCCGACAGCGTCATCCGTGTCCATCGGCAGGTGCTGCCGCGGATCGGCACGACGCGCGATGCATTTGCGCCGGTCGCGAATTCGACGCTCGGCGGCCCCGCGCGATCGTGCCAGCCAAGCGGGTCGAGCGCGGCTTCCATGCGGACGATTTCCGGCGTCGCGTAGCGCCACAGCGATGTGCCGAGCAACGTCGGCAGCGGCCGCGAGAACTCGGCCGCGCGCGATGGCGAGCAGGCGAGCAGGCGGTGCGTGAGGTCGCACACGAGATGCATGCGGGCCGTGCTGCTCGCGATCAGCCGGGCGAGTGCGTGGTCGCCCGCTGAATCCAGGCGCGCGGCAAGCAGCCGCTCGGCCATCGCGCGCTCGTCGGGCGACATCTGCTGGATGCCGGCTTCCCAGCGCGAAATCGTCGATTGCGCGACGCCGAACAACTCGGCCGCGTGGCTCTGCTTCATGCGATGCAGCGTGCGCCACCGCTTGAGTTGCGGGCCGAGCGGCGGGGTATGAAGCGGTGAGGCGCGCATGTTCGTGCTCCGTTCGGGATGCGGGCCGCGCTGGCGCCGCGTTGCGAATGGATGAATCGGCCGTTGTTCCGGGGATGCCTGGATCACGATGAGCTTGACGTCGGGCGTCAGGACTCACCGGAATTGTTTTCGCCAGGCTTTCAACCGGCTCCTCCATATCTTATTATTCGGCGAAAGCGGAGTGCGCCGGCTGTCATTGTTCATGTTGAAACATGATGCGCCGGTCAGTACCGTCTTCCGACTTCCGCATCGCACGAATGCGCGGTCGGCACGACGCGGGACACGTGGCCAGCGCGTATCCCGAAAAACATACGAGGGCGCCATGGTACGACTGGTCTTGCTGCTGCTGGGCATCGAATATCTGCGAACGCGCTCGCGCGGGCTGACCGTGCTGGGCTGGTTGTGGGTCGTCGCGGGCGTCGGCATCTTCGTCGACGCGCTCGACGGTGCGCTGCATTTTCCGATCGAACTGTTCGCCTGGCTGTTCCTGATCGAGGGGCTCGCGACGCTCGCGGTGGCTGGCAGCGGCGTTGGCGGGCAGCGCATCCTGCGCTACGTGAAGGGCATCGCGGTCGTCGTGGCCGCCGGGCTCGTGTTCGCGGGCCATCATCACGGCCACTTCCTCTTGTCGATGATCTTCGGCACGCTGTTCCTCGTCGACGGGCTGCTGCAGTGCACGTCCGCATGGATGGTGCGTTACCGGCGCTGGAACGTTGCATTCGCGTGGGGCGTCGTCGAGATCCTGCTGGCCGTCTTCTTCTATCAGCCGTATCCGACCCACTATGTGGGTACCGTGCCGTACTGCCTCGGCCTGCTGCTGATGTTTGGCGGGATGCACATGCTGAGCCTTGCCGCGCGCGTGCGGCGGCTGACGCGCAATCCCGCGTTCGTCACATCGCCGGCGCCGTCGATCGTGCCCGACATCGACGCGGCGCCCGACATCCCGCGCTTCACGCAATCGGAATGGGACGGCCCGCCGGCCGACCACGAGCACGCGCTGACCGTGCACGTGTGGACGCCGACCGGCACGTCGAAGGCCGAAGCCCAGCGCTATCCGGTGATCGACCGCTACATCGCGGCGGTGGACGTCAACGGCGTGATCTCCACTGGCCATGCGGCGCTGGAGTCGCCCGAGGGCATCTACATCAGCCTCTATCCGGCGGTGGAAATCGATCGTTCTCCGGACGAATTCACGCGGATTCTGCGCGCGACGCGCGAGAACGACGTGCCGGGCCTGTTCCAGCCCGACTATGCGACCGAGTCGAAAGCGTGGTGTCCGTCGACCGTGCGCGTGCGGATCCGCAATTACGATCCGGCGAAGCTGGCCGCATTCTGGTCGTCGTATCGGCAGACCGTCACGTACAACCTCACGCACCGCAACTGCTCGAGCACCGTCTCGAACGCGCTCGAAGCGGCACTCGACGGCGCGGTGTGGCGGCTCAGGGGCACGCGTGCCGGGTGGGGCGCATTCATCCGGCTGCTGCTCACGCCCGAGCTGTGGGTCGCCGCGCAGATCCGCAAGCGTGCGGTGACGATGGCCTGGACGCCCGGCCTCACGCTCGACTATGCGCGCGCGCTCAGCATGCTCGCCGATCCGCGGCCGTTCGCGTGGTGGAAGGTCGCGCGCTCGGCCGTGAAGGCGATCATGGCGTCGCGCCGCGCGTGGCGAGAGCAGGACAGCGCGGCACTGTCACCGGGTGAATCGGAAGCCGCGTCGGTGAAATAATCGTGCGGTGCCGGACGAGGGCCGGGCGCGACAGGTTCCGCCGCCGGACGATCCGGCGTGGTTGCCCGCTATCGGAACTTGCCTGGCGAACAACAGTGAACTCCACGAGCGCATTCCGCATCCTGATTCCCGTTTGAAGCTTCCCCGGTTCCCGATCTCGACGCGGTATGGCTTGCCTGGCCGGGAGGCCGTCATCCTGGGATGCTCCGTCGCAGGATGAAGATGGCGACAGGGCAGGCCGGCGTCGCAGGCGCAGGAAGGCGAGCGTCGGGATCGGTGCCGCCGATAACGGGCTCGGCGTTGCACGACGAATTCCTTCGTCGACCTTCATATTGATGCCACGTTGCGCGGACAACAATCGCGGGCAGACATTCGACAATCTTGCGGCGCATCCCGCGACCGCAAGCCTTTTCCGAGGAAACGCCATGCTCAAGACGCTCGCCCGCGCCGCGGCCGCACTCGCCGTCGCATCCGCCTCGCTGCACGCCGTCGCGCAGACCAGCTACGACTACCTGTTGCTCGCGGCTTCGTGGGAGCCCGGCTTCTGCGCGTCGCACGACACGCCGGAGTGTACGAACCTCGCCGGTACGTACGCGGCGACGAGCCTGTCTCTGCACGGCCTGTGGCCGAACAGGTACGACGGCAACCAGCCGTTCTACTGTGGCGTGCCGCAGAGCGACGTCGATCTCGACAATGCGCACCAGTGGTGCAGCATGGATGCGTATCCGGTCAGCACCGCGACGCGCAACACGCTGTCAACCTACATGCCGGGCGTGGCGTCGTGCCTCGACAAGCACGAATGGTTCAAGCATGGCACCTGCTCGAATTCGGCATCGCCCGACGCATACTGGAACGAGGCGGCCGGCATGGTCAGCCGGCTCGGCAACACGTCGTTCAACGCGTTCCTGCAGGCGAACGCGGGCAAGACCGTGACGCGCAACCAGCTGCTGTCCGCGTTCGAAGGCGCGTTCGGCAGCAATACGCGCAGCGCGGTGTCGCTGAAGTGCACGAAGACCAACGGCGTCAGCTATTTCACGGAAGCGTGGATCGCGGTCAAGACGAATGCGACCACGCAATTTCCGAGCGCGGCCTCGCTCGTGACGGACGGGAATACGCAGGGGACGTGCCCGACGTCGGGCGTGTATATCGCGAAGTAACGCGCGAAGTTGCACGGGATGCGCCGGTCGGGAGCGTTCCGGCCGGCGTGGTGCGGGTGTTGCGCGTCTATGCGAGCAGCAGCAGTGCGTCGGCGAGCGACAGCACTGTCGTGCGCGTCTCGAACGCCGTCGCGAACAGATGCTCGTGCACGACCTCATCCGGGTCGTAGCAGCAGTCCTTCACCGTATACAGCCGGAAATCCGCATCGCTTGCGTGCGCAACCGACGACAGCACGACGCCGGTCGACGCAATTCCGACGAGGATCAGCGTGTCGATGCCTTGCGCGACGAGCCGTGACTGCAGGTCGGTGCGGAAGAACACGCTCGCGCGATGCGCGACGGTCAGCGGCTCGTTGTCCAGCCGTCCGAGTTCCGGGCATGGGCCGTCGTCGACGAAGAGGCCGAGCTGCTTGATCCCTTGCCCGTTCTTGTTGCGTGGACTGACTTCCGGATAGCCCGGGGTGAAACGGAGATTGGCGAAACACACGTGGACGCCGCCCGCCCGGGCTGCATCGCACAGCTCGCGCGTGTTGGCGAGCAGGGTAGGGGCGACCGATGGAAAGAGACCGAGAATGTCGGTCTGGTAGTGCATCACGACCAGTGCGGTTTTTGCCGGCACGATCGGCGGAATCGGTGTGTGCGTGCGGCCTTCCGCGTTTGCGTGGCGAGTCGTTGCGAGATCTGAAGCGTGTTCCGGTTGCATGACTGATGCTCTCCCATGAGTCATTTCGGTGTCTCAGAAAATCGATCGCTCGTTATACGTCGTCAATCATTCCGATGCAAGCGTGCCGGAACTCGGTTCAATATGACCTGACATGCAATCTCTTCGGGCGAGTGGCGTAGATCGATGCCATCGTCGCCGGCAAAAAACCGCCCTTTTCTCTCCGAGGTTGGTCAGGCCAGCGGCGGCGGTCTAGGGGCATTTCTACATCGGCGCTGACACCTTCGCGATTGCATTACGCACGCCGCTGCTTAGGAAATGAATTTTTATTGGTTCTGCTTCCCTGTTCGCGCTCGCATAGTGGTGCTGACGGCTATAGACAGCAAGCAAGCTGCACCGGCCGCATTCCCGGTTGTTTTTTGATCATACGAATCTGCGAGAACAAGGAAGCGTGATGACGTTTGCATTGGAAGAACGAACGGCCGCCCGGCAGGCGCTCGACGACGCCCGCGCGGTCGCGGCAGCGGCGGGCACGCCGTACGCGGGGGGCGTGGCGCCCGACGCCGCATGGGCGCTGTTTTCCGCTGGCCATGCGTTGCTGGTCGACGTGCGGACCGCGGAGGAACGGAAATTCGTCGGTCACGTGCCGGAGTCGCTGCACGTGCCATGGGCGACCGGCACGAGCCTGACGCGCAACCCGCGCTTCGTGCGCGAGCTGGAAGCGAAGACAGGCAAGGACGCGGTGGTGCTGCTGCTCTGCCGCAGCGGCAACCGGTCCGCGCAAGCGGCCGAGGCTGCCACCAAAGCGGGCTTCACGCAGGTGTTCAACGTGCTCGAAGGGTTCGAGGGCGACCTCGACGAACAGCAGCATCGCGGCGACCGCAACGGCTGGCGCCATCGCGGCCTGCCGTGGACGCAGGACTGAATCACGGCCGTTACGGGGAGAAGTCAGCATGGCCGCATTCGAAATCGACGACATCGTTCAGTCGCTCCAGACCGTGCGCCGCGCGTGGCGCGAGAAACAGCGGCGCTCGCTCGAACCGGGCGGGCGCGACCTGCCCGCGCGCGAAGCGCTCGCACAGATCATCGGAGCGCTGAAGGGCGTGCTGTTCCCGATGCGGCTCGGGCCGCCCGACCTGCGACAGGAGAGCGAGAACTTCTATGTGGCCCATGCACTCGACGCGGCGCTGAACGCGTTGCTCGCGCAGGTGACGCTGGAGTTGCGCTACGCGGCGCGGCAACGCAATGCCGACGCGCAAATCGACGAGGCCGCGTCCGCGGCCGTGCAGGCGTTCGCCGCACGCTTGCCGGATATTCGCCGGCTGCTCGACAGTGACGTGCTGGCCGCATTTCACGGCGATCCGGCGGCCGGCAGCGTCGACGAAGTGCTGCTGTGCTATCCCGGCATCCTCGCGATGATTCACCACCGGCTCGCGCACGAGCTGTACCGGCTCGGGCTGCCGCTGCTCGCGCGCATCATTGCCGAGCAGGCGCACGCCGAAACCGGTATCGACATTCATCCGGGCGCGCGCGTGGGCGGCGGCTTCTTCATCGACCACGGAACGGGCGTCGTGATCGGCGAAACCGCGATCATCGGCGAGCGCGTGCGCGTGTACCAGGCCGTCACGCTCGGCGCGAAGCGCTTCCCGCGCGACGCGGCAGGGCATCTGGAGAAGGGGCTCGCGCGCCATCCGATCGTCGAGGACGACGTCGTGATCTATGCGGGCGCAACGATCCTCGGCCGCGTGACGATCGGCCGCGGCGCTGTGATCGGCGGCAACGTGTGGCTGACGCAGGACGTGCCGGCCGGCGCGAACGTCACGCAGGCCGTGCTGCGCAGCGAGGCGAACGCCGGCCCGCCCGCGCGGACCGAACCGGCTCGGCCGGCCGCGCAGGTGACGCCATGAGCGACCTGATCCAGCACTTCGGCGCCAATGTGCGCAAGCTGCGCGAATCCCGCACGTGGTCGCAGGAGCAGCTCGCGGAACACGCGGGGCTGAACCGCTCGTACGTCGGCGAGATCGAGCGCGGCGAGGCGATCGCGTCGATCGTCACCGCCGACAAGATCGCGCGCGCGTTCGACGTGTCGATCGCGACGCTGCTGCGCGGCGTGTACGCCGCCTGACGCATCGCGCTGCTTTTCCCGTTCGGTGGTGCCATATGACGGCTATAGCATGTTGAGCCGGCAGGTGCGTGCTTCCGATAATCATCCCGCGTCATAAGCAATCCCGTTTTTCATCTTAAGAATCCGGAGCCACACATGTCGACCGTTGCAAGCGGCACGGCCGCGCTGAGCGATCACGCCGCCCGCCAACTAGCGAACGCTACCAAGACCGTCCCGCAGCTTTCCACGATTACGCCGCGCTGGCTGACGCACCTGCTGCAGTGGGTGCCGGTCGAGGCCGGCATCTATCGGCTGAACCAGGTGAAGAACCCGGAGGCCGTGCGCGCCGCGTGCACGCAGCTCGAGGACGAGCGCGTGCTGCCGCGAACCTTCGTGCCGTACGAGGAACAGCCGCGCGAATATTTCCTCAACGCGGTGAGCACGGTGCTCGACGTGCATACGCGGATCTCCGATCTCTACAGCAGCCCTCATGACCAGATCAAGGAACAGCTGCGCCTGACGATCGAGACGATCAAGGAGCTGCAGGAAAGCCAGCTGATCAACAACCCGGACTACGGGCTGCTCGCGAACGTGACCGACGAACAGCGGATCTTCCCCCTGACCGGCGCGCCGACGCCCGACGATCTCGACGAACTGCTGACGAAGGTGTGGAAGGAGCCGGCGTTCTTCCTCGCGCATCCGCTCGCGATTGCCGCGTTCGGCCGCGAATGCACGCGGCGCGGCGTGCCGCCGCCGACGGTCAGCCTGTTCGGCTCGCAGTTCCTCACATGGCGCGGCATTCCGCTGATCCCGTCGGACAAGGTGCCCGTCGCGGACGGCAAGACGAAGATCCTGCTGCTGCGCGTCGGCGACAAGCGCCAGGGCGTCGTCGGGCTCTACCAGCCGGGCGTCGCGGGCGAGCAGGGGCCGGGCCTGTCGGTTCGCTTCATGGGGATCAACGACCAGGCGATCGCGTCGTACCTGATTTCGCTGTACTGCTCGCTCGCGGTCCACTCGCCGGATGCGCTGGCTGTCCTCGATGACGTCGAAATCGCCAAGTACCATGACTATCCCGACACCTACCGTTAATCCCGGCGCGATCGGCGGCGACGCTCCGGCGCGGCCGCACGCGCCGCTGCCTGCCGGTTTGCCGGACCCGGCGGCGCTCGCACGGCTCGCGTCCGAGTTCTTCGCGACGCCGCCCGGGCAGGCGCCCGCGCCGGGCCTGTCGGCCGGCAGTGGCGCGGTCGGCGGCGTACCGTCGGCGTTGCCGGCCGCAGCGCCGATTCTCGCGTCGGTGAGCAATCCCGCGCCGGCCGGCTCGCCGCTCGCCGGGCCGGGCGGCACGGGCACCGGCGTGCCGGGCTTCGCGCTGCCGCAAGGCAAGGCACCGGGTGCGAATCTCGCGCCGTCCGCTCCGACGCACGTGCTGTCGCTCGGCAATCGCGTGCCGGCGCTCACGCCGCATGCGGCCGCACAGAACGGGCTGCCCGACAACGCCGTGTCGATCGCGCCGGCGCTGGAGCCGCGCGTCGGCGGCGCGGCGCACGGCGTGCCGCAGGCGAACGCGGTCGCGGCGGAGGAAAGCGCGAAGGCCGCATCGCCGTACTACTTCACCGACGGCGTGCGGCAAGGCTGGCAGGCGACGCCCGAGGACATCGTCGTGCCGTCGAATGGGCTGGCTTCGCCAGAAGCGTTCGGGCTGCCGGGCGACGACGAATTGCGCGAACTGCTCGCCGTGCAGCTCGACCTGCCGGTCTCGCGCGCATCGGGCGCGGACGTCCCGCGTTATTTCATCGACGATGCGCATGCCATTGAACCGTCGAACCAGTTGCATCGCGGGGCGCACCCGCCGTTCGACGTCAACGCGATTCGCCGCGACTTCCCGATCCTGCAGGAGCGCGTGAACGGCAAGCCGCTCGTATGGTTCGACAACGCGGCGACGACGCACAAGCCGCAGGCCGTGATCGATCGCCTTGCGTATTTCTACGCGCACGAGAACTCGAACATCCACCGCGCCGCGCATGCGCTCGCGGGCCGCGCGACCGATGCGTACGAGCATGCGCGGGAGACCGTGCGCCGCTTCATCGGTGCATCGTCGCCGGACGAGATCGTGTTCGTGCGCGGCACGACCGAGGCGATCAACCTGATCGCGAAGACGTGGGGCGTGCAGCATGTCGGCGAAGGCGACGAGATCGTCGTGTCGCATCTCGAGCATCACGCGAACATCGTGCCGTGGCAGCAGCTCGCCGCGCAGAAAGGCGCGAAGCTGCGCGTGATTCCGGTCGACGATTCGGGGCAGGTGCTGCTCGACGAATACCGGAAGCTGCTCAACGACCGCACGAAGATCGTGGCCGTCACGCAGGTGTCGAACGCACTCGGCACGGTCGTGCCCGTGAAGGAAATCGTCGAGCTCGCGCATCGCGCGGGCGCGAAGGCGCTCGTCGACGGCGCGCAGTCGATCTCGCACATGCGCGTGGACGTGCAGGCGCTCGATGCGGATTTCTTCGTGTTTTCCGGGCACAAGATCTACGGGCCGACCGGGATCGGCGTCGTGTACGGCAAGCGCGCGATCCTCGACGACATGCCGCCGTGGCAGGGCGGCGGCAACATGATCGCGGACGTGACGTTCGAGCGCACGGTGTTCCAGCCGCCGCCGAACCGCTTCGAGGCCGGCACCGGCAACATCGCGGATGCGGTGGGGCTCGGCGCGGCGCTCGATTACGTGAGCCGCGTCGGCATCGAGAACATCGCGCGCTACGAGCACGACCTGCTCGCGTACGCGACGAGCGTGCTCGCGCCGGTACCGGGCGTGCGGCTCGTGGGCACCGCGCGCGACAAGGCGAGCGTGCTGTCGTTCGTGCTGAAGGGCTATGAAACCGAGGAGGTCGGGCAGGCGCTGAACGAGGAGGGCATCGCGGTGCGCTCCGGGCATCACTGCGCGCAGCCGATCCTGCGGCGCTTCGGGCTCGAGGCCACGGTGCGGCCGTCGCTCGCGTTCTACAACACGTGCGACGAGGTCGATGCGTTGGTGCGTGTCGTGCGGAGGCTGTCGACGCGCCGTTGACGGTGTCCGGATCTGAAGGTCGAGCCGCTTGCGGGTGTCATTCGTGACGTGTCGCAGGCGGCTTTTTGTTGGGTTCGTGGAGGACGGCTGAACGCGATGCACGTTGTCCGCATGCGTCGATGGACGACATGCGATCGGCACAGGTGAATCGCCGGGCGGGTCGTGCGCCGTCAAAGGCGCAGATATTCGGTCACGCGCGCCTGCAAATGCTCGATCGCGTGCGGAAGGCGCAGTGCGCGTCGACCTGCATCAGCGTCCGTTCCTGGCCTTCGTCGCCGAAGCGGATCGCGGCGATGTCCGCATCGCTCAGCCAGCCGGCGAAGAACCACCGCGGCAGGCTGTCCTGCCGGGTCGACGGATAGGCGGTGGCAGACGAGACGCGCCGGCAACGACGAAGGCGGCACTTCCTTCGCGTGGCGCCGGCTTTCGCCGTCAGGCCGGCCCACCATTCGATCGGGCACGACGGGGATTGAACGTTGGTGCGCTTTCTGGATTGGGATTGCGGATCTGGCGGAGATGAAAAACAACGCGTGGCGAACTGGGTCGCCACGCGTTGCGCATGAAACCGGAGCGTTGCGCCGCGCACTGCCGCCGAACGGGCAATGCGCGCGCGCCGGTCAGAAGTCGAAGCCGGGCCCACCCGCACCCGGGCCGCCGGGAGCCGCCGCCGGCGCCGCGTCCTTCGGCGCTTCGAACACGGTCGCATCGGTCGTCAACAACAGCCCCGCGACCGACGCCGCGTTCTGCAGCGCGGTGCGTGTGACCTTGGTCGGATCGAGCACGCCCGATTCGACGAGGTCGCCGTATTCGCCGGTCTGCGCGTTGTACCCGAAGTTGCCCGAGCCTTCGGCCACCTTCGCGACGACGACGCTCGCTTCCTCGCCCGCGTTCGTGACGATCTGGCGCAGCGGTTCCTCGAGTGCACGCAGCACGATCTTGATGCCCGCGTTCTGGTCTGCATTCACGCCCTGCAACTCGCGGATCGCCTGCCGCACGCGGATCAGCGCGACACCGCCGCCCGGCACGATGCCTTCCTCGACGGCCGCGCGCGTCGCGTGCAGCGCGTCGTCGACGCGGTCCTTCTTCTCCTTCACTTCGATCTCGGTGGCGCCGCCGACCTTGATCACCGCGACACCGCCCGCGAGCTTGGCCACGCGTTCCTGCAGCTTTTCACGGTCGTAGTCGGAGGTTGCTTCCTCGATCTGCACGCGGATCTGCTTCACGCGCGCTTCGATGTTCTTCGCATCGCCCGCGCCGTCGATCACGGTCGTGTTTTCCTTGCCGACCTCGATGCGCTTTGCCTGGCCGAGTTCGGCGAGCGTCGCCTTCTCGAGCGTGAGGCCCGTTTCCTCGGCAATCACCTGCCCGCCGGTGAGGATCGCGATGTCCTCGAGCAGCGCCTTGCGGCGATCGCCGAAGCCCGGCGCCTTCACGGCGACCGTCTTCAGGATTCCGCGGATGTTGTTCACGACCAGCGTCGCGAGCGCTTCGCCTTCGACATCTTCCGCGATGATCAGCAGCGGCCGGCCCGACTTTGCGACCTGTTCGAGCACCGGCAGCAGGTCGCGGATGTTCGAGATCTTCTTGTCGTGCAGCAGGATGTACGGGTTCTCGATCTCGGCGATCTGCTTGTCGGCGTTGTTGATGAAATACGGCGACAGGTAGCCGCGATCGAACTGCAGCCCTTCGACGACGTCGAGTTCGTCGGCAAGCGACTTGCCGTCCTCGACGGTGATCACGCCTTCCTTGCCGACGCGGTCGATCGCCTCGGCGATGCGCTGGCCGATCGATTCCTCGCCGTTCGCGGAGATCGTCGCGACCTGCGCGATTTCCTTGCTCGTGGTGGTCGGCCGGCTGATCTTCTTCAGCTCGTCGACGGCCGCCGAGACGGCCTTGTCGATGCCGCGCTTCAGGTCGAGTGGGTTGAGCCCGGCCGCGACGTATTTCTGGCCTTCGCGGACGATCGCCTGCGCGAGGACGGTGGCCGTCGTGGTGCCGTCGCCGGCCGCGTCGCTGGTGCGAGACGCGACTTCCTTCACGAGCTGCGCGCCGATGTTCTGCAGCTTGTCCGCGAGTTCGATTTCCTTCGCGACCGACACGCCGTCCTTCGTGACGACAGGGGCGCCGAAGCTGCGTTCGAGCACGACGTTGCGGCCTTTCGGCCCGAGCGTGACCTTCACCGCGTTCGCGAGAATGTTTACGCCTTCCGTCAGCTTGGCCCGTGCGACGTCGCTGAAAATGATTTCCTTCGCTGCCATGATTGCGCTCCGTTATTGATTGACGACGGCGACGATGTCTTCTTCGCGCAGTACGAGAAACTCGTTGCCGTCCACCTTGACGGCCTGGCCCGCGTACTTGCCGAACAGCACGCGCTCGCCGACCTGCAGGTCGGGCACGATGCGCTGGCCGTCCGCATCCTTGCGGCCGGGGCCGACGGCGATCACTTCACCCTGGTCGGGCTTTTCCGCGGCGCTATCGGGGATCACGATGCCCGATGCGGTGGTGGTTTCCTGGTCGAGTCGCTTCACGATCACGCGGTCGTGCAAGGGGCGTAGGCTCATTGGTTCGTCCTGTGCTGTTCTGTCAAGATTGGCTGGCACTCTTTAGAAGAGAGTGCTGACGAGTATAAAAATGCACGGCGCCGCGATCCAATAACGGATTCGGAAATGCATTCGCGCCGTCGTGCAAAGCGTGTGGCGCCGGCTATTGCGACACGGCTTGCTGCGCGGAGGGCGTGCAGATCGGGCGGATCGTCTCGCCTGCGAGCACGCGCTTCACGAACGGAATCGAATCGGCGAGCGACGCGTTCACGGTGCCGTTGTGTTCGCGGCCCGCATACAGGTGCGCCTCGACCGTCGTGCCCGCCGCGCACGCGTCCTTCGCGAGCGCGAGTTCGAGCGGCGCGAGCCCGTCGTCCGCGCCCGCACCGATGAAGACGGGCGTGGCGATCTTCAGCGTCGGGTACGTCAGGTATTCGTCCCACCACGCCTTCAGCCGTGCATCGCCGCCGGGCTTCACGGTGTTCGCGTGCGTGAGGTGCGCGAGCGCGGCGTCGTCCTCGAGCGATGCGAGGCAACTGATGCGCGACTGTTCGAGAATCGGCAATGCCTGGTCGGTCAGCACCTCGTCCGCGCGCAGCGACGGATCGATCTGCTGCGCGGACAGCACCGAGTAGAACTGGTACGCGAGCGTCGGATCGACGCGATCGGGATCGCGCCGGTACGCGCTCTCGAACTTCGGCAGCGACGCGAGCGTGGCGGGAGACGCGTTGTAGATCGTGCCGGTGGCAACGGTCGCGCGGATCGCGAGTTCGGGCGCGTAGGCGCTCGCGTAGCCGGCCGCCGCGAACACGGCCGAGCCGCCCTGCGACTGGCCGACGAGCACGACCTGGTTCGCGAGGCCCGGCACCCCGCCGAGCACCGCGCGCACGCTGTCGAGCAGCGTGTAGCTGTTCGAGCGGTTGTTGAGCTGCGGATTCGGGCCGGGCGTGCCGAGCCCCTGATAGTCGGTCGCGACGACCGCGAACCCTTGTTGAAGCCATGCGTTCAGGTAGCGCACGTCGCGATACGAGCGGCCGTACCACGAAGGCGCGCAGATGTCGGCCATCCCGAACGTGCCGTGCGCCCACGCGACGATCGGCCAGCCGCCCGCCGGCGGCGTGCCGCGCGGCACGAACAGCGCACCCGACACGGCGATCGGCGTGCGGCCGCCGACGCCGTCGGTCGATGCATAGAGGATGCGCAGCTGGCGCCCGGCGCTCGCGAGCCCGAGCGTCGCTGGAAGCGGCTCGGTGCGCAGCAGCACGCCGGGCGTCGCCGGAATGTCGCGGTCCCACGTGTAGAACGCGGACACGCGACCGTCGCCCTGCAATGGATCGGGTGCAGGAACGCGGCCCGGCGAAGCCGCATGTGAGAGGAGGGACGAGACGGCGAGCGCCGAAGCCAGCAGCGTGCGCGCGGCGTATCCGCGCAGGGGGAGGAGCGTCATGGTCGGATGGAGGTCGGAGAGTTCGGATCGGACGCGCTGCACGTTGCGCGGCGCGGGCCGACCACAACGCAAGTTTCGAACCAGCGCAGCCGTTGGGCGCGTGGCGCGTGGCAAGACGGGCCGCCGTGTCGTACGGCGTGCCGCGCACGCTTTCAGCGGCTGCGTGTCGGGCAGCAATCCGGGCCGGCAGGCTGTTGCTCCCGCAACAGAGGCGCACGCGTGGTTCTGACGGCGCGCATCGTGCGTGGCGCACGCGCACCGTGGCGCGGGCCTTCGACACATGCATGCCTGGCTGGCACGATTGCTGCTGATCCGGTGGCCGTGTGTCGCGGCGTTACGACATCGCGATGCGAGCCCATCCGTTCACCCGATCAAGGAAACCGTCCTCATGTCCGTCACCTCAACCATCGACAGCGGCGAACTCGTGGCATTCGTCGAGCGCGCCACGCGCGAATTCACGCAGGCCGAACGCGTGCTGAAGGACACGCGCACGCTGTCCGCGACCAACACGTTCCAGGCGTTCCAGCGCGTGCCGGGCACGGAACTCATTGTCGCGCTGTCGGCGCCGAGCCCGTGGGCCTCGTCGCGGGAGATCCAGCCGGTCGTCGTGACGTTCGACGGCGACGTGCTGCACGGCGACGCGCGCGCGGGCGGCAACGGGCCGCGCTATGCGGACGTGTTCCGCGAGGTGCCGGAAGTCGGCGTCGTGATCCACGTGCACGGCCCGTACCTCGGCGCCTGGGCGAGCGCGCATCGCCCGCTACCGATCCGCTATGCGCCGGCCGCGCGCTACACACGCGCCCGCGAGATTCCGGTGTATGTCGATCGCCGTCCCGGCGAGCCGCGCTTCATCGTCGACACGATCCGCCGTGACCGCGAGGTACCGGCGATCATCGAGGCGAATGGCGGCGCAACGTTCTGGGGAAAATCGATCCTTGATGTGTCGAAGTACATCCTGATCCTCGAGGAAGCCGCGTATTTCCAGGCGCTCGCGGAACCGCTCGGCGGCTCGCTCGAATTCGGCCCGGGCGCGCTCGAGCAGCAATGGAAGATGACCGGGCTCGCGTGACGCCGCGCGGCGGCCGGCGCAATCCGGCCGCCGTCATACCGATAGCTCGATGAATTGGTTCGTGGCCGGCGCGCGCCTTGCTATCGTCGAATCTTCCCCGTTCAACCCGCCGGTCGTGCCATGGCCATCTTCAGCTTGCCGGACCCGACTTCGCATGCGATCACGATTCGTGCGAAGGCGCTTACGTTCGACGATCCCAAATCGCGGGTGCTGCTCGAGCGCATCCAGCTGGTCGCGCCAAGCGACGCGACCGTGCTCGTCACCGGCGAGAGCGGCACCGGCAAGGAGCTGATCGCGCGCCTCGTGCATTCGCTGAGCGAGCGCCATGACGGCCCGTTCGTCGCGGTCAACTGCGGCGCGTTCTCCGAGACGCTGATCGAGAGCGAACTGTTCGGCCACGAGCGCGGTGCGTTTACCGGCGCGATCAACAGCCAGCCCGGCTGGTTCGAATCGGCGAATCGCGGCACGCTGTTTCTCGACGAGGTGGGCGATCTGCCGCTATCCGCGCAGGTGAAGCTGCTGCGCGTGCTGCAGGAGCGCGAAGTGACGCCGGTCGGCTCGCGCAAGACCGTGAAGATCGACGTGCGGCTCGTCGCGGCGACCAACGTGAATCTCGAAGCCGCGGTGCGCGCGGGCAATTTCCGCGAGGATCTGTACTACCGGCTCAACGTCGTCAAGCTGAGCCTGTTGCCGCTGCGCGAGCGGCCCGGCGACATCGCGCCACTGATCGAGCACTTCATCGACACCTATGCGAAGCGGCTGCGCGTGGCCGCGCCGACGCTGACGGACGCCGCGCGCGCCCGGTTGCATGCGCATGCATGGCCCGGCAACATCCGCGAACTCGAGAACGTGATCCACCACGCGGTGCTGATCTGCGCGGGCGGCGTGATCGACGTGAGCGACCTGCAGTTTTCCGCGCTGTCACTCGCGCCCGATGCCGGCGACCCGCGCATCACGGCGGCGGCACCGCCGCGCCGTGCGCGCGACGTGGCCGAGGCCACCGATGCGCTGCGCCACGCGGTGATCGAGCTGCTGGATCTCGGCACGCCGGCGCTGTGGCAGCACATCGAGGACACCGTCTACCGCAGCGTGTTCGACTACAGCGACCACAACCAGCTGCGCATGTCGCGCCTGCTCGACCAGTCGCGCAACATCGTGCGCGCGCGGCTCGCGCAGCTCGGCATCCTGAAGCCGCGCGACGCGGGCGACGCCGACGCGCGGCTGCGCCGTCAGGCGTGATCGCGCCAGCGCAGCGCGCGCTGTGCGATCCGCTCGCATAGCGCACTCATGCCGACGGCGAGCGCCGTCACGCCCAGCACGCAGACCAGCAACACGTCGGCGCGCGCGCCGGCCTGCGCGTTCTGCATCAGGCCGCCGACGCCCGCACCCGCGTTGAACAGCAGCTCGCTGCTGGTTGCCGTGATCCACGCAAACGGCACGGCCTGCAGCACGCCCGCGAACAGGTCGGGCAGCGCGCCCGGGATCAGCACGTCGCGCCACAGGCCGGCGCGCGTCAGGCGATACGACTGCGCGAGTTCGACATAGCGCGGATCGACGCGGCGCAGCCCGTCGAAGCTGGCGGTGGTCATCGGGTAGAACGCGGCGAGTGCGATGATGAACACCTTCGCGAATTCTCCGGTGCCAGCCCACAAGCTCAGCAGCGGAATCAGCCCCAGCAGCGGCACGTAGCGCAGCGCCTGGAACGCCGGCTCGCCGAGCTTGCGCGCGAGCGTCGAGCGCGCCATCGCCGCGCCGAACACGAGCCCGAACACGATGCCGGCCGCCAGGCCGAGCGTCGTGCGGCGCAGGCTCGCGCCGAGATCGGTTGCGAGTTCGCCGCTGCGTGCGAGTTCGACGAGCGCGGCGCCAACCTGCTGCAACGGCACGAACGCGTATTGATGGGCCGCGTCGCCGGACGACGCGTATTGCCATGCGGCGACCAGCACGGCCGGCACGACGAGGCCACGCGCACGGCGGCGCATCGCGGCGAACGAGAAGGGGGGCTTGGCGAGGGTCATTCGGAAACCTGTTCGTTCAGCGCGCGGGCGTCTGCCAGCGCAATGCGTAGCGTTGCACGAGCGCGATCGACCGGTCGATCGCGAAGCCGATCAGCCCGATCACCGCGACGTCGATCAGCACGACGTCGAGGCGCAGCATCTGCCGCGCCAGTTCCATCATCTGGCCGATCCCGCTGTCGGCGCTGAGCAGCTCGACCGCGACGAGCGCGAGCCAGGCGCGCGCGAGCGCGATCCGCACGCCAGTCAGCAGTGGCGGCAACGCGGCCGGCAGCAGCACGTCGCGCAGCAGGGCGAAGCGGCCCAGCCCGTAGTGGCGCGCCATCTCGACGAGATCGCGCGGCGCGTCGTGCACGCCCGTGTACGCGGCCAGCGCGACCGGAAAAAATACGGCCTTGGCGACGACGACGAGCTTCAGCGGTTCGTCGACGCCGATCAGCAGGATCAGCAGCGGAATCAGCGTGAGCGTCGGCACCTGCCGCAGCAGGTCGAACGTCGGCCGCAGGTAATCGGCGAACAGCCGGCTGCGCGCGAGCAGGATGCCGAACGCGGCACCGCTGGTCGCACCGATCGCAAAGCCGAGCGCGAGGCGATGCAGCGTGATCAGCAGGTTGTCGCGCAGTTCGCCGGTGTCGAGTAGCGTGCGCAGCGTTGCCGCGAGCCGATCCGGCGGCACGACGAGCTGCGGCGGGAACCAGCGCTGCGCGCTCGCGAGCCACCATAGCGCGACGAACGCGACGGGCGTGGCCCACCACAGCGCGATTCCGCCGAGCCGAGCGAGTCCGGGCAGGCGGAGCGCGCGTGCGCCGTTCGACGCGAGGGCATGCGTCGGCATCAGCGGCTCGCGACGCGCGCCGCGTCGGTGCGCCAGTAGCCGTCGAGCCCGAGCTGCTTGAGCGCGGTCGACACGAACGTCGGCGCGAGCAGCGTGTTGACGTCGACCGGCGTGGACGTCAGGCCGGCCTGGCGGCTGTACGCGACGACGTCGCGGTAGTGGCCGGTCAGCGCGGGCGTGAAGAGCGGCGTCCATTGCTCCTTCCAGGGTGTCGCCTCATCCGCGTATTCGCGGCGCACGACGCTTTCCGGCTGGCCGGACGCGCTCAGGATCTTCACGTACGCGTCGCGGTTCTGCGGCTGCGAGATCCAGTGCGCGGCGCGCACGTAGGCCGTCGCGACGAGCTGCGTGACGTCGGGGTAGCGCCGCACGAAATCGTCGGACGCCCACAGTTCCGCGCGCATCTTCCAGTCGTCGGGCGCGGTCTTGGTCGACCAGATGATCTTGCCGACGTTCTTGTCGACGAGCGAATACGCGTCGGACAGCGTGAAGAAGCCATCGACGCGGCCGGCCGCGACGGCTGCCGCACCGGCCTGCGGGTCGAGGTTGTAGATCTTGAAGTCGGACAGCTTCAGCCCGTTCTGGGCGAGCAGCTTGCTGAACGTGACTTCCCACGGCCGGCCGCGATTGAGCGCGATGCGCTTGCCTTTCAGATCGACGATCGACTTCGCGGTCGAGCCGGCCGGCACGACGAGATACGTGTTGCTGCCGACACCGCCCGGGACGATCAGGCGCGTGCGGGTGCCCGATGCGTTGACGACGACCGACGGCAGGTCGCCGTAGCCGGCGAAATCGATGCTGCCGTTCGTGAATGCCTCGTTCACGAGCGTGCCGACCGCCGCGGTCGATACAGGCACCCATTGCAGCTTCACGTGCCGCGCGGCGAGCGCCTTCTCGAGCGACTTGTCGGCGTCGATCAGTGCCGACGCACCCGCGTATTGCGTCTTGCCGCCGCTCGAATAGGCGACGACGGCGATCCGCACGACCTTGGGCGCATCGTCCGCATGCGCGGCCGGTGCGGCGAGCGATGCCGCGGCGAACGGCAGCGCGGCGAACAATGCGCGCAGCGGGCGGCGCAGCGACGCGAGGGAGAGCGTGTGTTTCATGATGGTCCGGAACGGTAGGCGGAAAAGGGGACTCACGCACGCTTCTGCAGCGATGGCCGCAGCACGTCGGCGAGGGGGCGCGGGTCGATCCAGTCGGCGACGTCGAAGTCGGCTTCCAGAAAGCCGTGGTCGTGCAGAAAGGTCTTGAAGTCGTCGAGCGCGGCGACTGATTCGTCGTCGAGGTTGACCCCGAGATGCCGGTGCAGCTGGTTGCCGTACGCGGCGCGGACCCAGTCGATCGACGACGCGGTTTCGCCGGCAACGTAATGCGCGGTCTCGTCGGGATGCGTGCCGGCCCAGTCGCCGGCTGCGACCACGAGCTTCAGGAAACCGGCGACGATGTCCGGATGATTCGCGAGCACGTCCGCGTTGACGGTCAGTGGGCGGGGCGTGCCGTTGTTGTTGCGGATCGCGCGCTCCGGATGAAAGCCGATGTCGATCACGACGTGCGCGCCGATCAGCTGTGCGATCTCGAGGCCGGTCGAGCCCTTCACGTAGATCGCGTCGACCTCGCCGCGCAGCAGCGCGCCGGCTTCGGCCGCGTACAGCGCGCGGCTCGAAAAGCCGTGCGGTGACGCGAACAGGTCCGCCGCGTGTGCCGGTCCGACGGCCTGCAGCGTGCGGGCGCGCACGTCGACGAGTTCGACGTCGCGTATGGCCAGCCCGTCGAGGCTCAGCGCATTGACGAAGCCGCGCAGTGCCGACGCACGAAAGATGTCGATGCGGTCGTCGGGGCGGCTCGGGATCGCGATGCGGCGCCCGCGCAACGCCTTCACGGAGCGGATGCCCGACTCGGGCCGCGCGAGGATCAACTGCGATTCGTCGACCCACGACAGCCCGATCACGCGCGTATTCGCGCCGTTCGAGCGTGCCCACATCGCGGGGATGCTGCCGCCCTGGCGAAACGACTGCGCGAGCGTTTGATCGCTGATCGACGACACGTCGTGCCGTGTGGCGCCGCGCGGCGAGCGGATCGCGACGCCGTCGGCCGACGTCTCGCCGTTGAGCCAGCCGAGATGCACGGCGATGCCGAGCGGGGTCGGCACGGGCGATCGGGCGTACCAGAACGTCTGCTGCTTGTCCGATGACGAATCGGGCCTGTCTGTCATGGGTGAGATTCCCTCTCTGCTTGAGCATGGTTGAAGCGCGGTTGCGCACGGTGTCGGTGTCGCACGCGCGGGCCGGTCAACGTTGCAAGTTCCGGGCCAGTGAACGGAAGCGACGCGGCCGCACGCGACGCGGGCATCGCGCGGGAGGCGCGGTGCTTGCGCCGATGCATGGCCTGTTGCGCCAGCAACAGTCGCGTCGGCCACTGTTGCGCGCGCAGCAGCGGTGTGGTCGGTGCAGCAGTGCGATACGTGCGCGTCGTGACGGCCTGGGCAATCGCGAGCGGGTGCGATCCAATTGCCGCTGATGGCCGGTGTGCAAGGCACTGCGCAGGTTCGCCGGTGGCCACGCACGTGCTCTTGAGCGCGCGTTGGCACACCGCGTGCTTTACAGCGCAGCACACGCGCGGCACGCCGATGCCGCACGCAATCCGAATGGCCCGACCAGGAGAACTCCGATGGCTGTTGAATTTCTGTGGCGCCTGCCGATGCATGGCGACGGCCGGCGCGCACACGACCTGCATACGCGCGGCGAATGGAACCGCCAGCGCGCATCGCGTGTCGCGCCCAAAGTCGACGATGACGATTTCGGCTACATCGACTATCTGTCGCAGGTCGCGCGCGCGGCCGATATCGCCGGCTTCCACGGCGCACTGATTCCAATCTTTCGCTTCACCGAGGAGCCATGGGTCGTGGCGGCCGCGCTGGCGCGCGAGACGCGCCGGCTGCGGCTCCTGATCGCGCTGCAGCCGCATTTCGTGCATCCGGTCTACGCGGCGCAGATGGCCGCGAGCCTGCAGCGGATCAGCCGCGGCCGCGTCGAGTGGAATGTCGTCACGGGCGGCGGCGGCCCCGACCAGCGTGCATACGGCGACTTCATCGATCACGACAGCCGCTATGCGCGCACCGACGAATTCCTCGATGTCGTGAAGGGCGTCGCGGCCGGCGAGCCGTTCACGTTCGACGGCCGCTTCTACCGCGTCGAAGCCGGTGGCCTGCTGCCGCCGCTGAGCGGCCAGAAGCCGCCGCGCATCTACCTGGCAGGCGCGAGCGACGCTGCGCTCGCGGTCGCAGCGAAGCACGGCGACGTGCATCTGAGCTGGGGCGAGCCGCTCGCAAAACAGAAGGAGGTGATCGATGCGGCGCGTCGCGCGCTCGATCGGCAGAACGCCGAGCGTGACCTGCGCTTCGGCATGCGCATCGACATCCTGGCGCGCGAGACCGAGGCGCAGGCGTGGGCCGAGTTGCGGCAGATGTTCGCGACGGTGGGCGACGTGACCCGCAACGGCTTCGGCGGGCGCGGCGAATCGTCGGAGTCGGTCGGCGCGAAACGCCAGTTCGCGCTGCACCAGGGCAACACGCAGCACTTCGACGACCTGATCGTCGGCCCGAACCTTTGGGCCGGGATGTCGCAGATCCGCGGCGGCCCCGGTTGCGTGATCGTCGGCAGCCACGAGCAGGTGGCCGAGCGGCTCGCGGAATACGTCGACATCGGCGTCTCGACGTTCATTCTCGCGAGCAACCCGCATCTCGAGGAGGCGTATCGCGTGGGCGAGGAAGTGCTGCCGCTCGTCGACGGCGCGCTGAACGCGCGCGGTACGCAGGCGGCGCTGCGCGTGGCCGGCGCATGAACGCGACGGCATTCCCGCGCCATCCAACGACATCGACAAGGATATTCACCATGACGACACTCGCTGCGCAGGTCACGGCCTGCGACGCACTCTGGTACACGCGCTGCCCGGTGCCGACCGCGCTCGGCATCGCCGTGCACCGCGGCTGGTTCGACGAGGAGTTCGGGCCTGACGGCATCGCGCTGCATTCGCTGCAGGAGACGGCCGACGCCGGCAAGCGCGAATCGCATTTCGATCACAGCCTGCCGCACTCGTTCCGGCAGGGCGGCAACATTCCCGCGCTGTGGGCGCGGGCACGCGGCGCCGATACGCGCGTGATCGGCCTGTCGTGGACCAACGAATTCCAGGCGATCGTCACGCTGCCCGATCGCGGCATCCGCTCTGTGCGCGATCTGCGCGGCCGGCGGCTCGGGCTGCCGCGCCATCCGATCAGCATCGACTTCTGGCGGGCGGCCGCGCTGAAAGGCTTCCTGAGTGCGCTCGAACTGGAAGGGCTCGGGCACGGCGACGCCGAATGGGTCGACCTGCCGGACGAACGCGAACGTCGCACCGGGCCCGCTTCGTTCACGCGCGGCCCGCACGAGTACGGGCTCGAGGTCGCGGCGCTCGTGCGCGGCGAGGTCGACGCGGTGTTCGTGAAAGGTGTCGAAGGGCTCGAAACCGTGCATCTGATCGACGCGCAGGTCGTCATCGATCTCGGCGCGCACCCCGATCCGCTCGTGCGGATCGGCAACGGCACGCCGCGCACGCTGACCGTCGATCGTGCGCTGATCGACGCGCGTCCCGATCTCGTGAGCCGCTTCCTGTCGGTGGTGGTGGGGGCGGGCGACTGGGCCGCGCGCCATCCGGCGGAGACGGTCGCCTATATCGGCCGCGAGACGCGCGCATCCGACGAGTGGGTGCGCTATGCGTACGGTGCCGATGTGCACCGCCATCTGGAGACGGGGCTCGCGCAGACGTCCATCGACGGGCTGGTCGCGTTCAAGGACTTCCTGGTCGAGTGGGGCTTTCTCGAACAGGATTTCGATGCGCGCGCCTGGATCGACCCGGCGCCGTTCACGCGCATCGATCGGCAACGGCATGCGTGGGTCGCGTAGCGCGCCGCGGCGCGTCATTGCAAGGAGTCGAGCATGACAGGTCTGACGATCGAATACGGCTTGCCACCGGCACGCCGACACGCGGCGCGTACTGCGCCGCGCGCGGGTACGGGCAGGGAGGCTGCGGTGGTGCGTCCGCCGTCCGCTTCGCCTTCGGCACGGCCGGATGCGCGAACGGCGAAGCCGGGCGCGTGGCGCGTCACGGGTGGGATTGCGCTCGCCGTCACGGCACTGCATGCGGGTGTCGCGCTGCTGGCCGCGCGCGCACCTGCCGCGCCGCCGGTGCAGCCGCCGCGGCCGCTGCCGATGACGGTCGAACTGACGCGGCCGCCCGAACCGTTGCCGCAGGCCGTGCATCAGCTGCCACCGGTGGTGCCGCCGAAGCCGCTGAAGCAGGTGCCGACCCCGCCGAAGCCGCGTGCGGCCGTCGCGCATGCGGCGCCTGCACTGACCGCCGCGCCGCAAACAACGCGCGAGGCGGCCCCCGCGACGGCGGCACCGGCCATCGCGGCGCCAGCCGCACCGGCCGCGCAAGCCGCACCCGTGCGCGAAACCGCACCGATCGGCGACGCGGCCTACCTGCGCAACCCGGCGCCCGACTATCCGGCGTTCGCGCAGGACCAGGGCTGGGAAGGGCGCGTCGTGCTGCGCGTGCGCGTGCTCGCGAACGGCACGCCGGATTCCGTCGAGGTCCGCACGAGCAGCGGCCGCCGCATGCTCGACAACGCGGCGGTGGCCGCGGTGAAGCGCTGGACGTTCGTGCCCGCGAAGCGCGGCGACGAAGCAGTCGACGGCTGGGTCAACGTGCCGATCGATTTCAAGCTGGGCTGACCCGCCGGGTGGCCCGCCACATTCTTCAAGGAACTCACATCATGAATGGTATCCCGACCACCTTCATCGTCCAGGGCGCGCTCTGGCTGCTCGTCCTCTTCTCCGTCGTCACGTGGACGCTGATCGTCGTGAAGGCGATCCAGAGCCTGCGGGCGAGCGCGCGCAACCGGCGTTACGTCAGCGCGTTCTGGGCGGCCAACAGCTTTCACGAGGCCGCCGCGCTCGACGCCGCGAACAGCCCGGTGGGCGAACTCGCCGCGACGGGCTTCGACGCGCTGCGGCGCGCCGACGAGAGTAGCGCGCACGATCTCGAACACAGCTGGAGCCGCCACGACCTGCTCGAACGTCATCTCCGGCAGCAGATCCACAACGCGCGCCGGCGCGAGGAGGCGGGGCTGGCGGTGCTCGCGTCGATCGGCAGTACCGCGCCGTTCGTCGGCCTGTTCGGCACCGTGTTCGGCATCATCCACGCGCTGACCGCGATCACGCACAGCGCGTCGGCCAGCATCGACGTCGTGGCCGGGCCGATCGGCGAGGCGCTCGTCGCAACCGGGATCGGCATCGCGGTCGCCGTGCCGGCCGTGCTCGCGTACAACTTCTTCGTGCGTCGCGTGAAGGCCGCGTCGGCCGATCTCGATGCGTTCGCCACCGATTTCGTCACGCTCGCGCAGAAAGCCGGCTTCCGCGTGCCGGCCGCAGCCGCCGCGCCCGCACCGGCACGTCGTGCCGACGACACCCGTCAGGAGGCGTTCGCGTAATGGCTTTCTCTTCTTCCTCCGACAACGACGACGTGCTCAGCGAAATCAACATCACGCCGCTCGTCGACGTGATGCTCGTGCTGCTCGTCGCATTCATCGTCACGGCGCCGCTGCTCAACAACGCGGTGCACGTGAATCTGCCGAACACCGTCGCCACGGCGCCGGCCGATCGCAAGCCGAACGTGACCGTGAGCGTCGACGACAAGGGCGTCGTGTATCTCGACAAGCGTGCGGTCGCACTGGCTGCGGTGCCGGCCGAGCTGGCTGCGCTGAAGGCCGGCCGGCCCGATGTCGCGCTCGACCTGCAGGCCGACGAACATGTGCCGTACGGCACGGTCGCGAAGCTGATGGCCGCGATCGAGCATGCGGGCATCACGCGGCTGTCGGTGCTCACCGCGCCGCGCGGCTGACGCGCGGTTCACGACTTCCTTTACGAACGCATCCATGAGCATCACGGCTTCCCGTAACGTCCAGTCGATCTGGTACACACGCTGTCCGGTGCCGACGCCGCTCGGCATCGCCGCGCATCTCGGCTGGCTCGACAGCGAATTCGCCGGCGACGGCATCACCGTGCGCGCGCTGCAGGAGAGCCAGCACGCGGCGCTGCATCACGCGCACATCGATCATTCGCTCGACAACGCATTCCGGCAGGGCGGCAGCATTCCCGCGCTGTGGGCGCGCGCGGCCGGCGCCGATACGCGCGTGGTCGCCCTGACCTGGGTCGACGAGGCGCAGGCGATCGTCGCGCTGCCGGAAAGCGGCCTGAAGCGGCCGAAGGACCTGCGCGGGCGCCGCATCGGCCTGCCGCGCCGCGATGGCGAGCGCATCGACATCTTCCGTGCGGCCGCGCTGCGCGGCTTCGTCAGCGCGCTGTCGCTCGACGGGCTCGGCCCCGCCGACGTCGAATGGATCGACGTGCCCGCGTCGACCCTGCGCGCACCGGTGTCGATACCGGCGACGCGCGACGCGGCATTCAGCCATCCCGCGAGCCTGTCGAGCCGCCGGCTCTATGCGGCCGAAGCGGCTGCGCTCGTGCGCGGCGAGGTCGACGCGATCTACGTGAAGGGTTCGCTCGGGCTCGAAACCGCGCACCTGATCGGCGCGCAGCCGGTCGTCGACATCGGCTTTCATCCCGATCCGCAGATCCGCATCAACAACGGGTCGCCGCGGCCGCTGACCGTCAATGCGTCGACGCTCGAACGCCATCCCGACATCGTCAGCCGCTTCCTCGCGCGCGTGACCGATGTCGAAAGCTGGGCGCGCGAGCACGAGCAGGAAGTGCTCGGCTATCTCGGCCGCGAGACGGGATCGGGCCACGACTGGCTGCGGCTCGCGTACGGCGCGGATGTGCATCGGCGGCTGCGCACGGATCTCGACGACGCATCGATTGCCGCGCTCGACGATTTCAAGCGCTTCCTCGTCGAATGGCGATTCCTGCCGGCCGACTTCGACGTGCGTGCGTGGGTCGACCGGCGCGCGCTCGACGGCATCGCGACGCTGTCTCGCGACGCTGCGCGGTGAGCGCGCCGGCACGCGTCGCCGATGCATGGCGGCGCGAGCGTTTCACCGGCGGCTTCATGCTGCTGGCGCTCGCGAGCGGCACGACGATCAGCATGGCGCAGCTCGCGACGACGCTGTACGCGCTCGCGCTCGGCGTCGACAGCGCGCGGCTCGGCATCATCGCGGCGATGGAGCCGCTCGGCATCGCGTTGATGACGCTGCCGGCCGGGCTGCTCGTCGCGCGCTACGGCGCGCGGCGCGTGTACTTCGTCGCGAGCATGGGCCCGATGCTGCTCAATCTCGTCGTGCCGTTTACCGGCGCATGGCCGCTGATCGCGCTCACGCAAGTGTTGATCGGGCTGTGCATCCCGTTCCGGATCGTGTCGATCAGCGGCGTGTTCCTCGCGCGTCTCGCGCAGATCGGACTCGCGCGCGCCGGTTGGTACCGCGCGGCGATGTCGGTCGGTACCGGCATGGTCGGGCCGTGGCTCGCGAGCTGGCTGATCGGCGCGCATGGCGCGGTCGCGACGTTCTGCGCGGCATCGGCGAGCTTCGCGGGCATGGCGCTGTTCAGCCGGACGCTGCTCTGCGGCGCGGAGCCTGCGGCACGCGGTGAGCAACCTGAACCCTGTGGCCTGCGCGTATTGCTGGCGCTCGCATGGAGTCACGACGTGCGCGAGCAGCTCATGCTGGAAGCCGTAAACAGCGCGACACGTTCGCTCGCCGGCGCGTATACGGTGGTGCTGGCGATCCAGTCGCTCGGGCTGTCGCAGACGACAGCCGTCGCGCTGCTGACGCTGCAGGGCGTTGTCGCGGTGATCGCGCTGTTCGGGCTCGGGCATGTCGCGCAGCGGATGACGGCGCGCCGTTGCCACGCGCTCAGTCTTGCCGGTGGCGTGGCCGGGTTGCTCGCGCTGGGTCTTGCGCATGACGCATGGATCGTCGGTGCGGGACTCGCCGCGCTGTGCGCCGGGTCGTCGCTGCTGCATCTCGTCAACATGCAGCGTCTCGGCCGTCACCCGGCCGACAAGAGCCAGGTGTCGAGCCTCTACAACCTCGCGTCGATGACGGGCGCGTTCTGCGGCCCGCTGGCCGGCAGCGCGCTCGTGCCGGTCGTCGGGTTGCCGGGCATGTTTCTGTGCTGGCTGCCCGTCGTCGTGCTGGTTGCGTTCGCGTTGCGCGTCGCAACGGGGCGGTGCGAGGCATCGCATCCGGTGACTGAATAGCTGTACTGACGACCATCTGATCGGGTGTTGCGGACTCCGCGCAGTGTTGCGTGACAAGCAGTTTGCTTCCCGTCACAGATGCGCATGCAGCAACACCTGCACCACACCCATGCCGGAAGCCCCGTCCGACGGGCCTCTCGATGCTGGCATCCGAATTGCAACAGGTCACCCGTGCGTCGTGCACGCACGTGCGTTCAACCGATCAAACAGGATGACTCATCGATGTTCAGGAAAAAACTAATCGTCACCGCGCTGGGGGGACTGCTGACGGGCGGGGCCGTATCGTTGCCCGCATGGGCGGAAGATGGCGCGGTGGCGGCGGCACCGGACGCGAAGCCGGCGCAACAGGGCGCGGACGATGCAGCTGCGGCGGCACCGACGGCAGCCCGCGCCACCCGCGGCGCGGCCGCACGCGAAACGAATCTCGGCACGGTGACGGTGACCGCGCGCCGGCGCAAGGAGAGCATCCAGGACGTACCGGTCGCGGTGAGCGCGCTGAGCGGCGACACGATCAGGAACAACGAGTTGCGCGTGGTGAACGACGTCACGAAATACGTGCCGAACTTCACCGGCCAGTCGACCGAAGGTCGCGAGCGGCCGCGCTGGTTCCTGCGCGGCGTCGGCAGCAACGATCCGTCGGACTTGTCGCTGAGCCCGATCGGCGTGTATTTCGACGATGTCTACATCAACAGTGTGTTCGGGCAGGGCTTCCCGCTTTTCGACCTCGATCGCATCGAAGTGCTGCGCGGCCCGCAGGGCACGCTGTGGGGCAAGAATACCGTCGGCGGTGCGCTCAGCATCACGTCGCAGAAGCCGACCTTCGACGTGAGCGGTTACGGCAAGATCGGAATCGGCCAGTACAACAGCCGGCTCGCGGAAGCCGCGATCGGCGGGCCGATCGGCAAGAACGACGTGCTGGCCGCGCGCGTGTCGGTGTATCACGAGAACGCCGACAGCTTCTACACGAACACCGTGCAGCAAGGGCGCTTCGGCGGCTTCCACGACAATGCGGTGCGCTTCCAGGTGCTGGCCGTGCCGACCTCGGACACGGACTTCCTGTTCAACATCCACGGCCGCAACTACACGGGCGGCGGCAATGCGTGGCACGCGCAGGGCGCGGGGCCGGGCGGCGCGAACCAGTTCGGCTTCGTCGGGTCGAGCGATCCGTACACGGTGTCGCTCAATGCGCCGTCGAACGATCACATCTCGACCTGGGGCACGTCGCTCACCGCGCACTGGCGCATCAACCCGGCGGTGACGCTGACGTCGATCACCGCGTTCGAAGGGCTGCACCGCTGGTACCAGGACGACGAGGACTATTCGGCGTTCGACGCCGCGCGCTCGCACGATCGCTTGTCGAGCCGCCAGTTCTCCCAGGAATTCCGGCTCGAATCGCCGCAGAACGACCGGCTCAGCTGGCTCGTCGGTACGCACCTGTTCACCGAGCAACTGGCCGAGCAGGGTGCCGGCGGCGGCCTGCCTGGCGCGCCGTCGCCCGCGTTCTACCACTTGACCGACCTCACGCAGCACACCCAAAGCGCGGCGATCTTCGGCAGCGTGAAGTACCGGTTCACCGACCGCTTCAACGTGACGGGCGGGCTGCGTTATACGATCGAGCGCAAGAACATCAACCTGACCGGGCTTCAGAACGCCGGCAACGTGACGTTCAGCAATCCGGGCAGCTGGTGGGATCCGTCGTCGGTGTCGTCGCCGCTGGCGGTCAGCGCGCGGCAGAACCAGACGAACACGTGGCGGGCGCCGACCTGGGACCTCACGCCCGAATATGCGCTCAGCAGCAACGTGCGCGCATATTTCCGCTATGCGCGCGGCTTCCGTTCGGGCGGCTACAACGGCAACGCGTATACGCAGAGCACGGTGTCGACCGTGTCGCCGGAGTACCTGACCGACTACGAAGTCGGCATCAAGAGCGAGTGGTTCGACAAGCGGCTGATCGTCAACGCGAGCGTGTTCCACTACGACTATCGCGACATCCAGGTGTTCGCGCTGGCGCCGAACCCGTTCGGCGGCCCGCCGGTGTCGACGCTGTCGAATGCGGGCCAGGGGCGCGCGGACGGCTTCGAGCTGGAGCTGAAGGCGCAGCCGGTCAACAGTCTGTACCTGTTCGCGAACCTCGGGATGCTGAACACGCGCTACACGGAGTTCCGCTATGTACCGACCGCCGTCGGCAATTCGTTCGCGCGTTCGCCGCATACGACGATCAACGCGGGCTTCGACTATCGCGCGCCGGTATCGGTCGGCACGCTGACGGCCGGCGGCGACGTGAATTACCGCAGCCGCGAGTACTTCAGCGCGACGCGGCAGACGATGCCGCAGCTCTGGCAGGGTGGCTACACGGTGCTGAACGCGCACGTGTCCTATACGACGCCGAACCAGAAGTACATCGTGACGGGCTACGTGACGAACCTGACCAACAAGGTCTACAAGAAACTCGAGCTGCTGCCGTCGTATGGAGCGTATCCCGTGCTGTACGGCGATCCTCGGACTGTTGGACTGACGTTCACCGCAAAAATCTAGGTACCGGGTGGTGCCGCACAGTCTCCCGGAGCGAACCTGATTTCCGGGAAGCCGGTTCGAGCGCATCGAAGTCATCGGCGGAAGGGGGCGCGCGATCCGCGTCCCCTCCGAACCAGGTTTGACATGCGGTTCCGCTTGAGCGACGAATCGGACGGCGCGGCATGTCCCGTTGGTTTTCACTGCATGAATCGCCGGAATATCCGTCAAGACCGGACTCGGGAAGCCGCGGGACGTGAGAATGCCTAGCCGAACGTGATGAACTGCGCCGACGACCACACCTTGCTATCGTTGCGCTGCCGCCCAAAGAAATAGACAGGGCGGTTGCCGAACTCCGCATTGCCGGGCGTCACCTCGATGCTGCCGGAGAGATCGACCGGCAGTGGCTGGTCGGTCAGCCGCTCGATCGCGACGAACAGCTCCGTGCCGCCAAGCGCATGCGTCGCCGTACCACGCGCGAGCAGTTCCGCACCGCTGATCTCGAAACGGAATTCAGGCGCATGGACGAATGGATTGCGTTGTAGCGGATCGCCGACCTTCGCGAAGCTGTCGATCGTGCCTTCGACCACGATCGTCGCGGCGGCGAGATTGCCGATGTCGAGCTCGATGCTGTCCGCGTCGCCATAAGTGTCGCTGCGGAATTCGACATCGGTTGCGCCGGTTCGCCATGCCGACTCCTCCACGTGCTCGAACCCGTTCGACCCGAAACGATGGATCGTACCGTTGACGATGCGGATCCGGCCGCGCCACGCGGCCCAGCGATAGCGGTCCCGGATGCGGGCGCCGCCCCAGCGCACGCGGATCAGGCGATCCGCGTAGCCGAGTTCCGCATGCAGGTTGCGTTCCCACAGCAGCCCTTCGTGATCGTACGCGGCCACATATTCCCAGCCCGACTGGCCGAGCAGCCGGTAGTCGAGCCGCGCCGGCCCGCGATGCGCAAACGCATCGCCTTGCCAGTGATCGCCGCAACGCACGAGCAGCGCACTGTGCTCGCCGGTGGTTGCCCACGTGCGGCGGGCACGCAGCGCTTCGCCGACGTGCTTGCGATCGAGCACGGGCGCGAGCACGCCCGTCAGTCCGCCGTGCACGCCGAACACCTGCACGCCGGGCGCGCCACCGCCCGGCCGGCCGCGATGTTCGTCGCCGCTGGCCGCGACGCCAAGCTGATAGCCGCGCGCGATCACGTCCTGGTACAGCCAGCCGAAATGCCCCCATGACGATGCGATCTCGACGAGCCGCTCGAGCTCCGGATGGTGCCAGTCCGGGATGTAGCGGCGGCCGCCCACGTGCGGCATCACCAGGTGTTGGGCGGCAGCGTCCGCATACGCGTCCCACAGCTCCTCGACGGGCCAACGGCCGAGTTCCACCGCATTGCCCTTCATGTCTTCGTTCCAGACGAGCGTGCGATTGTGTTCGCCGCGCGCGTTGTATGGAAAATCCGGCCGCGTGTCGCCGAGGAAAACAACGTTGTGGTCGCCGCCCGCGGTCGAGCTGCCGCACCATTCCTGCACCGGATAGACGACGAATCGGCCCGGCTCGTTGAAGCGCTCGACCGCGTCGACGCCAAGTTGCCAGTTCTCGTCGGTGATCTGGAAATCGTTCGCCGTGTAGCCGAGCACGTCAATACCTCCGATGTCGCGCGCATAGCGTGCGTTGTACTCGGGACTGTTGGTGCCGACCGTATCGTGGGCATGGACGTGCAGGTCCGCATACAGCGCGCGCGGCGCGGGCAGCGACGCGTCGACCGTCAGCCATGCTTCCGCGATGCGCACGTCGGGCCGCGCGGGCAGGTCGGCTACGATCCGCAGCGTGCCCGCGTCGACCGGTAGATCGTCGAGCGCGCAGCTCGCAAACCCGGCATCGGGCAGCACATGTTCGCGCCGATAGACGGCCTCTCCGCGTCCGTCGCAAGCGACGACACGCGCAATGCCGCCAACATCGCGGCACGCATTGCCCCAGCGGTCCTGCAGCGACAGCCTGAACGGTGCGCGCGTGCCGGGATGCACGAAGCGCGGGCCGCTCAGCAGTAGGTCGGACGGCGCGCCGGCGCGAATGTCGATCGATACGTCGCCCGGCACCGCGACGAAGCGCGACGTGCCGAGCGGATCGACGTAGAGCCGGAACCGGAAGTTGTCCTCCGCGAAGGTCTGCACGCGCGTGCCAGGGCCTCGACGGCGATCGCCGAGACGGATCACGATCCGGTCGCCCGCATTGACGTATCCGTCGACGATGTCGACGATCACGGCCTTCTGGAATGGCCGTTCATGCCCCTTCTGGTCGAAGCGCACATTCAGCGCCTGGACGGTGGCCGGACTCTGGCCTGGTGCGAGCGGGGCGGCATGGTATTCGGCGCTGATGTAGTTGGCCGCGGTCGGATCGCTCGTCTGGAACAGCGCCCAATCCGAATAGAACTTGAACGTGGCCTTGAGCCAGCCGCCATCGGCGATGCCGGATGAGCCGACTTCGTAATCGAGCACGATCTCGCTCCATTCGCCGGCTTCGAGCCGTGCGACGTTGCAGCGCACGCGTCCGGCGAACGGCAGGCGTTTGTGGCGTTCATACAGGCCTTCGGGTGCGACGTGCGGACCCAGGCGTTCGCGCAGCGCAGCAGCGCGGGCATCAACGGTATCGACGGGGGCGTTGGTTTCGTTCATGGGGAATTTGAGAAATGTCGACGGAAGGCAGCGCATTTCAATGTGCGAACGGCCACGGCGCACTCGGATCCCAGACGGGGATGCCCATGTACGCGTACCACGGCGCGATCACGCAGAGGCCGTACACGATCGCGATCAGCACCGACACCACGCCGACCTTCGCGTAGTCGGCGGTCGAGAATGCACCGCTGCTGTACGCGATGACGCCGGCGGTAATCTGCGTGGGCAGCAGGTAAGCGAAGCTGTCGGTGTCGCTGACGAGCATCGTGAAAGCGACCGGATGCAGCCCGAGACGCGGCGCCAGTGCGAGCGCGATCGGCGCGATCATCGTGACGGCCGCGACGTTGGACAGCATGCCGATGCGGATCACATGCGTGCCGAGCATCACGATCGCGATCGCCAACCACCAGCCGCGACCGCGCGCGGCGACATAGATGTGATCGGCGGCCCAGTTCGCGAGCCCCGACGTACTGATCGCCGACGACAGTGACAGCGCGCCGGCCAGCAGGAACAGCGTGCCCCAGATCGTGCGCTGCTCGACCTCGGCCCAGCCGAAGCGCAGCACACCGGGCGCGAACAGCAACGCCAGCGCGATCAGCGCGACGATTTCCGACGGCAGATGATGCAGAGGCTCGGTCGCCCACGACAAGGCGACGGCCGCGAACAGCACGAGCACGGCCCAGTCGTTGCGAGCGGCGCGCGGCTGCGCCCGGCGCATTGCGGCGATTGCGCCGGGGCCGCCGGGAATCGCGATGGCGCGCGAGCGGAAGTAGAACTGCACCCAGGCCTGCGTGATCGCGAACATCCCGAGGTACGGCCACTGCAGCTTCAGCCACGTCAGATACGAGATCTTGATGGCGAGCTGCTTCTCGAGCAGGCCGGACACGACCATGTTCGGCAGGTGGGCCGTCAGGATGCACATGCCGCTGATCATCGCGCCGTACACGAGCGTCTGGATCACGATCGCCTTGCGCGCGGCCCGCTCGCGCGGCGACTCGCCGAATAGCCGGACGATCCCGTTCGTGACGGGCAGCAGTGTGGCGGCCCGTGCATTCGCGGCCGGCACGACGAGCGCCATCACGCAGTTCACCGCGAACATCGCCCAGATCACGCCGTTGGCGGTTCGCACCTTCAGGCGGTCGAGCAGCAACAGGGCGATGCGGCGGTCGAGCCCGCACGCCTGCATGATCGCGGAGAACAGGAATGCGGCGAGGCACAGGAACACGACGGGCGCGGCGAAGCCGCTGGCCGCCTTCGGAAACGACGGGCTCGCATGCGACAGCACGAGCAGCATTGGCAGCAGGATGCCGCTCACGCCGACGGGAATCGCATCGGTGATCCATACGATCGCGATCCACGCGACGACCGCGAGTGTCGCCTTGCCTTCGACGGACAGATGCGCGGGCGCGGGCAGCCACCATGCGATCGCGAAGAACGCGAGCCACGCGGCGGCGAAGCCGAGCGCGGCACGCCACCGCACGCTTCGCGATCGGCCTGCCGCGTGCGGATCGGCGTGTGGAACCGCCGCCGGTTCCGCCCGTGATGGTAGGCTTGTCTGCGCGCCGCCCAGTGGCGGCGTGCCGATTGCGTTTTCAGTCACTGCTATGCTCCCCGTGCGTCGAGCCCTGAAACGGCAGCCCCGACCGTCTGTCTAGATGTGATAATACGTATTAATACAAGTTGGACGATCCAATTGCTTTTCATATCGATATCGGGAATCGCGCATAACGCGAGCCGAGCACGGAGAGGAACAATCGATGACGCTGGTGCGTGACGACGCAACGTCGCTTTACGAGCAGATCGCGACGACGCTGCGCGAGGAGATCGAGCAGGGGTGTACGAACCGACCGGCAAGCTGCCGTCCGAGGCGCAGCTGAGCGAGCGCTTTCAGGTGAGCCGCGTGACGGTCCGGCTCGCGCTCGATCGCCTGACCGACGCGCGCATTGTCGAGCGCAAGCAGGGCAAGGGCACGTTCGCCGCGAAACGGCGGTTGCGGCATCGGCTCGACGTGCTGCGCGGGCTTTACGATTCGATCGCCGGGCAGGGCGCACGCGCACGCATGGAATTGCTGCGGATGGAGGAGTGCGACGTGCCGCCGGGCTTGCGCCAGGCATTCGCCGCCGACGTCACGCGCTGCATCTATCTCGAACGCCTGCACTGGGTCGACGAGGAACCCATCGCGCTCGCGCAGACCTGCCTGCTGCCCGAAGCAAGTGACGCGGCTTATGCGCAGGCCGACAGCCTGCCGACTTACGAGCTGCTGGAGCAACTGCTCGGCTGGCGTATTGCCGACGCCGACATGTCGGTGACGGCCGTGGCCGCGCCGGACGATATTGCCGCCCGGCTAAAGGCCGGCAAGCAGGCGCCGCTCCTGGTGTTGCGGCGCACATCTCGTCTGCCCGACGGCCGCACATGTGAAGCCACCGTGTTTCATATTCGGCCGGAGCGCTTCGACCTGGTGGTGCGAAGCGGTGTCGAAGCCCGATTTGTCGCTTGAAGCGCGCCGTCCGTCGTGGATCGCGGCGACGGCCCTGCGCAGTCAATCGATCGGACAGTTCGTTCAGACGCCTGCTAATTCCCGTCCTGATTTGGTTTTCCCATTTTGGCAGTGCCGAGCCGGCCTCGCCGCAGCACGCCGCGCTTGGCGCCGCGTTCAATCTCGGCGGGCCGTCGCACTCGGCCGCGGCGACCGGCTGCCGTTCGTGATGAACTCGTTCCATTCGGTGATCGGCGAATCCGATGCCGACGTCGCGCGACGGTTGCGTGACAAGCATGAGCGCATCGACGACGAACAGGGCAGACTGAAGCTCGCCGACATGCTCGGCGGCGGCGTCGACCTGCGCGAGCTGCCGCTCGACCGGCCGTTGCCGTAATCGCTGCTGACGGCGATCGATAGCGCGCACCGCCGGCGCGGACGCGTGGCGATCTTCGTCGGCTACGCACGCCAGAGGCTGACGCTGCTCGAGCTGATCATCCGTGCGCAGGAGACCGGCCACTGGTCCGTCGCCGGCACGCCGGAGCAGCTCGGCGATGCGATCGAAACGTGCTATCGCGCAGGACTCGTCGACGTGCTGTCGCTGCACGGGCTCGGCCAGCCGGACCAGGAAGACCTGCTGCTCAACGGGTTGCTGCCCGAGCCGCGCCGTCGTGATCTGATCGATACCGACTATGTGGGCGGCGATTTCCGCGCGAATCTCGAGTTGCCTGCGTTGCAGCGCGAAACCGCGCAGGCGTGAGTGGGCGAGCGCGCGAACGATGCATCGTGCTTTACATTCGACGGGGCGCCGTTCCGCCATATCGCGCAACCAGATATCCATCGAAAAAATAACCATTTGGTACACGCTTCGGCAGGCATTACAGTCTCGCCTCCTGCCGGCTGCGACGCCGGTCGTTCCGACGTTATTTCAGAAATTCGCCACATGAATCGTTTGATGCGTTCCAGGATTCGCCGTGCCGCGGCCGCGCTGTTCGTGCTCGGCCTTGCGCCGGTTTCCCACGCAGCCCAGCCGACGTTGCGCGTCGGCATCGACGCCGAGTCGTATCCGCCGTTCTTTTCGAAGGACGCGAGCGGCAAATGGAAGGGCTGGGAAATCGACCTGCTCGATGCCGCGTGCGGCAAACTGAACGTGCGCTGCGAGCTCACCGACATTGCGTGGGACGGCCTGATTCCGGCGTTGCAGAACCGCAAGATCGACGTGATCTGGTCGTCGATGACGATTACGGGCGAACGGCAGAAGGCGATCGATTTCAGCCGTGCATATTACGAGTCGCCGACGGTGTTCGTCGGCGCGAAAAGCGACCGGCGCCGCGTCGATTGCGCGGTGCCCGCGAGCTTCAAGGGCCGCGTGATCGGCGTCGAGGCCGGCACGAACTTCTCGGCGTTCCTCGATTCCCGCTTCAAGCCGGAGGCGCAGATCAAGGCCTTCGACAAGTTCGACAACGCGCTCGCGGATCTGGTGTCCGGCCGGGTCGACTACGTGCAGGAAGGCAAGGGGCTGTTCACGGCATTCCTCGCGTCGCGCGACGGCAAGGACTTCGAAGTCAAGGCGACCTGCGCGGACAATCCGGTGCTGGGCCTCGGCATCGGTGCTGGCGTGCGTCAAGGCGATGCGCTGCGCGGCAAGCTGTCGACCGCGATCGCGCAACTGCAGCAGGACGGCACGTGGGATGCGATCACCGCCCGCTATCCGAACCTGAAGGGCACGATCGAGAAGGGCCGCTGACTCGATGGCCGCGGACGATTCGCTGCTCGCGTTGCTCGCATTCGGCGACGGCGGCTATGGCCGCGTGTTCGTCGGCGCATTCGCGCTGACGTTCGGCGTCGCGGCAGCGTCGTTCTGCACCGGTGCGCTGCTCGGCATCGCCGGCGCGCTCGGCAAGCTGTCGCGGCACGCGCCGCTCGCATGGCTCGCGCGGCTCTACACGATGCTCGTGCGCGCGCTGCCCGAGCTGCTGTGCCTGCTGCTCGCGTTCTATGCGCTCGCGCCTGCCGTCGAGGTCGCGCTGCACCGCGGCGGCCTGGTGCCCGACGGCTTCGCGTTCCCGCCGTTCCTCGTCGCGGCGCTGTCGCTCGGTTTCATCCAGGGTGCGTATCTGACCGACATCTTCCGCGCGGCGCTCGTCAACGTGCCGCCCGGGCAGATCGAAGCCGCGCACGCGTACGGGATGACGCCGTGGCAGACGCTCACGCGCATCCGGCTTCCGGCCGCCGCGCGGCTCGCGTTGCCGGGCACGGGCAACGTGTGGCTGAACGCGACCAAGGATGCGTCGTTCATCAGCGTGCTCGGCTCGTTCACGGATCTGCTGAAGGCGAGCCAGCTCGCGGCCGGCGCGACGCGCCACTACGTATTCTTCTATCTCGTCACGGCCGCGCTGTTCCTGTTGCTGAGCATCGCCTCGACGGGCCTCTTCGCGGCGCTCGAGCGCCACGCGAACCGTGGCACGAGGCGTGCAACCGCATGATCTTCTCGCTGCCATTTCTGCTCGACACGGTGATGCCGAAGCTGCTCGCCGCGGTGCCGACGACGCTCGAGCTGACGCTTTTGTCGGGCGCTGCCAGCGTGCTGCTGGGCGTGCCGCTCGCGCTCGCCGCCGGTGCACGCCGCGCGCCGCTGCGCTGGTCCGCGCGCGGCTGGCTCATGCTGATTCGCGGCACGCCGCTGCTCGTCCAGCTCTATCTGCTGTATTACGGATTCGGGCAGATCGTCCCGCGCGAATGGATGCGCGACAGCTGGGCGTCGCCGCTGCTGCGCGACGCGTTCTGGTACGCGATCGTCGCGTTGAGCGTGAATGAGAGCGCGTACGTCGCGACGATCCTGCGCGGCGCGATCGCCGGCGTGCCTGCCGGCGAGATCGAAGCCGGGCACGCATACGGGATGACGCGCGTGCAGGTGCTGCGCCGGATCGTCGGCCCGCGCGCATGGCGGATTGCACTGCCCGCGCTCACCGGCGAGGCGATCCTGCTGCTGAAATCGACCGTCCTCGCGTCGACCGTTACCGTGTTCGACGTGATGGGGACGGCCAATACGCTGCGCTTCGAGACGTTGCGCGTGTACGAACCGCTGGTCGGCGCGGCTGTCGTCTATGTGATGCTGGTCGCGCTGCTGACCATTCCCGCTGCCCGACTCGAGAAACGCGTCAATCGCTATCTGACGCGCGCGCCCGACGCTCACATGCGTGTCCGGCGCCGCGGCGCAGCGTCGGGCGCGTGGGCGGCACCCAACTGATTCCTGCCCTGGTAACGAATTCCACGATGTCCGATCCTCGCCCGTTGTTGTTTTCCCTGTATGAACAAGCCAGTGTCGGCTGCGGCGGTGCGCCCAGCCTCTGGACCCATCCCGCCGATGAGCGACTGCGCGCGAACACGCTCGCGTTCTGGTCGAACCTCGCGCGCACGGCCGAGCAGGCCGACCTCGACATGCTTTTCTTCGCCGACGTGCTCGGCCTGTACGACGTTTATGGCGGGTCGGCCGACGCGGCACTGCGATGGGCGGTCGAGTCGCCCGCGAACGATCCGATGATGCTGATTCCGGCGCTCGTCGCGCAGACTGAGCGGCTCGCGTTCGGCGTGACCGCCAGCACGACCTACGAGCATCCGTTCGCGCTCGCGCGCCGCTTCAGCACGCTCGATCATCTGAGCGACGGCCGGATCGGCTGGAACATCGTGACGTCCTACCTGACGAGTGCGGCGCGCAACTTCGGGCTCGACCGGATGATCGGCCATGACGAACGCTACGCGCGCGCCGAGGAATTTCTCGACGTCGTGTACAAGTTGTGGGAAGGGAGCTGGGCGGACGACGCGGTCGTCGCCGACAAGCACGCGCCGCGCTATGCGCGCGGCGACCGCGTGCGGCCGATTGCGCACGAAGGCACGCACTATCGCGTGCAGGGGCCGCACGTCTGCGCGCCGTCGCCGCAGCGCTCGCCCGTGCTGATCCAGGCCGGCTGGTCGGGCCGCGGGCGTGAATTCGCGGCGAAGCACGCGGAGGTGGTGTTCGTCGCGAAGGCGAATCCGCACGAGATTCGTGCCGGCCTCGACGAGATTCGCCGTCTCGCGACGGAGCGCGGCCGTGCGGCGGACGACGTGAAGTCGTTGACCGTGTTGCGGATCGTGACCGCGCGCTCGTCGAGCGACGCGAAGGAGAAATACCACACGCTGCAGCAGCACTATCACCAGCACGCGCAACTCGTCAGCTATGCGGGCGACACCGGGATCGACATCGACCGCTATGCGGACGACGAGCCGCTGACGACGCAGACGGAAGGGCTCACGTCCTACGTCGTGCGGCCCGATGGCAGCGGCAAGCCGCTTACTGCCGGCGACGTGCGGCGCAAGTTCGCGAGCGTCACGCGCGGCACCGACCTGATTCTCGTCGGCCCGCCCGATGAAGTCGCCGACCAGATCGCCGAGCATGCGCGGCAGTCGACGACCAGCGGCTACATGCTCAATCCGCTGATCAGCCCCGGCACGCTCGACGATTTCGCCGAACTGATCGTGCCGGAACTGAAAAAGCGCGGACTGTACCGGGCGACGGCGCCGGCCGGCACCTTCCGCTCGCGGCTGACCGGCCGCGACCGCCTGCCGGACACCGCGCATGGTGCGTCGTTCCGGCAATCCGCATCCGACTGACGCTGACGCGCCGGTCGATACGGTATGACTTTGCGTGACATGAACCATCACGTGCTGGTCCGGTTGCGACCGTGCCGCGCCCGCCGGTACGACGCGTGAAGATCGATCACGTCGATCTACGTCGAGCTGGCGTCGTCGCGCGCGAGTGACGGGCCGGGACAGATCTATGGCGCGTCGGGCGGCGGGGGGCAGCCTTAGCGCGGTGGCGGCGCCCGAGTCGCGGGTAATGGGCGGCCGGCGAGTGGCGGACGGCCCGTCCTGCGCGCCCGCCGCCCGAGCAGCGATCTTTATCGCTGCAGCAGATAAACGTACCCGAATCGCTTCGTTGACGCAGTCCGGCACGCGCTCGTAGATTCGAATTTTCATCGAATCAGGGGCTGTACCGTGACGACTCCCGCCATCCGCGCTGCCGCATCGACGTCCGCCGGCCATCGACCCGCGTTGCCGCTCGAGGCGCGCGCGCAGTGCTTCGACATCGTTCCGTTCGATGCGCCGCTCGGCGCCGAAGTCGTCGGGCTAGACCTGTCGCAACCGCTCGACGCGGCCGGTTTCGCACGCATCCACCACGCGCATCTCGATCATCACGTGCTGGTGTTTCGCGACCAGTGCATCACGCCGGACGAACACATCGCGTTCAGCCGCCGCTTCGGCCCACTGCAGATCCACGTGCTCCACCAGTTCGCGCTCGCCGCGCATCCGGAAGTGCTGATCGTGTCGAACATCGTCGAGCACGGCAAGCCGATCGGCCTCGGCGACGCCGGCCATTTCTGGCACTCCGACCTGTCGTACAAGGAAAAGCCGAGCCTTGGCTCGCTGCTGCATGCGCAGGAGCTGCCTGCCGAAGGCGGCGACACGCTATTCGCGAACATGCATCTCGCATGGGACACGCTGCCCGCGCACCTGCGCCGTGCGGTCGAAGGGCGGCGCGCCGAGCACACGTATCTCGCGCGCTATGCGGAGCTGCAGGCCCGCAGCCCGTGGCGCCCGAACCTGTCGGCCGAGCAGATCGCGCAGGTCGACGCGGTCGTGCATCCCGTCGTGCGCACGCATCCGGAGACGGGCCGCAAGGCTCTGTTCGTCAGCGAGCATTTCACGACGCGCATCGTCGACTTGCCCGACGACGAAAGCCGCGCGCTGCTCGACGAACTGTTCGCGCACAGCGTGCGTGCCGAGCATCTGTATCGCCATCACTGGCGCGACCACGACCTCGTATTCTGGGACAACCGCTCGCTGATGCATCTCGCGGCCGGCACGCCAGACCATCTGCGCCGCAAGCTGTATCGCACGACGATCGAGGGCGACGCGCCGTTCTGAGCGTCGCGCCCTCTCTGCCGCCTCATTCTCACTGGAGTTCCGATGTCGTTTCCGCTTTCTGCGGCCCTGTGCCGTACGACGCTGTCCGCGCGCCGCGCGCTGGCCGCCACGCTCACCGCCGCGCTGGCATTCGCCGCCGCGGGCACGCCGCAAGCCGCGCATGCGGAAGGCCACATCCGCATCGCCGAGCAGTTCGGCGTCGTCTACCTGATGCTGAACGTCGCGCGCGACCAGCAGCTGATCGAGAAGGAAGGGCGCAAGACCGGCGTCGACATCAAGGTCGACTGGGTGCGGCTGTCGGGCGGGGCGGCCGTGAACGACGCGCTGCTGTCGGGCGCGGTCGATATCGCCGGCGGGGGCATCGGGCCGTTGCTGACCGTATGGGACCGCACGCGCGGCCGACAAAACGTGAAGGGCGTCGCATCGCTCGGCAATTTTCCGTACTACCTCGTCAGCAGCAACCCGAACGTGAAGACGATCGCCGACCTGAGCACGAAGGACCGCATCGCGGTGCCGGCCGTCGGCGTGTCGGTGCAGTCGCGCGTGCTGCAATACGCGGCCGCGAAGCAATGGGGCGACAAGCAGTTCGACAGGCTCGATCCGCTCACGCAGGCGATTCCGCATCCTGACGCAACGGCCGCGATCCTCGCGAACAGCAACGTGATTACCGGCCACTTCGGCAATCCGCCGTTTCAGGATCAGGAACTCGCGGGCAATCCGAACGCGCACATCGTGCTGAATTCGTACGACGTGCTCGGTGGCCCGAGTTCCGCGACGGTGCTGTACGCGACCGGGAAATTCCGCGACGACAACCCGAAGACGTATCGCGCATTCGTCGCGGCGCTCGCCGACGCCGCGCGCCAGATCGCGGCCGATCCCGAGCGTGCGGCCGACACCTATATCCGCGTGAACGGATCGAAGATCGATCGCGCGTTGCTGCTGAAAATCCTGCGCAATCCGCAGGTGCAGTTCAAGACGGCGCCGCAGAACACGCTGAAGCTCGCGCAGTTCATGTACCGCATTGGTGCGATTCGCAACGAGCCGAAGTCGTGGCGCGACTACTTCGTCGACGATCCGGCGACTGCCGGCGGCAGTTGAACTGCAGTCGAACGGCGGTGGCGTTCCCGCGTCGCGATCGACGCTTATGCGTCGGTGCGGTTTCGATATGTGCAATCGTTGGTTGGGTCACGCGCCGCGCCGCCGTATGTTGATGCTTTACCCGCAAGAGTTTCGATCGTGAACGCCACTTCTCCCCGAATCGTATTGCCGCCGTATGCGGCGCGCGGTGCCGCTGCGCCGGCCGTACCTCCTCCTACCGACGCAGCGCGCACGGTGAGCCGAACCGCGCCGCACCCCGCACCGGCCGGCGCACCCAGCGAGCGCCTGCTGGCGATCGATCGCGTGAGCCTCGAATACCGGAGCGGCGCGCGAATCATCCGCGCGACCCATCAAGTCAGCTTCGACGTGTACGGCAGCGACCGCTTCGTGCTGCTCGGCCCGTCCGGGTGCGGCAAGTCGACGTTGCTGAAGGCAATCGCCGGCTTCATCGAGCCGGTGTCGGGTTCGATCGCGCTCGACGGCCGGCCCTTGCACGGGCCCGGCCCGGATCGCATCGTCGTATTCCAGGAGTTCGACCAATTGCCGCCGTGGAAGACGGTGGTCGAGAACGTCGCGTTTCCGTTGCGTGCGGCCGCGAAGCTGTCGCGTGCCGAAGCATGCGAGCGCGCGCTGCACTATCTCGACAAGGTCGGGCTCGCCGGCTTCGCCGATACGTACCCACATACGCTGTCGGGCGGCATGAAACAGCGCGTCGCGATCGCGCGTGCGCTGGCGATGCAGCCGCGCGTGCTGCTGATGGACGAACCTTTCGCCGCGCTCGACGCGCTCACGCGTCGCAAGATGCAGGAAGAACTGCTGCGCCTGTGGGACGAGCTCCGCTTCACGTTGCTGTTCGTCACGCATTCGATCGAGGAGGCGCTCGTCATCGGCAACCGGATCCTGCTGCTGTCGCCGCATCCTGGCCGCGTGCGCGCGGAGCTCAACAGCCACGACTATTCGCTCGACAGCGTCGGCAGCGGCGACTTCCGCGACAGCGTCGCGCGCATTCATCATCTCCTGTTCGATACCGACGAAGCGAACGTCACCCGCGCAGCACCGGCCACGGAGGCAATCGCATCATGAGCACGATCGATCCGGCTCTGCCGCCGCTGCCGCCCGTTCGCGCGGAATACGTCCATGCGCTCGACACGCCGCCCGACGCCGAACGCGCGGCACCCGTGCCGCTGATGCGCCGCATCGTCGGCGCGAGCGGGTTTCGCCGCGCCGTCATCGCGCTCGTGCTGATCGCCGCATGGGAAATCATCGCGCGCATCGTCGCGAATGACCTGCTGGTGCCGACCTTCGGCGCGACGCTGGCCGCGTTCGTGCAGGGCATCGCGTCGGGCGAACTGCTCGTGAAGACCGGCATCTCGATGTCGGTGCTGTTGCGCGGCTATGCGCTCGGGGTGCTGTTCGCGTTCGTGCTGACGTCGGTGGCGGTGTCGACGCGCATCGGCCGCGACGTGCTCGCGATGCTCACATCGATGTTCAACCCGCTGCCGTCGATCGCGTTGCTGCCGATCGCGTTGCTGTGGTTCGGGCTCGGCACCGGCAGCCTGCTGTTCGTGCTGGTGCACGCGGTGCTGTGGCCGCTCGCGCTCAGCATGTATACGGGTTTCGCCGGCGTGCCGGCCACGCTGAAGATGGCCGGGCGCAACTACGGCCTCACGGGCTTGCGACAAATCGCGTTGATCCTCGTGCCGGCCGCGCTGCCGTCGATCCTGTCGGGGCTGCGGGTCGGCTGGGCCTTCGCGTGGCGCACGCTGATCGCCGCGGAGCTCGTGTTCGGCGCGAGCGCGGGGCAGGGCGGGCTCGGCTGGTACATCTTCCAGAACCGCAACGAGCTGTATACCGACCGCGTGTTCGCGGGCCTCGCGGCCGTCATCGTGATCGGGCTGCTCGTCGAGCACCTCGTGTTCGATACGCTCGAACGCGTGACGGTGCGCCGCTGGGGCATCCAGCAATGAGCGCTTCGAGCCGGGACCGGACGCATGCGCGTACGCATTCCCGGCGCACGCATAACCAAAGCTGAAATCGGTTTTTCAAGCGGGCGGGATGCGTCCCTATTGTTGGCGTTCTTTATTGATGCTAGCGGTGCTCAGTAACCATGCTAACGGCAATCAAACGGAAACTACCTGGTTTCAAGGCGTTTGGGGTGAATACCGCATTTCTCAGGCCGTTGCTATGGCGCATCAAATGACGCTTCCGCTGCTCACCAACTTTGCTGGCAGGTCGTTGAATTAATGTCGGGCCGGACGTATTTTCCCTTCGGTCGTTCGCGGCGATCACCGCGAAGCGTTCGATTTCGGCTCATTCGCCCGATTTCAATGCTCGAGTGTGCCGATATTCACCTGCCGCCGTTGTGCCAAATGACGCGCGCCCAACCTCGCCCCCTCAAAAAATCGACCTTCCCGTATAAGTCGTCAACCACTCCAGCGCCAGCGTCCCCGCCAGCGAGTTCCCGTTCGCATCGAGCCCCGGCGCCCATACGCACACGGCCATGTCACCCGGCAGCACCGCGACGATCCCGCCGCCGACACCGCTCTTGGCAGGCAAGCCGACGCGATAAACGAAGTCGCCCGCCGCGTCATAGGTGCCACAGGTCAACATCAGCGCCGACAACCGCTTCGCCGAACTCGCATCGACGACCCGCTCGCCAGTGACGGGCGCGACGCCGCCGTTCGCGAGAAACAGCGCCGCTTGCGCAAGCTCGACGCAGTTCATCGTGATCGCACACTGGCGGCAATACGCGTCCACCACCGTGTCGGGCGGCATCTGCATGTTCCCGAAGCTCGCCATGAAATGCGCCATCGCGCGGTTGCGTTCCGCGTGTTGCAGTTCCGACAGCGCGACGCGCGAATCGTAGTCGAGGTCGGTCGCGCCGTTCAGCCGCCGCACGAACTCGACGAGCGCCGTCTCGGCCTTGACGAAGCGGCGGCACAGCACGTCGGTGACGACCAGCGCGCCGGCGTTGATGAACGGGTTGCGCGGCTTGCCGCGCTCGCTTTCGAGCTGAACGAGCGAATTGAACGCGGTGCCGGACGGCTCGCGGCCGACCCGCTCCCACAGCGCATCGCCCAGCAGCTGGAACGCGAGCGTGCAAGCGAACAGCTTCGAGATGCTCTGGATCGAGAAGCGCTCCTGCGCGTCGCCGACGGTGTAAACGTTTCCGTCCAGCGTCACGACGGCCATCCCGAACTTGTCGGCGGGCACTTTAGCGAGCTCGGGAATGTAGTCGGCGACACGTCCCTGGCCGATCCAGGGGGCGAGTTCGGCATGGATGCGTTCGAGGATCGACTGGTAATTCATCGTGTGTGAGGCAGGGCGGGCGCGCGGCCCGGTTTTCGGAGAGCCCGTATGGAACCGTTTCGGCGCCGATTCGTCAAGCGCGGCGACCATCGCACCCTTATTCTCCAGATCTTCAAACGGGCAATCGGTGGGCGCAGTATCATGCGGTACGTTTCGACCGATGGCCGGCAGCCGGCGCAGGCCTGCCGCCGCCGCGGTTTCCCCGTACGATCCGACCGTTGCCCATGTCTTTTCGCATCCTGCTCGTCGAAGACGACACCCGCCTGTCCACACTGATCGCCGGCTACCTGCGCAAGAACGACTATGAAGTCGACACTGTGCTGCACGGTGACGCCGCCGTCCCGGCGATCCTGTCCACGCGCCCGGATCTCGTCATTCTCGACGTGAACCTGCCGGGCAAGGACGGCTTCGAGATCTGCCGCGAGGCGCGCAAGGAGTACGACGGCGTGATCATCATGGTGACGGCGCGCGACGAGCCGTTCGACGAACTGCTCGGCCTCGAATTCGGCGCCGACGACTACGTGCACAAGCCGGTCGAGCCGCGCATCCTGCTCGCGCGGATCAAGGCGCAACTGCGCCGCGTCCCCGCGCGCGCGGCCGAGGGTGCCGCGCCGCAGCCGGAGCGCTACACGTTCGGCCAGTTCTCGATCGACCGCACCGACCGTTCGGTCGTGCTGCCGGGCGGCGGCTCGCCGGACCTCACGTCGGCCGAGTTCGACCTGCTGTGGGTGCTGGTGTGCCATGCGGGAGAAGTCGTCAGCCGTGACGACCTGATGCTGCAGCTGCGCGGCGTCGAGTTCGACGGTCTCGACCGCACGATCGACGGGCGCATCTCGAAGCTGCGCCGCAAGCTGCATGACGATGCGGGCAACCCGCAGCGGATCAAGACGATCCGCAGCAAGGGTTACCAGTTCAGCAAGCATGCGTGGGAATGACGCCGGCCCGGCACGACGCCGTCGGCCGCCGCATCCCCGCATCGCACGATAGCCGGAAGCCGCGATGATCCGACGCACCCGTTCGCACCCCGATGCAGCGCCGCTTTCGGCGCCGCGCTATGTCAGATGGCGCTGGCTGCATTTCCGCCGCGCGTGGACCGACACGCGCGCCGACCGCATTCCGAGCTGGTCGCGCCTGTACGTGCGGACCTACCTGCATCTGCTCGGCCTCGTGCTGCTGACCGCGCTCGTGCCGGCGCTCGCGTTGTGCGTCGTGCTGTCGCCGGAAGTCGTGTGGCACGCGTTCGACGCGCTGCCGGGCGATATCTGGATCGTGCTGGCGTTCGTGTTCGCAGCGCCCGCGCTCGCCGCATATCGGTGGATGCGGCCGGTCTGGTCGGATCTCGTGATGGTGCGCGAGCGCGCGATCGACTTCACCGGCGGCCGCTTCAACACGCGCGCGCGGGAGTCGCACAGCGTGATCATCGGCCCGCTCGCGCGCACGCTGAATGCGCTCGCGATGCGCATGGAGCGGCTGATCGCGGCGCAGCGCGACCTGACGAACGGGATCTCGCACGAGCTGCGCACGCCGCTCGCGCGCGTGCGCTTCGCGCTCGAGATGCTGCGCGAACCGGGCTCCGCCGCCGAATACCACGGTGCGCTGGAGAGCATCGCGCAGGACGTGACCGAGCTCGAGGAGCTGATCGACATGAGCCTCACGTATGCGCGGCTCGAATACAGCTCGCTGCAGTCGAACCTCGAACTGACCGCGCCGGTCGCGTGGTTCGAGCACCAGGTCAGCGACGCGCAGCTGCTGTATCCGGAGCGTGCGATCGAGTCGCGCATCGCGATCGCGTCGGACCTGCGCGTGAAGATGGACCGGCGGCTGATGTCTTACGCGATGCGCAACCTGCTGCGCAACGCGAGCAAATATGCGGCGTCGCGGATCGTCGTCGGGATCGCGCTCGAGCACGGCAACATCGCGATCTTCGTCGAGGACGACGGCCCGGGCGTGCCGGAGAGCGAGCGCGAGCGGATCTTCGACGCGTTCGTGCGCCTCGACCGCCGCACCGGCGGCTACGGGCTCGGCCTCGCGATCACGCGGCAGGTCCTCCACGCGCACAACGGCCGGATCGCGGTGGTGGATCCGGTCGAACTCGGCGGCGCGCGCTTCGAGATCAGCTGGCCGATCTGAGCGCCGTCAGTACGTGCGGCCGAGCTGCAGGTAGATGTTGCGCCGGCCGCCCGGCGCGAGCGCGACACCCATGTACAGCGGACCGAATGCGGTCGACAGGCTCGTGAAGAACGTGTAGCTCTGCTTGAGCGTGCCGCCGCCGACCTTCACGCCGCTCGTCCACACATTGCCGACTTCCGCGCTGGCGCCGACCGACAGCGCCTTGATCGGGGACGCGTTGAACGTCATCAGCTGGTTCATGTACGTCACGTTACCGTACGCGAGTTCATTGCCGGTCAGCTGGTCGGCCGCATACGCGGCCAGATGCTGGAACCCGCCGAGCGTGAAGTTGAACGCGTTGATCAGGTTGGTGCCGCCGATGCTCTTGCCGCCCTCGATCGTTGCACTGACGCTGTGCCGGCCGAACTGCTGCGCGATCATCGCCTTGCCGTAGAGCTCGGTGTAAGGCGTGTTCGACGTATCGGCGAGGTCCTCCGCGGACTGGCTGTTGTGCGACCACAGCGACCGTTCGACACGGAATTCGCCGTAGTAGCCGCGGCGCGGGAACATCGGATCGTCGAGCTGATCGATGACGAGCCGCGCCCGCGCGGTCAGCGCCTGCGACGTGAAGCTCGGCCATATCAGCGTCGAGCTGCCGTCATCGAACGGGAACGGCAGGTTGTAGTTCGGCGAGCCGTGCCCGGTCGCGTAGCCGATACCCATCCGGAAGTCGCCGAGCCGGGCGATCGGCAGGCCGAAGTCGAGCCCGGTGCGCGCCGTCTGCATCAAGTATTGATTCAGCTTCACCTCGCCGCTGTTGTCGTACAGGTTCACGTAGCGACGCTGATATTCCGCGTAGGGCGAAATGTACAAGCCGTATGCGGCCGGCAACGGCTGGCGCAATTCGACGCGCGCCGACTGCAGATCGCTGCCGATCGTCGTGTCCGCGCGGAACTCGAGGCCCGATTCGGTGAGCCACGGCCGCCGGTAGCCGATGTGCAGGCGGAAGCCGCCCTCGTCGGTCGAGCTGCTCGACATCCCGACGCCGAACAACAGGAAATTCGGCCCCCAGTATTTCTCCCGCGCATCGATCTCGAGCACGTTCTCGTCGCCGTGGCTCACGATCTGCTGCGTCACGCTCTCGAAATTGCCGCCGGTCGTCAGCCCGAGCAGGTCCTGGCTGACGGTCGCCGGATCGTAGGTGTCGCCCGGTTTCACGTGCAGCGCGTCGCTGACGACGCGCTTCGGCACGCCGCCGGTCGTCTTGATCTCGACCCGCGTGATGCGGATCGGCGGCGGCAGCGGCTGCGCATGCGCGGACCGGTAGGCCGCGTACTGTTCCGGCGTGAGCGCGAAGTGCCTGAGCCGCGGGAGCGCCGCGGTCGCGGCGGCCGCGCCGGCGGCGATCGCCTGCTTCGCGTTCTGGAAATCGGTGAACGCGAGCGCGCCGAGGTCGGGCGTGAGCAGCACGTCCTGCGCGGCGAGTTGCTTGCGCTGCAACGTCACGTTCTGGCGGATCAGGATGCCGACCATCTGCTGCATCACGTCGGCCGGCGACGCGAGCGCGTCGAGCGGGCGCAGCGGCGAGCCGATGTCGACGGCGATCACGACCTTCGCACCCATCTGCCGCGCGGTGTCGACGGGCAGGTTGCTGACGAGGCCGCCGTCGACGAGCGCGCGGCCGTTGATCTCGGCCGGCGCGAACAGGCCGGGCATCGCCATGCTCGCGCGGATCGCGAGCGGCAGCGAGCCGCGGTCCAGCACGACCATCTGGCCCGTCTGCAGATCGGTTGCGACCGCGCGATACGGGATCGGCAACTGGTCGAACGGCTGATTGGTCGGCACGGCGGCCGTCCAGTTCGCGAGCAGCGCCTGCAGCCGGTTGCCCTGCACGAGGCCGACCGGCGCCTTCACGCCTTTCTTGCCGAAGCCCAGTGTAAGGCTGTTGATGTACAGTCGCTCGTCCTCGCGGCTGCTTTGCGGCAGGTCCGCGCGGTCGGTCACGTCGAACGCGATGTCGGCCAGGTTCACCTCCGACAGCTGCTTCTGCATCTCGTCGGCGGCCATTCCGCTCGCATACAGGCCGCCGACCACGGCGCCCATGCTGGTGCCGGCGATGCAATCGATCGGAATGCGGTTCTCCTCGAGCACTTTCAGCACGCCCAGGTGGGCGTACCCGCGGGCGCCGCCGCCGGACAGCACGAGGCCGATCGCCGGCCGGCCGGCCGGACCGCCGTCGGCGTTGCAGGTCGGCGCGGGCTTGGCGGCGGGGGCCGCGGCCGTCGTGACGGGGACGGCCGGCGCGGCGGAAGTGGCCGCCGTCGCGGTGCGGGGGGCGGTGTCGGCTGCCGGCAAGGGCTGCGCGGCAACGGTGCAGCACCAGAGCGCAACGAGCGTTGCGCCCAGTTGGCGCACCCCGAGCCAGCGGGGAAAAGCGGTCGCTGTCATGGAGGAATACCTGGCGTGATCGGGCGTCGGACGCCTGCCGGGAGCAGGCAAGACCGAGAGATTACCGTGTTTTACAAGCGCGACGCGAGAGGCCGATGCGTAGCCGCGGACCTGCCGAAACACACATTCGGCAATCTCGTCGCGAAAAAATCATCGGAATTGTCTAAAGTACCGGAACGATTTGCCGCTAAGTCCATGATGGGGCGGTAAAAGCGCGCCGCGGAGACGCGGCCTGGCCGTTTCGGCCGGTTTGTTCAAAAAAAGGCTTGATATGTCGACACCGCTGTTCGGAAAGTTGTTTGCGCAACCCGTTGCGATCGACCCTGGAACGGCGAGTACGCGGATTTATACGCACGAGCGCGGCGTGGTGCTGAACCAGCCGTCGGTCGTCTGCTTTCGCAAGGGTGGTGCGACGGACGCGCGACCGACGCTCGAAGCGGTCGGCGAGCGCGCGAAGGCGCTGCTCGGCCGTGAGCCGGGGCATCTGGAGGCCGTGCGGCCCATGCGGCACGGCGTGATCGCCGATGCGCACGCCGCCGAGCAGATGATCCGCCGCTTCATCGACATGTCGCGCACGCGTTCGCGTTTCGGCCGCCGCGTCGAGGTCACGCTGTGCGTGCCGTCGGACGCGACGGCGGTCGAGCGCCGCGCGATCCGCGAGGCCGCGTTCGCGGCCGGTGTATCGGACGTCGAACTGATCGAGGAAGCGCTCGCCGCCGGGCTCGGCGCGGGCCTGCCGGTGACCGAGCCGGTCGGCTCGATGGTGATCGATATCGGTGGCGGGACGACCGAAGTTGCCGTGATCGCGCTCGGCGGCATCGTCTACCGCGAGGCGATCCGCGTGGGCGGCAACCAGTTCGACGCGGCGATCGTCAACCACGTGCGCAACCTGTACGGCGTGCTGCTCGGCGAGCAGACCGCCGAGCGCGTGAAGAATACGATCGGCTCGGCAACCAGCGCGGTGCCGCGCACGTCGACGCGCGCGATCGGGCGCGGGGTCGCGGACGGCCTGCCGCGGTCGATCGAGTTGTCCAACCACGACGTGGCGGACGCACTGGCCGCACCGCTCAAGCAGGTGATCGGCGCGGTGAAGTCGGTACTGGAAAATGCGCCGGCCGAACTCCTGACCGACATCGCGCATCGCGGCGTGGTGCTCACGGGCGGCGGCGCGCTGCTCGCCGACCTCGAACGCCTGCTGCGCGACAAGACCGGACTGACCGCACGGATCGCCGACGAGCCGGCCACCTGCGCGGTGCGCGGCGCGGGGGAGGCGAAGGGGCGGCTCGCGACGTGTCCGGTGGATTGACGCCGGCCGGGCCGGCGCATTGGCGTTCCTTGCCGGCCTTTCGAACCCAGAATCTCCCGCTTGCCGAACGTCGTCCGGGTTCTCCGGACACGCTCGGCACGTCGTGTCGACCTCGTTACCTGGACAGGCGCGAGCGCGCCGTGGCAGCATGCCGGGCCGTGTGCCGTGCGAACCGGCGGCACGCTTCTCCAGGAGTCCGATACCTTTGAACCAGCGTTTCAAGCGGGGCCGTGCGGCCCGGATCGGCCGTGTCCTGGCCGCGTTCGCGTGTTTGTGGATTGTCGCGGCCGTTGTGCTCGTCGGAACCGGGATGCGGATGCCGAGCGAGCCGGCCGACGTCGCGGTGATCTTCGGCAATGCGCTCGACGACGGCGGTGCGCCGAAACCGGTGCTCGCGGCGCGGCTCGATGTCGGCGTGCGCTGTTATCGCACCGGGCAGTGCCCGGCGTTCCTCGTCAGCGGCGCGATCGACGGCCCCGGGCTGAACGAGGCGACCGCGATGCGCGACTATCTGGTCGCGCGCGGCGTGCCGGCCGACCGGATCGCCGTCGACGACCAGGGCGACAACACGCTCGCGACCGCGCAGCACACGCGCGCGTACATGCAGGCGCACCGGATGTCGCGCGTGCTGATCGTCAGCCAGTATTACCACCTCGCGCGGGCGCGCCTCGCGTTCGAGCGGGTCGGCATCGCGCCCGCGAACATTTTCGCTGCGTATCCGCACAGCTTCCAGTGGCGGGATATCTATTCGAGCTGGCGGGAAGTGCCCGCATACGCGATCTATGCGCTGCGCCTGTGGCTCGATCCCGATGCACGGCCCATGTCGTTCCGGCCGATGCTTTATCTGATGAGCCTGTTTTCATAACACGGCGTGCCGGCCGGGATTCGGTCGATTTTGCGGCTTTCATTTTCATTTCCAAATGCCGCCTTTGCATGGGCCGGATCCGAAACCGCCGGGAAGCATGTTGAAAATCGGCGATTTCAATTTGGAAAATGAAATGGATCCGGATTATCGAACCGACTGCCGCAGCCGCCACTTATATTGCACCGCGAAAATCAGCCGTCTATGAGGTATCGGCATTTTCAGGGATCGAGCTCCGTCGGCAGCTTCGCGCCGGATTTGACGGAGTGACCGGGAGCTCCGTGGAAACCCGTCACTTTGCGCATTTCATCAAGTAAAAAATACGCATTCTATTGACCCTTCTCAGATAACGAAACATCGACTGGAAAACCATGTTTTTTTGATATAGCCTTGTCTGACAAAAGCAGGGGCGGTAATCAAATCAACCAGAAAGTCGCTGCATAAAAAACAAGGGTCACGATCATGGCATCCGGTTAGTTTTGCATCCTCAAACGAGAATCGATTAACCAATAATTCATCCACGAATAAACCGACGTCGTTCCGCGACCGCCGGAGGGCACGCTTGCGTCCCGGATTTTCCGCTGTCGCCGGTCCGATTCAGCGTCCATGCCGATGACGAGGGGAAGCATGAACATTGCGCATTCGAAGAAGAGCGGGGAGCCGTTTCCGAGATTCCTGTTGCCGACGGGGGTTTTTCTGGCATTGTCCGGCGCGGGCATCGTTCCCGCGTACGCGACCTGCAGCACGGCAGGCACCACGGTGACCTGCTCGGGCGTCGCGAACCCGCTGGCGCCGAGCTATGCAAACAGCGCCAACAACCTGAACGTCACAGTCAATCCCGGCGCGAGCGTCGGCGTGCTGCTGGGCGTCGGCGGCACCGCGATGTCGCTGACCGGCAGCGGCGTCACGCTGACCAACAACGGCACGATCGATCCTTCGGTGCTCGGCTCGGGGCTCGGCGTGCTGTCGAGTGGCACGGTGGTCGGCAATGCGTCGGCGAGCACCACGACCGTCACCAACAACGGCACGATGATGGGCTCGACCGGCGTCGCGATCAGCGGCGTGACGGGCATGGCGCTGTCGGTCCAGAACGGCACGGGCGGCGTCTCCAGCATCACGAACACCGGCGTGATCGGCTCCACGCCGCTGGCCGGTGCGACGCTGTCCGGCGCGGACGCGCCCGTGGTTGCCGCTTACGGTGGCGGCCAGGTCAACATGTCGAACAGCGGAACGATCACCGGGCGCGTGTCGCTCGGCTCGAGCGGCACGCCCGGGCTCGGCAACACGTTCGTCAACTCCGGCACGATCAACGGCGGCGTGTCGATGGGCGCCAACAGCACGAACACGTTCACCGCGGTCACCGGCTCGTCGGTCAATACGGCGGGCGGCACGGGCGGCGCGTTCAACATCACGGTCGGCCCCTTCACGCTCGGCGTCGCGGCGACCGGCGTCGTCGACGGCGGCGTGGGCGGCAACAACACGCTGATGCTGCAGCAGGGCGCTACGGCGAACGGCACGATCGCGGTCAACAATTACATCAACTTCAATCATCTAGACGTCACGAGCGGCAACTGGACCATCAACGGCGCGTCGACCGCGCAGGACGCGACGCTCGCGGGCGGCGTCGCAATCATCAACGACAACGCGTCGCTCGGCACGGGCACCGTCACGGCCACTGGCGGCACGCTGCAGGCGGGCACGGCCGGGCTGAACGTCGCCAACAACGTGGATCTCGGCGCGGGCGGGCTGACGGTGCAGGGTGCGACCGGGCTCACGCTATCGGGCACGGTGACGGGTAGCGGCACACTGACGAAGAACGACGGCGGCACGCTGACGATGTCGGGTGCGAGCACGTATACGGGGGGCACGAACCTGAACGGCGGCGGCCTGGTGGTCGGCAGCAACACGGCGCTCGGCGCGGGCGCGCTGAACGTCAATGCGGCGGCGTCGCTCGACGCGAGCACGAACGTGACGCTCGGCAACGCGGTCAATCTCGCCACCGGCACGACGCTGACGGTCGGTGGCAGCAACGCGCTTGCGCTGTCCGGCGCGATCGCCGGCGCCGGCAGCCTCGTGAAGGACGGCGCGGCGACGCTGACGCTGAACGGCACGAACACGTACACGGGCGACACGACGATCAACGCCGGCACGCTCGCGCTCGGTACGGGCGGCAGCCTCGCGGCGACCGGCACGGTGAACCTGACCGGCGCGGGCGCGACGTTCGACCTGAGCGGCGCGTCGGGCGCACGGACGATCGGCGCGCTGGCGGGAGCGGCCGGCACGAACGTGAACCTGGGCAGCACTTCGCTGACGCTCAACGGCACCATCAATGCGACCTACGCGGGCACGATCGGCGGCGCGGGCAGCGTGACGCTGTCGGGCCCCGGAACGCAATCGCTGACCGGCACGAACGTCTACACCGGCGGCACGAACCTGAACGGCGGCAACCTGGCCGTCGGCAGCAACACGGCGTTGGGCTTGGGCGCGGTGAACGTCAACGGCTCGTCGACGCTCGATGCGACCGCCAACGTGTCGCTCGCGAACGGCATCAACGTTGCCACCGGCACGACGCTGACACTGGTCGGCAGCACCGATCTCGGGCTCGGCGGCACGATCTCAGGCGGCGGCGGGCTCGTGAAGAACGGCGCGGCGACGCTGACGCTGAACGCCGCGAACAACTACACGGGCGGCACGACGCTGAACGCCGGCGTCCTCGCGCTCGGCAATGCCGCGGCCCTCGGTTCCGGCACGCTGACCGTCGGCGGCGCGGCGACGCTCGATGCGATCACGAACCTGTCGATCGGCAACGCGATCGATCTCGGCGCGAGCACGGCGCTCACACTGGGCGGCAGCAACGCACTCGTGCTGGGCGGCGTGATCTCCGGCACGGGTGCGCTCGTGAAGGCCGGCGCGGCGACCACGACGCTGACGGGCGCGAACACGTATACAGGCGGCACGACGATCAACGCCGGCACACTGGCGATCGGCGCGGGCGGCAGCCTGGCGGCGACCGGCGCGATGAATCTCGCGAACGCGGGCGCGGCGCTCGACCTGAGCGCTGCGACGGTGCCGCAGTCGATCGGCGCGCTGGACGGTGTGGCGGGCACGAACGTGAATCTCGGCGCCAATACGCTGACGCTGGGCGGGACGGCCGGCGGCACGTTCAGCGGTGCGATCGGCGGCACCGGCAGCCTGACGCTGGCCGGCACCGGCACGCAGACGCTGAACGGCGCAAGCACCTATTCGGGCGGCACGAACCTCAACAGTGGCAGCCTGGTGCTCGGCAACGCCGCGGCACTCGGCACCGGCGCGCTGAACGTCGGCGGTGCGGCCACGCTCGATACGAACGCGAACCTGTCGGTCACCAACGCAGTCGATCTCGGCGCGGGCGCAACGCTGACGCTCGGCGGCAGCAACGCGCTCGGATTGAGCGGCGCGATCTCCGGCACGGGCGCGCTCGTGAAGAACGGCGCGGCGACCACGACGCTGACGGGCGCGAACACGTACACGGGCGGCACGACGATCAATGCGGGCACGCTGGCGATCGGTGCGGGCGGCAGCCTGGCGGCGACCGGCGCGATGAATCTCGCGAACGCGGGCGCGACGCTCGATCTGAGCAGTGCGTCGGGTGCGCAAACGCTCGGCGCGCTGTCGGGCGTGAGCGGCACGAACGTGAATCTCGGCGCCAACGCGCTGACGCTGGGCGGGACGGGCAGCGGCACGTTCAGCGGTGCGATCGGCGGGACCGGCAGCCTGACGCTGGCGGGCACCGGCACGCAGACGCTGAACGGCGCGAGCACCTATTCGGGCGGCACGAGCCTCAACAGTGGCGGCCTGGTGCTCGGCAACGCATCGGCACTCGGTACCGGCGCGCTGAACGTCGGCGGTGCGGCCACGCTCGATACGAACGCAAACCTGTCGATGACGAATGCGGTCGCTCTCGGCACGAGCGCGACGCTGACGCTCGGCGGCAGCAATGCGCTCGGATTGAGCGGCGCGATCTCCGGCACGGGTGCGCTCGTGAAGGACGGCGCGGCGACCACGACGCTGACGGGCGCGAACACGTACACCGGTGGCACGACGATCAACGCGGGCACGCTGGCGCTCGGGGCGGGCGGCAGCCTGGCGGCGGCCGGCACGGTGAACCTCGCCGGCACCGGCGCGACGCTCGACCTGAGCGGCGCGTCGGGTGCGCAAACGCTCGGTGCGCTGTCGGGCGTGGCCGGCAGCAACGTGAGTCTCGGCGGCAACGCGCTGACGTTGGGCGGAACCGCCAGCGGCGCGTTCGGCGGGGTGATCGGCGGCACCGGCGGCCTGACGGTCGCGGGCACCGGCATTCAGACACTGACCGGCAGCAACACGTACACGGGCGGCACGACGATCGCGGCGGGTGGCACGCTTCAGCTCGGCAACGGCGGCTCGTCGGGCAGCGTGGTCGGCAACGTCGTCGACAACGGCGCGCTGATCTTCAACCAGTCCGCCAACGTGACGCTCGCGAGCGTGCTGTCCGGCACCGGCTCGCTGACCCAGGCCGGCAGCGGACAACTGACGCTGACTGGCACCAGTACGCTGAGCGGCCCCACCACCGTCGCCGCGGGCACGCTCGCCGTCGACGGTTCGCTCGGCCAGTCGACCGTGACCGTGCAGAACGGCGCGACGCTGACGGGCACCGGCACGGTCGGCGGCCTCGTCGTGCAGAGCGGCGCGTTCGCGGCCGTGTCGCAGCCGGGCGCGGCGCTGAACGTCGCCGGCAACGTCACGTTCCAGCCGGGCTCGACGCTGCAGGTCGCGGTCACGCCGCAGCAGGCGGGCAGCGTCGCGGCGAGCGGCACGGCCACGCTGAACGGCGGCACCGTGCAGGTGCTCGCGAACCAGGCCAGCTATCAGCCGACCACGAAGTACACGATCCTCAGCGCGTCGTCGGGCGTGCAGGGCACGTTCAGTCAGGTGAATTCGAACTACGCGTTCCTGATGCCGACGCTCAGCTACGATCCGGACCACGTGTACCTGCAACTGGTCGCGAACGGCACGTCGCTGACCGATGTCGCGACGACGCCGAACCAGCGCGCGGTCGCGACCGCGATCGGTGCGCTCGGCGCGGGCAACCCGCTTTACGACACGGTGCTGACGACCGATGCGGCCACCGCGCGCCGGGCGTACGGGATGCTCGACGGCGAACTGCAGGCGAGCCTGAAGAGCATGCTGCTGCTCGACAGCCGCTACGTGCGCGATGCCGTGACCGATCGCGTGCGCCAGGGCCTCGCGCCCGGATCGGGGCCGCTCGCGGCGCTGTCGTCGGGCGGCGCCGCGCTGTGCGGCGACAACACGGCCGGTGTCACCGACCCGACGTTGCCGCCGGAACGCCGGATCGGCTCGCGGGCCGGCTGCCATGGCGGCACGCCTTATCAGCCGGTTGTCTGGGGGCAGGCATTCGGCGGCCGCAGCAGGCTCGCGGGCGACGGCAACACGTCGGCGATCAACCGCAGCATGACGGGCTTCATCGCCGGTGCCGACATGGCGCTCAACGACAAGTGGCGTGCCGGCCTGGCCGCCGGCGTCACGCACAGCTCGCTCGACAACGACCTGAGTTCGTCGGCGTCGGTCAACAGCTACTACCTGTCGCTGTACGGCGGCGCGCAGTACGGTGCGCTCGGCGTGCGCGGCGGCGCGTCGTACACGTGGTATCGGATCAACAGCGACCGCTATCCGGGCTTCGCGGGCTTCTCCGACCACGATTCGGCCGGCTACAACGCGAATTCCGCGCAGGTGTTCGGCGAAGTCGGCTACGCGCTGCCGGTCGGGCCGGTCGCGCTCGAACCGTTCGCGGGTCTTGCCTACGTGAACCTGCATACCGACGGCTATACGGAAAGCGGCGGTGCGGCCGCGCTGCGGGCCGGCGGCCAGACGACCCACGTCGGTTTCTCGACGCTCGGCGTGCGTGCCGCGTCGCAGTTCGGCACGTTCACCGCGCGCGGGACGGTCGGCTGGCGGCACGCGTTCGGCAACGTGCAGCCGTCGTCGGCGTTCACCTTCGCGAACGGCGGTACGTCGTTCCAGGTATCGGGCGTGCCGATTGCTCGCGACAGCGCGGTGCTCGAAGCGGGCATCGACGCGACCATCACGAAGCGCCTGACGCTCGGCCTCACGTTCAGCGGCCAGTACGGCAGCGGCGTGCGTGACAACGCGGTGCTCGGCAACATCCTGTGGAAGTTCTGACCGTCGCCTGATGTGCCTGTGCGCGGCCCGGTGCGGCGACGGCAACGCCGCGGGGGCCGCGTCTTTTTCGTCGCTGCGCGCCCCCCCGGTTCTGGCCTATCCTGTGCGAAACACGCGACGCGCACCGCGCGTTGCGCCTCGACACAGGAGCATCGATGCCGAATCACGCCGAAGCCACCACGACGCAGGCGCCGCAAGTCGCGCCGGTTCCCCCGACCCAGGCGACGGGCCCCGCGTTCATTGCGCCCGAAGCCGATCCGCAGGCACTCGCACGCAACAACCAGTACGTATTGAAATCCGGCGACGCATTCGTGGTCAGCGATGCGCTCGGCGACATCGGCGGCCATGACGACGGCCTGTTCGTCGACGACATGCGCGTGCTGTCGACATGGCGTTTGACCTTCGGCGGCCGTGCGCCGTCGCTGCTGTCGGGCGCGACGAGCGCGGACAACGCGTCGTTTACCGCACACCTGACGAACCGCCCGCTGCCGCCGCTCGGCGGCCGCGAGACGCCCGAGGGCGTGATCCACATCGAACGGATGCGCGTGCTCGCGGGCGACGTGCTGCACGAAGCGCTGACGTTGACGAACTACGGCGCGAGCGAGGCCGAGGTGCCGCTGTCGCTGTCGTTCGCGGCGGATTTCAAGGACATGTTCGAAGTGCGCGGCACGCAGCGTCCGAAGCGCGGCACGGTGGCCGCGCCGCGCGTCGACGCCGGTGCGGTGCGGCTGCGTTACGACGGCCTCGACAAGGTCGAGCGCAACGTGACCGTGCATTTCTCGCCGGCACCCGACGCGCTCTCGGTCGATCGCGCCGATTACACGCTGACGATCGCCGCGCAGGCGTGCGTGTCGATCTACCTGACCGTCGACGCGACGCTCGGCCCCGCGCGCGACGGGGAAGGCCCGGGATGCGGCCGCGTCGCGCTGCGCACCGCGCTCGTCGGCGTGCATCGCGAGATGCGTTCGCGGCGCGAGGCGATGGCGCGCGTGAACACCAGCAATCCGCTGTTCGACGCATGGCTCGACCGGTCGCTCGCCGATCTCGGGCTGCTCACGACGCAGCTCGACACCGGGCCGTATCCGTATGCGGGCATTCCATGGTTCTCGACGCCGTTCGGCCGCGACGCGGTGATCACGTCGCTGCAGATGCTGTGGCTGCAGCCGTCGCTCGCGCGCGGCGTGCTGCGCTTTCTCGCGGAGCACCAGGCGCGCGAGACGTCCGCGTTCCGCGATGCGGAGCCCGGCAAGATCATGCACGAATTCCGCCGCAGCGAGATGGCTGCGACGGGCGAGGTGCCGTTCGCGCTGTATTACGGCGGCGTCGATACGACCCCGCTGTTCATCGTGCTCGCGGGGGCGTACGTCGAACACACGGGCGACGATGCGCTGATCGACGAGCTGTGGCCCGCGCTCGAGCGCGCCGCGCAGTGGGTGATCGACAAGTGCGACCGCAATCCGTACGGGCTGCTCGATTACCAGCGCACGTCGGAGCGCGGCCTCGCGAACCAGGGCTGGAAGGATAGCCACGATTCGGTGTTCCACGCGGACGGCCGCTTCCCCGACGGCCCGATCGCGCTCGTCGAAGTTCAGGCGTATGCGTGCGCGGCGCTCGATGCGATGTCGATGTGCTCGCACCGGCGCGGACACGCGGCTGACGCGACACGTTATGCGTTGCGCGCGAAGACGCTGCGCGACCAGGTCGAGGCACTGTTCTGGATGCCGGAGTCCGAGTTCTACGGGATCGCGCTCGACGGTCACGGTGACTTGTGCCGCGTGCTGGCGTCAAACGCAGGCCATCTGCTCGCGTTCGGACTGCCCGACGCCGGGCGCGGCGCGGCGGTCGCCAGCGTGCTCGGCTCGACGCTGTTCCAGACGGGTTGGGGCATTCGCACGCTCGCGGCCGGCCAGCCGCGCTTCAATCCGATGGCCTATCACAACGGTTCGGTGTGGCCGCACGACAATGCGCTGATCGCGCGCGGGCTCGCGCGCTACGGCGACAAGACGGCCGCGGTGAACCTGCTGCGCGCGCTGTTCGAAGCCGCGGTCAGCTTCGAGATGCGGCTGCCGGAGCTGTTCTGCGGGTTCCCGCGCCGGCGCGGCGAGCCGCCGACGGCGTATCCGGTCGCGTGCCTGCCGCAAGCGTGGGCGGCCGGTGCGCCGTTCATGATGCTGCAGGCCTGTCTCGGCGTGAGCGTCGACGCGGCGCGCCACGAAGTGCGTGTCGAACGCCCGACGCTGCCCGAAGGCGTCGACTGGCTGCGCATCGACGAACTGCGGGTCGGCGACGAGACCGTATCGCTGACGTTCCGGCGCGTCGACGGCCAGGTCTTCGCGGCGGCCGCGCAGCCGGGGCGGGTGAAGGTGGTCGCGGTGCTGTAGTGATGCGGCAGCCTGCACGGACGTTGCGCGATGTCGCGCCACGTCCGCGCGCAGCGGCATAGAATCGTGACATGACCCTTGAACGATGGCGGAGGCACCTACGATGACGACCGATAAACGGCCCGACGACGGCGAGCAGAAGCTCGAGAATCTGGAAGCGGCGGTCGACCACCTGCACAAGTCGATCGAGTCGCAGAGCATCGCGGCTGGCGCGGCGAAGGGCATCCTGTTCAGCCTGATCGAAACGCTCGGCGCGCTGATCGGCGATCCCGACCTGCCCGAACATGCGCGCTCCGGATACGAGGCGCTGCGCGACAAGGCGAGCGAATTGCGCAGCGGGCTCGACCGGCATTGATGAACCGGCAGCGCCGGCGTCGGCCGCACGGCCTGCGCCGGTGCTGCACAATCTTGCGCGGCGCGCACAAAACCCCGTGCGCTCAATGAGTTAGCCGGCCGGTGCGCAGGATATCCACAAGCTTGCCAACACAATCTGTGGAGAACCGTCCGGCCCCCGTGCCGGCGCGCAGGGCGCGCGCCGCGAGGTCGCAAACGATGCCGCGTCATTGACCTGTCTGGGCCGATCTACTGAATCCCCTTTTGTATCAGGATGTTACGCGTCACATTGGTGGAATATCCACAGGCTTGCCAACAAAATCTGTGGATAAGTCTGACGTGATTGCTTCCTGATGGTTGAGGATCCGCCGCGCGGCGGCCGTTGCGTTCAAGCTCCAGATGGCACGGGCTGCCCGATGCGTGCATCGGCGCGGTAATTCGTGCGCGATCAACGGGTTAGGCCCCGGGTACCCAGGATATCCACATCCTTGCCAACAAAATCTGTGGACAAGCAGGGCCTCATCATTCGACCGGCGCCGCGTCGGCCGCTTCCGCAACGATCCAGTCGCGAAACAGCGTCATGGCCGGCGTGAGCGGCTTCGACTTCAGCGACGTGAGCCAGTAGCCGCCGGTGCGCACGTCGATGTCGAGCGGCCGCGCGAGCTGGCCGAGCTGCAGTTCGCGCGCGAACATGCAGGCCGGCGCGAGCGCGATGCCCGCGCCCTGCATCGCGGCCTCGACCATCAGTCGCGACGAATCGAACACCGGCCCGTTCACTGGCCAGGGTTCGAGCTGCGCGGCGTCGAACCAGCCGAGCCATTCGTCGGTGCGGTACGAGCGCAGCAGCGTTTCGTTCGCGAGATCCGTCGGCCGTGCGAGGCGCCGCGCGATCTCCGGCGCGCACAGCGCGGTGAGCGGTGCGTCAAGCAGCCGCTCGTTGCGCGTCGCCGGCCAGTTGCCTTCCCCGAAGCGGATCGCGAAATCGAGGCCCTCGGCCGCGAGGTCGACGACGTTGTTGTTGGTCCGCAGCCGCAGCTCGACGAACGGGTGCGTGTCGCCGAAGCGCTTCAGCCGTGGCATTAGCCAGCCTATGGCAAAGGTGCCGACCGCGCCGAGCGTCAGCACCTCGTGGAAGCGTCCGCCCTCGAATTGCTTGAGCACGGTCTCGATCCGGCTGAATGCGTCGCTGAGCACCGGCAGCAGCGCGCGCCCTTCGTCGGTGAGCCCGAGGCCGCGCGGCAGCCGCGTGAACAGCGCGCAGCCGAGCCGCTCCTCGAGCGAGCGCACCTGCTGGCTCACGGCAGCCTGGGTCACGCTCAGCTCGAGGCCGGCACGCGTGAAGTTCAGGTGGCGCGCCGACGATTCGAATGCGCGCAACGCATTGAGCGGAAGATGAGGGCGGAGCTTAGTCATAAGAATTTCTTGTGTCAGCGCTCAATTATCGTTGCTTGTCTGGCAACCGTAAAGTCACGATAGTGCTGTCTCGCCGGCCGGCCGTTCCGCATCCACTCCACCACGAGAGACACGACATGACCTACTCATCGCAACGTCGAACCCTGTTGCTGGCCGCCGCGACGGCGCCGCTCGTCCTGACCGTCGCCGCGTGCGCGTCACCGCCGGCCGCGGGGCGGGACGTTTCGTCCGCGACGTCGTTTGCCGCGCTCGAGCGCGCCGCGGGCGGCCGTCTCGGCGTGTGCGCGATCGACACCGCGAGCGGCCGGCACGCGCGGCATCGCGCGGACGAACGCTTCCCGTTCTGCAGCACGTTCAAGGCGATGTTGAGCGCGGCGGTGCTCGCGCAGAGCGTCGAGCACCCGGGGCTGCTGCAGCAGCGCGTGACGATCGCGCAGTCCGATCTCGTGAACTACTCGCCGGTGTCGGGCAAGCACGTCGGCACCGGGATGACTGTCGCCGAGTTGTGCGAGGCGGCGATCCAGTACAGCGACAACTCGGCCGCGAACCTGGCGATGAAGCTGATCGGCGGGCCGGCGGCGGTGACCGCGTATGCACGCTCGATCGGCGACGACACGTTCCGGCTCGATCGCTGGGAGACCGAACTGAATACCGCGTTGCCGGGCGACCTGCGCGACATGACGACGCCCGACGCGATGGCCGCGAGCATGCGCGTGCTTACGCTCGGCGACGCGCTGCCGCCCGCGCAGCGTGCGCAGCTCGTCGCGTGGCTGCGCGGCAACAAGGTCGGCGACAAGCGGATTCGCGCGGGCGTGCCGGCCGGGTGGCAGGTGGCCGACAAGACCGGCACCGGCGACTACGGGACGACGAACGATGCGGGCGTGATCTGGCCGCCGTCGCGCGCGCCGATCGTGCTCGTCGTGTACTACACGCAGGCGCGTGCCGATGCGAAGGCGAAGGACGACGTGATCGCGGCCGCCGCGCGCATCGCGCTCGCGACGTTCGCCTGAGCGGGCGGCGCGGCGTGCGTTCATCGATGGCTGGACGAAGCGATGGAGGCGCGCCGTGCCGCCGGCGTGACCGGCACGTCGAAACGTTGTGCGATCAACGACTTAGGTCACGCATGCTCAGGATATCCACATCCTTGCCAACAAAAATTGTGGACAAGCCCGCGAGCGGTCTCGTTCGTCGCGCAGCGGGCACGGCGCTCGCGTGCCGCAGGCCTGCCTGCACGGTTTGAAGCGGCACGGACAAAACCTTTCGGATCAAGCGCTTGTGCGTGGTATGCGCAGGCTATCCACACGCTTGCCAACACAATCTGTGGACAAGCGGTGTGGCGCGCGCGACATGCGGTCCGTCGCATCGCACGACGATGCGCGAACGGCACGGTGCCCGCCGCGTGCCCCATTCGAAGCGACGGGGACAAAGTCTTTCGGATCAAGCGCTTGATCGCGGTATGCGCAGGCTATCCACATGCTTGCCAACACAATCTGTGGACAAGCCCGCTTGATGTTCAGCCATGCCGATCGTCGACCGAGGGCCAGCGCGCGAATGCGAAAACCCACAACATGATGAAGTTCAGGACCGGGACGAACATCGTCAGGATCCACCAGCCTGAATGCCCGGTACGCCGAACGATCCGGACATACGGATAGACGACGATCGCGACGAGCACGAGCGAGACGATCAACTGCCCTGCGGTGAAGTGTTCCATGGCCTTCCTCGGATGATGTGTCGTTGTACGATGCGGGCCGAACGGCCCGCACGCCGCGCGCAGTCTCGAGATGCGCGGCCGCGTGCGGCTCGTGTGATCCTGACGCGTCGCATGCACGCACGTCAAGCCGCGTGCAGGGCGCGCCGTTGCGCCGGATCGTCCGATTGCGCGCGTGAGCGGACCGCGCGCTGCCGCAACGGTGGCGCGGCGCATGAATCATTGGCCGATCAACGGGTTAGGCGATGCATGCGCAGGATATCCACAAGCTTGCCAACATTTTCTGTGGGTAAGTGGCGCGGCGATCGCGCCGTGTATCGAACGCGCATCGACGTGGCATCGTGATGCGAAGTGCGGCGAACCGGCGCGTGTGACGGGCGCGGTGCGCGCCGCGTCTGCATCACGCGTGCCAAAGTCCGTCGGATCAAGGGCTTAGCGTCGCGGTGCGCAGGATATCCACAAGCTTGCCAACATTTTCTGTGGAGAAGTCCGCGTGGCGATCGCGTGGCGCGGCACCGCGTGCAAACCGTGCGTCGTGCCGGCTCGCGCATCGGCTCACGCGGTACACACGCCTGCCACGGCGACTTTCTGGAACAGGTGCGGGCTCGCGACGGCGGACGACGGATAAGCCGACAGTTTCGCGACGAACGCCGGATGCGTGAAGGCCGCGCGAAACGCGTCGGTCGATTCCCAGATCGCGTAGTTGAAGTAAGTCGGACTGTCGCCGAGTGCGCGATGAAGCTGGGTCGAAATGAATCCGGGCTGCCGTTTCATGAACTCGGCGTCGTCCTTCCACACGGCCAGGAAATCCGCTTCGTCGGCCGGATCCAGCGTGAAGACGTTGACGAGGACGACGGGTTGCGCGTCGATGCCGAGCTGTTGCTGGATCGGAAAGGCCGGGTCCATCGGTTTGAAACGAGGCATGGAGCACTCCTGCAAGTAATTGGGTCGATGGCGCGATCATGCCTGCCCGTTCGGCGCATGAGCGCCGGACATCGTCGACAGCACGCGAATCGCCGCATCGAGATCGGCCGAACTGAATTGACCGGCGATGTCGCGGACATGCTGCTGCCATTGCCCGACCACCGCCTGGTAGGCGGCGGCACCGCGCGGGGTCAGCGCGTACAACGGAGAGCGCTTGTGCGTCGGGTTCGGCAGCGGTTGCACCAGCCCTTCTTCCACGAGCACGTTGATCTGTTTCAGGACGGCCTGCCGCGTGATGCCCATGGCGTCGGCGATCTGCGGGACGTTCGGGGCTTCCGGCGCCATCGAGATGGCGCCCAGCACCTGCCAGCGCGCGCTGGTCAGGCCGTGCGGTGCGGCAAAGGTATTGCCCCATTCGATCAACAGGCCGTTCAGGCGGAAGACGGACAGCGCGACGGCAGTCAGCTTGGCGGGTTTCGTCATGGTCGGGATGTGCGATAAATTGACAACCAATTTACGTAATGGGTAACTGGTTGTCAATCTTGTCGTGGATCGCCACGGCCGGGCGGGCGTGGCAGGAGAGGGGATCGGTACGCGATGTCGCGTCCGGACGTGAGCGTGTGCGGCGCGGTCTGGCGCATTCGCTGCGCACGACCGACAAACCCTTTCGGATCAATCGCTTGTCGTCGTTAGCGGCCGGTTGTCCACAAGCTTGCCAACACAATCTGTGGAAAAGCCGCCCGTCGGGCGAGCGTCAGGCCGGCACGGGAAAACGCACCGTCACGGTCAGCCCGCGCCCGCCTTGCGTCGTGCCGAGCGCGACCGTCGCGCGATGCTGTTCGGCGATCCGCTTGACGATCGACAGGCCGAGCCCGCTGCCCGACGACGTGGCAGCCTGCGCGCCTTCGCCGCGATAGAAGCGCTCCCATACGTCCTTGCGCTCGGCTTCCGGAATGCCGGGGCCGTCGTCGGCGACTTCGAGCACGGGCGTCGCGCCGTCGAGGCGCGCGGACACGTCGACGCGCGCGCCGTCGCCCGCATAGCGGATCGCGTTGTCGACGAGGTTGTTCAGCAGCACGCGCAACGTGTCCATGTTGCCCGTGGCCATCACCGGCGACGCCACGATCGCGCCGAGGTCGATCCGGTGCGCATCCGCGACGCGCGTGCGGTCGGCGACCACCGAGCGGCACAGCGCGGCGAGATCGACGCTCGCGGATGCCGCGGCGGACGCCTGCGCGTCCGGTTCGAGGCGCGCGAGTGTCAGCAACTGCTCGGCGAGGTGGCCGAGGCGTGTCGTGCCGGCCTGGATCTGCGCGAGGATCTGCTCGCGCTCGTCGGCCGTCGACGCGCGCCGCAGCAATTGCGACTGGATCGACAGCCCCATGATCGGCGTGCGCAACTCGTGCGCGGCATCGGCGATGAAGTGCCGCTGCAGCGTGAACGAGCGGTCGAGCCGCGCGAGCAGGTCGTTGATCGCTTCGGCGAGCGGGCGGACCTCGTTCGGCATCGACGCGACGTCGACGGGTTCGAGATTGTTCGCATTCCTGCGCTTAAGGCCGGATGCGATCGTGCGCAGCGGCCGAAGCCCCGCGCCGATGCCGAACCACAGCCCGATCGCGAGTACGGGCAGCATCGAGAACACCGGCCACAGCAGGTGCACCGCGATGCCCGCGATCGCTTCCCAGCGCGCATGGCGCGCCTGCGCGAGCCGGATCGTCGTGCCGCCGCGTTCGGTCACGTAGGTGCGCCACGGCTGGCCATCGACGTCGACGCTCCCGATGCCCGTCTGCGCGGGCGGCGGCAGCTCGGACTTGCGATCGGTCGAGTAAACCAGCGTGCCGTTGCGCCAGACCTGCAGCAGCACCGCGTCGGGATCGCTGGCCTCGAATTCGTGCTTGCCGTCGCCGTGATTGCGGAACGACAGTTCGCCGTCCGGGCCGACGACGATCTGCTTCGACATGCTGCGCATCTGGTCGTCGAGGAGATCGTCGAGCTCGCGCAGCGCGCCCCAGTAGGTGCCCGCACTCGCGACCAGCCCGATCACGCACGCGGCCGGCAGCAGCCACATCAACAGGCGCCGCCGCAGCGATGCGCTGCGCCAGCGCGCGATCGCGTGTTGCAGACGCGTCATGCGCCGTCACCGATCCGGTAGCCGACGCCGCGCACCGTGCGGATCATGTCGTGGCCGAGTTTCTTGCGCAGGTTGTGGATGTGCACCTGCACCGCGTTGCTCTCGATTTCCTCGCCCCAGCTGTACAGCCGTTCCTCGAACTGTTCGCGCGAGATCACCGCGCCGGGGTCGCGCATCAGTTCTTGCAGCAGCACGAATTCCTTCGGCGACAGCGTCACTTCGTCGTCGTTGAGCCACACCAGGTGCTTGACGGGATCGAGGCGCAGCGGGCCGATCGCGAGCGTCGTCTGCGCGCGCCCCGCGTGGCGGCGGTTGACCGCGCGAATGCGCGCGAGCAGTTCCTCGAGCACGAACGGCTTGACGAGGTAGTCGTCGGCGCCGCTGTCGAGGCCTGCGATGCGGTCCGGCACGCCGTCGCGCGCGGTGATGATGATCGCGGGCAGGGTTTCGTCGCGGCGGCGCAGCGACGCGAGCACCGACAGGCCGTCGCGGTTCGGCAGCCCGAGGTCGAGCAGCAGCAGGCCGTAGCCGGTCGAGCGCAGCGCGAGCGTCGCGGCGTCGCCGTCCTTGACCCAGTCGACCGCGAAGCCTTCCTGTTTGAGGCCCTGTTCGAGCCCGCTGCCGATCAGCGGATCGTCCTCGACGAGCAGTACGCGCATGGATTCGTGTCTGTTGGCGGGCGTGGCGCCCGGGGTTCCCATGATAAGCGCAGGTGCCTTAGGCCGAGCTTAAACACGGGCGCTTCCGTGCGTTCGCGCACCGAAACGCCGCGACGGCATGCCGCGGGGGACGACCTTCAGGTTTGCTTAATCTTACGCTCCGTAATCTCGGGCCGTCGCGTTCAACGGGAGCGCGACGTACTCGAATAACTGGAGGAACGAGATCATGAAACACCTGACGAGAATCCTGGCGGTCGCGCTTGCCGTGCTGCCCGCCGCCGTCTACGCGGAATACACGGGGCCGTCCACGCTGACCACGACGACCGTGAAGGAACTGCTCGCGAACGGCAAGGACGACCAGCACGTGCAACTCCAGGGGCGCATCGTCAAGCATACCGGCGGCGAGGACTACGAGTTCGCCGATGCAACCGGCACGATCCGCGTCGAGATCGACAAAAAGCTGTGGGCGGCCGGCCAGCCCGTCAGCGACAAGAGCGAAGTGAAGCTGACCGGCGAGTTCGAGCGCAAGTGGTCGGGCAAGGTGAAGGTCGACGCCGATCACGTCGAAGTGCTGCGCTGACCGGTGCACCGGTGCACACGGGGCCGGTGATACCATGGACGACCGGTTCCCGTTCTCACCAAGATGGCTGCCAATTTCGATGAACTCGCGTCCCGGATCCGGGCGCAATTTTCCGAACTGAGCCCGCAATTCCAGGCGGGCGCTGCATTTCTGCTCGATCATCCCGACGAGGTTGCCACCTCGTCGATGCGCAAGGTCGCGCAGCGCGCGCAGGTTCAACCCGCGTCGCTCGTGCGGCTCGCGCAGCAATTCGGTTTCCCCGGCTGGAACGAGCTGCGCGACCTGTGCGTCGCGCGCGTGCGCACGCGTCCCGAGCCGCTCACGCAGCGAGCGCGTTCGCTCGTGCGGCCCGACGCGAAGGCGTCGCTCGCGCACGACCTGCTTGCCGCGCAGCAGCACAATCTCGCCGCCACCTCCGCCCAGAACGAGCACGCGCTCGCCGACGCCGCGAAGCTGATCCGCAAGGCGTCGCACGTGCACGTCGCGGGGTTCCGGTCGTGCTATCCGGTCGCGTTCGGATTCGTGTACGGCTACCGGCTGTTCCGGCCGACCGTGTCGTTGCTCAACGGCGTCGCCGGCTCGCTCGAGATGGAGCTGCGCACGATCGCGAAGCAGAGCGTGACGGTGATCATCAGTTTCGCGCCGTATTCCGCGGAAGCGACGCGTGTCGCGCAGGCGGCGAAGGCGCAGGGCAGCAAGATCGTCGCGATCACCGACAGCGCGGTGTCGCCGATCGCGCTGCATGCGGACGCGCAGCTGATCTTCACGCACGACAGCCCGTCGTTCTTTCCGTCGCTGGTCGCCGCGCATGCGATGGCCGAGGCACTGGTCGCGCAGTTGCTGGCGCTGGAAGGCAGCGATGCGATCACGGCGCTCGAGCGCACGGAAGCGGAACTGCATGCGAAGGGCGCCTACGTGGTGTAGCCGCGCGCGGGTCCGGCCGTCTTGCCATCTCCCGTTTTCTTCCTGATTCGACGTAACCGATGACGCTCACCTACGACGTGACCGACGCCGGCGACGCGAACGTCCGCAAGCAGATCGCGGCGCCGCTCGTCCGGTTCAACGAAAGCCAGGCCGGCCCGATCGATTTCCGGCCGCTGGCCGTGCGCGTGACCGACGCCGACGGCACGGTCGTGGGCGGCCTGTGGGGCAGCACGGCGTTCGGCTGGCTGCATGTCGACCTGCTCGTCGTGCCCGAGGCGGCGCGCGGCCAGGGGGCCGGCTCGCGCATCATGGATCTCGCCGAGGCGGAAGCCGTCGCACGCGGCTGTCACGGCGCGTGGCTCGACACGTTCGACTTTCAGGCGCAGCCGTTCTACGAAAAGCGCGGCTATGTCCGTTTCGGCGAGCTGCCGGATTACCCGACCGGGCATGCGCGCATTTTCCTGACGAAGACGCTCGGTCCCCGCGCGGCGGCGTGACCGGCGGCACACCGCGCCGCGCGCGAGGCCCCGGCATCCACATCGATATTTCAGCGCGCCCTGAACCGTCGCGGTACCGCGCGCGCGTATGCTGACGTCTCCATTCCGAGGAGACTTCGATGTCCGATTCCAACGTGCAGTTTCGCCAAGCCGAAACCTTCCGCGCGCTGCACACGCGGCCCGGCGCCTTCATCATCCCGAACCCGTGGGATGCCGGTTCCGCCCGGCTGCTCGCGATGGCCGGCTTCGAAGCGCTTGCCACCACGAGCGCCGGCTTCGCCTTTTCGAGAGGGCGGCCCGACAACGCGATCGATCGCGACGAAATGCTCGACCACATCGCCGAGATCGTCGCCGCGGGCGGCCTGCCGGTCAGCGCCGATCTCGAGAACGGCTTCGGCGACGCGCCTGACACGGTCGCCGAGACGATTCGCCTGGCGGCCGACGCCGGCGCGGTGGGCGGCTCGATCGAGGATGCGACCGGCCGTGCCGATGCGCCGATCTACCCGCACCACGAGGCGGTCGAGCGCATCGCGGCGGCGGTCGACGCGGCGCGCTCGCTGCGGTTTCCATTCACGCTGACCGCGCGCTGTGAAAACTACCTGCACGGCCGCTCCGACCTTGCCGACACGATCGCGCGGCTGGTCGCATACCGCGACGCGGGCGCCGACGTGCTCTACGCACCCGGCGTGACCGATCCCGACGAGATCGCGGCGGTCACGCGCGCGGTCGGCGCGCCGGTCAACGTCGTGATGGGGCTGCAGGGCGGGTTGCTGAGCCGCGAGGCGCTCGCGGCGCTCGGCGTGAAGCGCGTCAGCGTCGGCGGCGCGCTGGCGCGGGCCGCATTCGGCGCGTTCCTGCGCGCTGCAACGGAAATGGCGCGCGACGGCACATTCACGTTTACGCAGGCGGCGGTGCCGGGACGCGACCTCAATCGCTGGTTTTCGGCGCCGGACAATTCGCCCGTGCGGTTCGAACAATGAGCGCCGATAAAACGTGGGAACGTTTCCAGCCGGAAACCGATTGACAGTAATCAATCGAAACCACCGCCGATTTGAAGTTCGATGACGGCGCGAAATTCATCGTTTATTCTCTGCACTCCGGTTGTTTGACCATAATCGGCGCGCAAGCCGCGCCGATTATGGTGCCAGAAGCCCGCCACGCGAATCGGTGCCGCGTAGTGTTGCGATTTTCAGGTCGATGTTTTCGGGTATTCGGGAGTTGCCGGTTATTTATTGGATTGGTAATCTGCCGCGTATCCGAATGACCTGTCAGCGGGCCGCCGGAAAATGAATATATAAAAAATCGAGAGAGCGATGAAAATCCGAGAAAATCACAGCAACGGCTTTCGCGTCGGCGATGTCGTGACGCTGAAAACCGGTGGGCCGCGCATGACCGTCACCTATGCCGGGCCGGTCGTGTTCGACGATGCCGACTGGCTGATCTGCCAGTGGTTCGACGACGGCGGCCGCTTCCGGCAGGAAATGTTTCATCACGAAACGGTGGTGCCCGAACCGCGTGCGATTTCCGCTGGGCGCGTCCGCCTGCGCATGCAGGCGCACCGCTACCGGTCGGCAGCCTGACGCCACGTCCGTCACAGCGCCGCGTCGCTTGCCGCCCGTGGGTTGCTGCGTCGCAGCACTCCGCGGTGCCGGCATGGGCATGAGCGCGACATCCGCGACATTTCACGTCAACCTGAAACATGCGGTGGCCCGGCGCGCCGATACTGCACGCATGAACCCGACCAATCCGATTGCCGCGGTCACGCACCGCGATCCCTACCCTTACTACTCGACGCTCGTCGACGGGCCGCCGCTCGCGTTCGACGCCTCGCTCGGCCTGTGGGTCGCGAGCCGGGCGGCGAGCGTGACGGCCGTGCTCGGTCACCCGGCGTGCCGCGTCAGGCCGCTCGACGCGCCGGTACCGCCCGCATTGCGTGGGACGACGGCGGGCGCGCTGTTCGGCGAACTGGTGCGCATGAACGACGGCGCATTGCGGCACGACGTGCCGAAGCAGGCGCTGCGCGCGGCGTTCGCGCCGATCGACGTCGACGCGTTGCGCGAGCGGGCCGCGCAACTCGCCGGCAGCCGGTTGCGCATGCCGCACGACGCCGATGCACTGAACGCGTGGTGCCTGACGGTGCCCGTTTGCGCGGTCGCCGATCTGCTCGGCTTCGACGACACGCAGCTCGACGAAATCGCCGCGCTGGTCGTCGACTTCGTCGCCGCGCTGTCACCGCTGTCGGACGATGCGGCACTGGCCCGCGCGAGCGAGGCCGCGCGGCAACTGCTCGACCGGATGACGGAGCGTGTCGCGCGCACGCGCGCGCAGGACGGCTCATGGGTCGCGGCGATTCAGCGGGCGGCCGGTGCCGCGGGTTGGCACGCGAGCGGCGCGCTCGTCGCGAATCTCGTCGGGTTGCTGTCGCAGACGTGCGAGGCGACGGCCGCGTGGCTCGGCAATGTGCTGGTCGCGTGGGACGCAACCGATGCCGAACGCACGCTGCCGGATGCCGCGATGCTCGAGGCATTCGTCGCCGAGGTCGGCCGATTCGATTCGCCGGTGCAGAACACGCGCCGCTTCGTCGCGTCGCGCACGACGATCGAAGGCGTGACCGTCGATGCCGGTGCGGCCATCCTGGTCGTGCTCGCGGCGGCGAACCGCGATCCGGCCGTGCACCGCGAGCCGGACCGATTGCTGCCGGGCCGCGCGCCGGGGCCGAACTTCGGGTTCGGCACGGGGCCGCACGGCTGCCCGGGCGAGCGGATCGCGCGGGCGGTGACGGCGGGAGCGTTCGGGGCGTGGCTGCGCGCGGGCGGTGAGGCGCCGCGCGAGAGGCTGGTGTGGGACTACCGGGCCTCGACCAACGTCAGGATGCCGAAGTTCGGCACGGCGAGGTAAGGCAAAGTAAAGGGAACAGCGGGACTGCCTAGCGGCAACCTTGCTTCTCGGCCCATTGCTCCTGGGCGGCGACGCGGCGCTGCACGCGTTCGACGAGGCCGGTCGAGAAAGTCCGCATGCTGATGCCGCGGCGCTTCGCGAGGATGGCTTGCGCGACATCGGTTTGCGGGTTCGGCTGGCATGCCCAGTAGAGCGTCATCAGCCAGCCGATGCCCGTCCACGCGAACAGGGCGTTGAACATTGCGATCGTCAGCCTGTCGTGCCGGCCGCGCCGGTCGGCGACGATGGCCGGAAGAAAATAGAGCGCGATCGCCGCGACCGAGCCGGCCATCTGAATCAGGACTGCGTGTTCCATGTTGCTGCTCCATCCGAGAACTGCAATGTGGCCGATTGTCGCGCTTTTTCCGTTCGTGTGCCGGCAATTGATTGTTGCGTTTTTAATGACGATCAGCGCGCGGCGACGTCCTCCGGTTGGACTTCGTTGCACAACGCGAAACCTTCGTCGAGCCAGCCGGTGACCCCGCCGATCATCAGCTTCACCGGGCGGCCGAGGCGCGCGAGCCGGATCGCCGCGCGTGCGGCACCGTTGCAGTGCGGGCCGGCGCAGTAGACGACGAACAGCGTGTCGGCCGGGTGGTCGGCGAGCTTGCCGGCGACGATCTTGCGGTGCGGCAGGTTGCGCGCGCCGGGCACGTGGCCGGCGGCAAACTGTTCCGGCCCCCGGACGTCGAGCAGTACGAAATCGGGCGAGCCGGACGCAAACGCGTCGTGCACGTCCCAGCAATCGGTCTCGAAGCGCAGCGAGGCTTCGAAGTGCGCGAGGGCGGCGGCGCTGTCGGCGGCGGGGACGTCGGTGACGTAAGACATGAAACGCGCTCCTGAAAGACGGCGCGGAATGCGCCGGGATGAAGGGCAGTATCGCGGTTCGGCGGCCATCGCGGCAGTGGCGCGATCGACAAGTTCCGGTAACATCGCGCCATGCACAATCATCTCGTCGTCGCGCTCGCCTACGATCGCCTCTGCACCTTCGAATTCGGCTGCGTGGTCGAACTGTTCGCGCTCGAACGCCCGGAACTCGGCGTCGACTGGTATCGCTTCGCCGTCTGCGCGAGCGAGCCCGGTCCCGTGCGCGCGGCGGGCGGCATCACGGTCGCTGCGCCGTACCGGCTCGCGATGCTCGATCGCGCGGACACCATCGTGATTCCCGGCTGGCGCGATCCGGACGAACCGCCGCCGGAGCCGCTGCTGAAGAAGCTGCGTGCCGCGCATCGCCGCGGCGCGCGGCTCTGTTCGATCTGCTCGGGCGTGTTCGTGCTTGCGGCGGCTGGCGTGCTCGACGGGCTCACCGTCACGACGCACTGGCGCTACGCCGACCGCCTGCAGGCGCGCTATCCGGCGCTGCGCGTGAATCCCGACGCGCTGTACGTCGACGAAGGGCAGATCGTCACGTCGGCCGGCTCGGCGGCGGGGCTCGACATGCTGCTGCATCTCGTGCGCCGCGACCACGGCGGCGCGATTGCGAACCGGGTCGCGCAGCGCCTCGTGCTGCCGCCGCATCGCGACGGCGGCCAGGCGCAGTTCGTGCCGCGACCGGTCGCACCGGGCGGCAGCGACCGGCTCGCGAAGCTGATCGACTGGATGCGCGCGCATGCGGCCGAGCCGCACACGCTCGCGTCGCTGGCCGCGCAGGCGGCGATGAGCACGCGCACGCTGCAGCGGCAGTTCGCGGACGCGACGGGGATGTCGCCGCTCGCGTGGCTGATCCGCGAGCGCGTGAACGTCGCGAAGGACATGCTCGAAGCGCATCCCGGGATGTCGCTCGCGCAGATTGCCGCGCGCGCGGGGTTCGGTTCCGAGGAGTCGTTGCGCCGGCACTTCCGGCGCGTCGCGGCGACGAGCCCTGCCGCGTACCGGCGCGGAATGGATCGCGGCGTGAGGCCCACGGACGCGTGAGCGTCGCGCCTTGCTTCGCCACATCAGCGCCCTGCCGCCGTTCACTTCCTGCTGACTTCGAGCGCGCGTAAGATGGCGGTCGCCGTGCGGCGATCCGGTTCACGCGCGCCGCGCTTCCTGCGCCGCTGCAACCAGCCGCCATTCATCCATCACAACGACAAGGACAATCGCCATGGGCCTGCTGGGAAAGCTGTTCGGAAAGAAACCGCGTGATGAAGCGGCGACGCCCGCGCCGTCCGCGAACGACGCACCCGACGCATCCGACGCATCCGAAGGCGCGGACGATCAGAACGGCCCCGACATCGCGCCCGAGCTCGCGCCCGCGCTGAAGGCATTCCAGGCCGGCCGGCACGACGCCGCGATCGCGGCCGCCGCGCCGCACGCGGAGCGACTGGCCGATGCGGCGCGCCTGTGCGCGCTGTCGTACTCGGCGATGGAGCGTTATCCGGAAGCGTTTCCGTACTGGCTTGCGCTGTTCGACCGCGAGCCGAGCGCGCACAACGCGGTGCAGCTCGCGACGACGTCGGTGATGTGCGGCGAAGTGGAGCGCGGCGAGGCGTGGATGCAAAAGGCCGCCGAGATCAATCACGACACGCACGAGCAGTCCGACGTCGCCGCGCGCGTGAACTTCATTTCCGCGCTGATGCAAAGCGGCCACCTGCGCGAGGCGTTGCCGCATCTCGCGTGGGTGCGCGACGTGTACGGCCACGTGCGCATCACCGATTCGACCTTCCTCTACATGCGCGGCATTCCGTTCTTTTCGTCGTTCCTCGAGAACAGTCTCGACATCCTGAAGGCCACGCAGCCGGCCGATGCGATCGCGCCGTGGTACGGCGAACTGAAGGGCAAGCTCGACGAAGAAGGCGAAGCGCAGCTCGCCGAGTGGGTCGGTCGCTTGCCGGCATGACCGGCGAGTCGTCACGCGTCGCGACGCCGGCCGCGTTCTGCCGGCGCGGCGTCGCGGCGCGCATGCTCAGCGCGTGTTGGTGTCGCGCGCGGTTTTCTTGATGCACGCGATCCGGTACACGCCGTCCTCGACTTCGACGCCATGCGTGTCGTGCGTGAAGCCGGGGAAGCGCAGGTCGTATTGCTCGAGCGCCTTCAGGTAGCCGAGCAGCGGGCCGTCGGCGGGCCCCGCGTTCTCGCCGGGCATCAGCAGCGGAATGCCGGGCGGATAGGGCACGACGCCTGTCGCGACGGTGCGGCCTTCCATCTCGGACAGCCCCAGCATCTCGATGTCGTTGTGCACGAGATGCTCGAACGCCTCGGCCGGGCTGAAGTCGGGCTGCGGCAGCGTCGAGAAGCCGCGCGACATCATCTCGGTCGTCTTCAGGTCGCTCATCGCGCTGAACATCAGGTCGCACAGATCGCGCAGGCCGAGCTTGCCGTAGCGGTCCGGATAGCGCGCGACGAGTTCCGGCAGCGCCTGTTCGAGCGGCGCGTTCGCGTCGTAGTCGCGCTTGAAGTCGAGCAGCGTGTTGACGAGCGTGCCCCACTTGCCCTTCGTCACGCCGATCGAGAACAGGAACAGGATCGTGAAGTCGGTCGTCTTCTCGACGACGATCCCGTGCCGGTCCAGATACGCGGTGACGACCGACGCCGGAATGCCGACCGGCATCAGCCCGCCGTGCGGCGCGACGCCCGGCGTGACGATCGACACCTTGATCGGATCGAGCATGCAGTAGTCGTCCTCGATCTCGCCGAAGCCGTGCCACGTCTCGCCCGGATGCAGCACCCAGCACGACGGATCGGTGGCGAGCAGCGTTTCGTCCGCTTCATGGAACGGCACGCGCCGGCCCGTCTTGCGATCGACCACGGTGTCCGGCTGCCAGCCGTTGAAGAACCAGTCGTCGCTCTCCTCGCATTCCGCATGCAGCCGCGCGAGCATCCGGCGGAACGACACGGCCTCGCGGATCGCGTCGGTCGTCAGCGCCTCGCCGCCGGGGCCGTCCATCATCGCGGCGCTCACGTCGTTCGACGCGATGATCGCGTAGTTCGGCGACGTCGACGCATGCATCATGTATGCCTCGTTGAAGCGTGCATGCTCGATCGGATTGCGGCCGTCGCGGACGTGGATGAACGACGCCTGCGACAGCGCCGCGAGCAGCTTGTGCGTCGACTGCGTCGCGAACACGGTCGGCTTGCTCGCGTCGTGCTGCGACGGATCGCCGTGCATCGCGTGACGATCGCGGTAGATCGGGTTGAAGCGCGCGTAGCCGTACCACGCTTCATCGAAATGCAATCGGTCGACGCTCTGGCCGAGCAGTTCCTCGACGCGCGCGACGTTGTAGCAGAGGCCGTCGTACGTCGAGTTCGTGATCAGTGCATGCACGGGCGTCGGATCGATGCCGTCGCGCCCGCGCACCAGCGGGTTCGCGTCGATCGCGAGGCGCACGGCGGCGGCCGTGAGCCGTTCCGGCATGATCGGCCCGATGATCCCGTAATGGTTGCGTGACGGGATCAGGTAGGTCGGAATCGCGCCGGACATCGTCATCGCGTGCTCGGCCGACTTGTGGCAGTTGCGGTCGCACAGCGCGACCTGGTTGCGCGTGACGCTCGCCATCAGGATCACGCGGTTCGACATCGACGAGCCGTTCGTCACGTGATACGTGCGGTGCGCGCCGAACACGCGCGCCGCGTAGCGTTCGCTTTCGCCGATCGGACCGGAGTGGTCGAGCAGCGAGCCGAGTTCGCCGACCGAGATCGACAGGTCCGAGCGGAACAGCGCCTCGCCGAAGAATTCGAAGTACGCGCGGCCGACCGGCGATTTCAGGAACGCGGTGCCGCCGGTATGGCCCGGCGTGTGCCACGAGTATTCGTACACGCGCGAGAACTGCGCGAGCGCGCGGAACATCGGCGGCAGCACGGTTTCGCGGTAGCGTTCGATCGCGGCGACGATCCGCCCGCCGATGAACGCGGTGGTGTCCTCCAGCATCCAGATGAAGTCGTCGGCCTTGCGCATCGCGTCGACGGGAATCGCGGCTGCGCTCGCGCGGCTCGCGAGCAGGAACACCGGCACCGTCGCATTGCGCGCGCGCATCGCGTCGAGCACGGCCTGGGCGGGCGCATGGGCGGGATCGTTGCCGAGCTCCCAGTTGAGCAGCAGGCACTGGATCGCCGGATCGGCGTCGACCACCGCGCGCGCGTCGTCGGCGGAGGTCGCGATCACGACGTCGACGAGCCGCGTGCGCAATTCTTCGACGAGCGCGGTGGCCGCGCGTCCGGTGGCGGTGCGTTCGTCGATGTCGTGCTGCACGAGCAGCGCCTTCATGCCGAGGCGACGGAACGCCGGTTGGGTCAAGGAAGCGGTCATGGGTCATTCCCCCGTTTGCTGGGTTGCCTGGACGCCCGCGGCCGGCGAGCGTGCGTGAAGGATGTCGGCCGTGTGTCGGCCCACGGAGATCCAGAAGGTCGCGACGAGCGCGGCGATGGTGATGCCGAGCGCGAGGTAGCGCACCCAGCGCGGCGAGCGGCCGCCCGGATGGATATGGGTTTCCTCGATTTCGCGCTGACGGTTGATCGACAGCTCGTAGAACACGATCGTCGCGATCACGAAGATCAGCGACCAGCGCGTCTGCTGGCCGTCGGAGCCGACCATCGCCCACAGCGCGTAGACGGCGCCGATCAGGCCGACGATCGTGTAGAAGGTGAACTGGTGCGACGGCATCTTGCCGTAGCCGAGCACCTTGATCGCGATGCACGAGTAGATGTATGGCAGGAGCGTCATGATCACGGCGATCGACGCGATCTTGCCGAACTGCTCGCTCGCGCTCGGCGACATCGTCGCGAGCACCTGCACCGACATGATGACCGCGACGATCGCAAGGCCGGCCGACGGCACGTTCTTCGAGTTGACGCGGGCGAACACGCCGGCGAACAGGCCGTCGTCGGCCGCGGCCTTCGCGGTCTGGCCGACCAGCAGCGTCCAGCCCGCGAGCGAGCCGAGGCAGCCGAGCGCCGCGCAGATCGCGACCGCGTTCGCGGCGGTGTCGCCGAGCGCGAGGCGCGCGGCATCCGCGAACGGCGCGCTCGACGCGAGCAGTGCCTTGTTCGGGATCATCCCCATGATCACGGTCGAGCTGAGCACGTAGCAGACGGCCGCGAGCACGACGCCGCCGACGGTCGCGATCGGCACGTTGCGCGACGGGTTTTCGACGACACCGGCCGACACCGACGCGCTCTCGACGCCGATGAACGCCCACAGCGTGAAGTTCAAGGTCGCGCCGATCGCGCCGAAGCTGCTCGCACCCGACACGTTCCAGCCGGCGAAGTACACGTCCTTGCTGAACCAGAACCAGCCGAACACGGCCATCCCGAGGATCGGCACGAGCGCGAAGATCGTCGTGACCGACTGCACGCGGCCGACCACGTTCGGTCCGAGAATGTTCGCGTAGGTGAACAGCCAGATCACGAAGATCTGCGCGAGCGCGAATACCAGCGGGTCGCGCAGCATCGGGAAGAAGTGCGTGAGATAGCCGAGGCCGGCGACCGCCAGGCCGACGTTGCCGAGCACGTTCGCGAGCCAGTAGATCAGATTGGTCTGGTAGCCGATGTACGGGCCGAACGACTTGCGCGCATACGCATACGGGCCGCCGGCGGCCGGGTCGATTGCCGCGAGCTTCGCGAACACCAGCGCGAGCGACACGGCGCCGACGACGGTGATCAGCCAGCCGAAGATCGCGATGCCGCCGGTGGCGGCGAGGTTCGCGGGCAGCATGAAGACGCCGGAGCCCATCATGTTGCCGGCAACCATCAGCGTGGCGGGGATGACGCCGATTTTCGGCGTGGCGGTCGCGGCTGGCGCGACGGTGGAGCGGGAGGGGGACGAGCTGGCATCGGACATGCGAGGCTCCTTGAATGATCGTGATGCGGTTGAGGTGGCGCGGCCCGGCGCCCGTCGACGATTCCGGAATGGTCCGTCGTTTTATTGAACGACAGCATCTTATCTCTTAATTGAATTCGAGTAAGAGTAAACGATGTAATTTAGTATCTTGAATATTGATTCTCATCATTGATGAAGATGAAATGTCATGGTGCGACACGATGGGGGCGCATGGCCCCGCGCGGCGGGCTTGAGCCGGCCCCGGTCATGTTCGCGGGCGAGGTATCGTGAAAATCGAACGGATTATTGGTTTTTTGCCGAACTGGTTAATTCAATTTATGGGCTGAATGACTCGGAAAGTCCTGATTGAATTGGTCGGTTATTATCGAGCGCTCGAAATGCGCTCGCCGGCGCCCGTGATTGTTTTTACCGAACGGTGATTCCGATGACGATGCCGCCTTCCCGCAGGCCGTTTGAGCGGGCGCGCCAGGCGCTGCGGGAAACGGGCCCGAACGGGCACCTGAATACGACCACGGAAAGCACCCCTGGGGCGGGGGCATCGGCGTATCATCCGGTTTTTCGTCAGCCCTATCCAGGCACCCCACCATGACCTCCGTCGACACTACCCCCGTCCTCGACCATGACAAGCTCGTTACCTTCGTCGAGCGCAAGTGGAACGATGAAATTCTCCACGCACTGACCGACTACATCGCGATCCCGGCGAAGAGCCCCGCGTTCGACCCCGACTGGGCGAAGCGCGGGTATCTCGAGCGGGTCGTCACCGATGCCGCGCAGTGGGCCGAACGCCAGCCGGTGAAAGGCCTGAAGCTCGAGATCGTGCGCTTGCCCGGCCGCACGCCGGTGATCTTCTTCGAAACGCCTGCGACGCGCTCGGGCAGCACCGACACGATCCTGCTGTACGGCCACCTCGACAAGCAGCCCGAATTCGACGGCTGGCGCGCGGACCTCGGCCCGTGGACACCGAAGTACGAGAACGGCAAGCTGTACGGCCGCGGCGGCGCGGACGACGGCTATGCGATCTACGCGAGCCTCGCGGCGCTCGGCGCGCTCGACGAGCAGGGCGTCGAACGGCCGCGCTGCGTCGGCCTGATCGAGACCTGCGAGGAGTCGGGCAGCTACGACCTGCTGCCGTACGTCGACGCGCTGCGCGACCGGCTCGGCCAGGTGTCGCTCGTCGTGTGCCTCGATTCGGGCGCGGGCAACTACGACCAGATGTGGCTCACGACGTCGCTGCGCGGGCTGGTGTCCGGCGACCTGCAGGTCGAGGTGCTCGAGGAAGGCGTGCACTCCGGCGTCTTCGGCGGCATCGCGCCGTCGAGCTTCCGCGTGATGCGCCAGCTGTTCGAGCGCCTGGAAGATGCGAAGAACGGCAACCTCCTGCCGGGCGTGTTCCATTGCGAGATTCCCGACAGCCGCGTGCGCGAAGCCGACACGGCCGCCGCGATCCTCGGCGACGCCGTGTGGAAGGGGCTGCCGTGGGCATGCGGCGCGGACGGCAAGCCGGTGCTGCCGACCACGACCGATCCGCGCGAGGCGCTGCTGAATTCGACGTGGCGTCCGTCGCTGTCCGTGACAGGCGCGGCCGGTCTGCCGGCGCTCGCCGACGCGGGCAACGTGCTGCGTCCGCGCACCGCGTTCAAGCTGTCGCTGCGCCTGCCGCCGCTCGTCGACGCCGCACAGGCCGTGCAGCAGCTGAAGGAACTGCTCGAACTCGATCCGCCGTACAACGCGAAGGTCACGTTCAAGCCGGACGCGGGCGCCGCGACCGGCTGGAGCGCGCCGGATCTCGCGCCGTGGCTCGCGTCGTCGCTCGACGCCGCGTCGCGTCGCCACTTCGGCGCGGACTGCGCGTACATGGGTCTCGGCGGCACGATCCCGCTGATGAACGTGCTGCAGGCCGGCTTCCCGTCCGCGCAGTTCATGGTGTGCGGCGTGCTCGGGCCGAAATCGAATGCGCACGGCCCGAACGAGTTCCTGCACGTGCCGTACGCGAAGAAGCTGACCGCGGCGGTGGCGGACGTGATCGCGTCCGCGCGCTGAGCGTTCGCGCTGCCCGACCCGAACGGATTCGACCGGATTCACCCCGACCTCACGGAGCCTTGCCGATGACCGCGCTGCCGACTTCCGATACCGACCCGCTGAGCATGCGCGCCGAACCGCTGCATGCATTCGTCGCGGCACTCTGGGAGCGGGCCGGCAGCAGCGAGCGCGAGGCGCGGCTCGTTGCCGATCACCTGGTCGGCGCGAATCTGGCGGGGCACGATTCGCACGGGATCGGGATGATCCAGAACTACGTGGCGTCGTGGCGGGAAGGGCAGCTGCAATTGAACGGGCACGCGTCGATCGTTCGCGACGGCGGCGCGGTGCTGACGATCGACGGCGGGCGCGGCTTCGGCCAGGTGATCGCGTTCGAGGCGATGGTCGAAGGGATCGATCGCGCGCGACGCATGGGCATCTGCGCGATCGGGCTGCGCGACGTCCATCACCTCGGCCGCATCGGGCACTGGGCCGAGCAGTGCGCGCGCTCGGGGCTCGTGTCGTTCCATTTCGTCAACGTGCCGGGCGACCTGCTCGTCGCGCCGCTGCACGGCACCGATCCGCGTTTCGGCACGAATCCGTTCTGCGCCGCGTATCCGCGCGCGGGCCGGCCGCCGCTGCTGCTCGATTTCGCGACGAGCGCGATCGCGTATGGCAAGACGCGGGTGGCATACAACCAGCGCAAGCGCGTGCCGGCCGGGTCGCTGATCGATCATCGCGGCCGGCCGACCGACGATCCGGCAGTCATGCACGAGCAGCCGTTCGGCTCGCTACTGCCGTTCGGACTGCACAAGGGTTATGCGCTGGCGGCGATGTGCGAGATCTTCGGCGGCGCGCTGGTCGGCGGGCATACGACCTACGGCGGCACGCTGCAGAAGACGAGCGCGATCGTCAACGGGATGCTGTCGGTGCTGATCGATCCGAACGCGTTCGACGCGGCCGATGCGGAGCGCGAAGCCGATGCGTTCGTCGAATGGGCGAAGGCGTCGCCGCGGGCGGGCGACGCGCCGGTGCGGATGCCCGGCGAGCCGGAGGAGGCGAGCCGCGCCGCGCGCGGCGCGGACGGCATTCCGGTCGATCGTGCGACGTGGCGGCAGATCCGCGAGAGCGCGGCGGCCGTGGGCTTCGACGACGCGGAACTCGACGTGTGGACGCAGCGCTGCACGGGGCTCGCATGAGCTGGCAATCGGAGAAGGCGCACGGCGAGGAGATCGCGTGTCGGCTCGCGCCGCTCGGCAACGTACAGGTCGTGCGGTTCTTCAGCGGTGCCGCGATGCGGCTCGACGGCGTGATGTTCGGCTTCATGTCGCGCGGGTCGCTGTTCCTGCGCGTCGACGACGTGAACCGTCCCGCGTTCGTCGCGGCGGGGATGGGGCCGTTCTCGTATGAGCGTCCCACGCGCACCGTTGCACTCGAGGGCTATTACGAAACGCCGGCCGACGTGCTCGAGGACACGGGCGCGCTGTTCGACTGGTGTCGCGGCGCGTATCGCGCGGCGCTGCTGGCCGGGGCGCCGAAGCGCAAGGCACGGCCGAAGTCGAAGCCGGCGCCGACACCGGAAGCGACACGCAAGCGCACCTAGCGCCGAGCGTACGGCGGCGCATTTCCTTTCCTTGCTTTCGATCCACCGCGTGTGCACGCAAGCGCCGGGTTTGACGCACCGCATGTTCCGGCTGCTTCACAACGGCGGCCCCGGCGTTTATGATCGGCGCGATTGCGTCCATGCCCGGCGCAACCCGAGCCGGTCTCGCTGCCGGCCTCGCGAACGGCGCATCGAAAGCCGCGCGAATGATTCCCAACTCATCGTTCCAGACGGAGATAGCCGATGCTCGTCCTGATTCTCGGTTTAGCGATCTTCCTCGGTGTGCATTCGATTCGGATCGTCGCGGACGGCTGGCGATCCGCGACCATCGAGCGGATCGGCGAGAAACGCTGGAAGGGCCCCTATGCGATCGTGTCGATCGTCGGCTTCGTGCTGATCGTCTGGGGTTACGGGATTGCGCGCCAGGGCGGGACGCTGCTGTGGGTGTCGCCCGTCGGCATTCGCCATCTCACCGGCATGCTGACCGCGATCGCGTTCGTGCTGATCGCCGCGTCCTACGTGCCGCGCAACCGCATCAAGACGCTCGTCGGCCATCCGATGGTGGCCGGCGTGATGGTGTGGGCGATCGCGCACCTGCTCGCGAACGGCACGCTGCACGCGGTCGTGCTGTTCGGCGCATTCTTCGTGTGGTCGCTGGTCGATTTCGTCGTGTGGCGCGCCCGCGATCGCCTCGACGGCGTCCGCTATCCGGCGGGCAGGCTGTCGGGCGATGCCGTGACGATCGTCGCCGGGCTCGTCGTATGGGCCGTCTTCGCGCTGTTCCTGCACGGCCCGCTGATCGGCGTGCGGCCGTTCGGCTGAACGCACCCGCCTGCAAGGATCGAAGCGCTCGGCGCGCAAGTCGTCGCAAGCGCCCGCGACATCGAGGCGGGCGCGTGACTCCGCCAGCGCTCGGCGCACGGCCGCTTGCCCATTGATTGCGAATCCGTCGCGACCGACGGCGTGCGTGCCATCCGCGCGCTCGGCGCGTGTGCGTCAGATCGGTTTGACGAACAGCCCGACGGTCAGCGCGGCGCCGATGCAGACGATCGCGATCCGCAGCACGCGCTCGTTCACGCGGTGCAGCGCCCACGCACCGAGCAGGCCGCCGACGATCGCGCCGCCGCCGAGCGCGATGGCCTCGCGCCAGTGCAGGTGCGGCGAGGTCACGAACAGCACGACCGCCGACGCGTTCATCACGCCAGCGAGCGCATTCTTCGTCGACATCGCGTGACGCGGCGACAGGCCGGCCATCGTCAGCGCGGCCATCATCAGGAACCCGATGCCGCCGCCGAAGTAGCCGCCGTAGATCGCGATCAGGAATTGCGAGATCGCGGCGGTGACGGGGCCGAGATGCTGCGTGCCGGCGCCGGGCCTGCGGAAGAAGCTGCCCCACGCGAACACGACCGTCGCGAACAGCACGAGCCACGGCACGAGGTGCGAGAAGATCGACGACGGGGTTTTCAGCAGCAGCAGGCCGCCGAGCGCGCCGCCGACCACGCTGATCGCGAACAGCGCGCGAAACGACAGCTTGCCCGCGCCGCGCACCATGTTCCGGCTCGCCCAGCCCGTCGTGACCTGGCCGGGGAACAGCGCGACCGTCGACGTGATGTTCGCCGCGAGCGGCGACATCCCCGACACGATCAGCGCGGGCAGCGTGACGAACGAGCCGCCGCCCGCGAGGGCGTTCTGCAGGCCGGCCCACAGGCCGGCGATGATGATGAGGGCGAGCATCGGTGCGGGAGTGCAGAGGTGGCGGGGCGCGCGCGTACGCGCGGTGGACGCACGATGGTAATGCAGGATCGCGGCGGCGCAAAGCGGGGTGAGCGTGCAGCGTATCGGGTGCGCAGCGGGCACGGTCGATCGACGTGGGCGTTGCATCGGGTCTGCGCACCTTCACGCTTTCATGCCGTCACGGCATCACGCGCACGATCGGTGACGCGTCACGCGGTCGGCCGCGCGCCAGCTTCGTCTGCTGGCGCGTCGCCTTCGACGTCCGGATAGACGATCGTCCCGTCGTCCCGGATCGCCGCGCCGGCCGTGAGGCGCGCGGGCTCCACGCGATTCGGGCCCATGATGTGCAGCACCGTTTCGCCGCGCGCAATCAGGTAATCGGACACGATGCGCCGATGACAGCGCCACCACACGGCTTCCGAACACATGATCGCGCAGCGCTGCCGGTGCCCTTGCGCGATCAGCCGGTCGAGGCCCGTTCGAAACTCGAGCGACAGCGCGTAGTCGGCGTAGCGATGGAAGCTGCGGTTCGTCCAGAAGCCGTTGACCTCGTCGGGCACGCCGCGCGACTTGCCGCGTAGTCCGCCGAGTGCCGCGATGTGCTCGTACGTGATGTCGACCGCGGCCAGTGCGGCGGGGAGCGTTGCTTCGTTGAACTGCGGATTGGTGCGCGAACGCGTCATCTTCCGGATATCGGCCAGCAGCGCGATATCGACCGCGTCGAGCATCCCGACGAACGCGTCGAGCGTGCGGTTCGAATGGCCGATCGTGTAGAACGGGAGCGTCACGTGTCGTCCTTGTCGGCAATGCGTTCGAGCACGCGCCCGCGATGCGCGGCGATGTGGTCGGTACGATCGCTCTTGATCTCGTATTGCGGATCGTCGGGCGACGCACGGTGGCGATGGCCCTTGTAGTCGAAATCCTGCGTGTGGATCGCGATGATCGTGCCGGTCACGTAACCGGCTTCGGAATTCCAGCGGACGTGGTCGCCCGGCTTGAACAGCGTCGTCATGCGGGGAGCCTCCTTGCCTCGGTGCGGTGTCGTCGGCCGCTGCCGTACGCATTATCGGCGCCGGCCGCGCATGGAGAAAGATACTGAGGGCGGGCGCAAGCGTCATGCCGGCACCCGACGAGGCTTTCATTTATCCGACGATGCGTGCCCTCAAGTCTCTGGAACTAAGTTTCACCCGCCAAATTTCTGGGGGCATCCAGTTCGCACAGGCGCGCGATGCAAAGCAGCAGTTTTTTAACCTCGGACTCTAACTGCAGTCCGGATTAAAACCGGGGCAGGTCAGGGAGCGCTGCTTTTTTTCGCTCTCGATTGGCCTCAGCTATTTGGTCGTTTATGGTGTGAAGGAGGAGGCATTCGAAAGGCGAGGGGACCTCGACAATGAACGCAGCCAAGTATCGATCGATCGAGCGTATCGTGATCCTGCGCGATGCCAGATCGGTCGCTGACGTAAAAAAGGGGCGGCGCTCTGGCGGTTTCCGGGCTGGGGCGTAACGGAAGCATGCACTCTTCAACGAAATCATCGTATGCGAACGATTCCTGTCAGAGTCGCCGCAAAGACGCGCGAGACGGACGATGTCGTCCGGCTCGAACTCGAAGCGACCAACGCATTCGCGCTGCCCACATTCGATGCGGGTGCACACATCAACATAACGATTCGTCCCGGCCTTGCGCGAGCGTACTCGTTGTGCAACGCGCCCGGCGACGGGGATCGTTACATGATTGCTGTGCAGCGCGCGCGCACCTCGCGCGGCGGGTCCGCCACGTTGTGCGAGCAGACCGAGGTCGGCGACACTATCCTGATCAGCGAGCCGCTGAACACGGTGCGGCTCGTCGATGCGAAGCGGACGTTACTGTTTGCGTACGGGATTGGCATTGCACCCGTGCTGAGTATGGTCGCGACACTTGCTCGCCGCGACACGAGCTTCGAGATTCATTATTGCGCACGCTCTGTGCGGCATGCCCCGTTTCTGCCGTTCCTTCGCGCGGCTGCTTACGCGCAGTCGGTTCGGACGTATTTCGGCAATGATGGCGACGGGCCCTGGTTCGACGCCACATCGGCACTCGGAATGCCCGACGGCGACAAGCACGCGTATGCGTGCGGCCCCGCGCATTTTACCGCACATGTCGTGCAGGCCGCGGCCGCCGCGGGCTGGAACGTATCGCACGTCCACCCGGAGCATTTCTCGCAGGACAATACCGAACGGTTGCGCAACCGCGAATTCGACGTGAAGATCGCAAGCACCGGTCACGTGTACCGGGTGCCGGCTGACCTGTCGGTCTGCGCGGCTCTGGCGCGGCACGACGTCAGAATTCCAACATCGTGCGGCGATGGAGTTTGCGGCACCTGCACGACGAAGATACTCGAGGGGACAGTTGAACATCGCGACTTCTATTTGACGTCACGCGAGAGGGCGATGAACGCACTCTTCACACCTTGCTGCTCTCGCGCCGTGACCGATCTTCTGGTGCTGGATCTGTAGACGTGGCGCCGTCTCCCGCGGCATGCGTCAACAGTCATCCGAATCGACAGAAAGATGATGCGTTGATGCGACCCGAGATGCCAATTCGTGATCGTTACGTCGACGAGCCTGGTTTCGTTGCGCGGTCCGGATCGGCAACCGTCGTGTCGCGCCCGACGCGCATCATCGGCCGCCGCCTGCCTGCCGGACCGGCGCAACTCACGCTTATCTGGTGGCCGACGCAAGACCGCCAAGCAATGACGTGACTGGTGCGAGCAGCGATCCCGAGCCGCCCAGCAGCGAAGTAACGGGGCCGAGCGGCGAACCGGTGCCGGAGCCGCCGATGATCGAGGTAACGGGGCTCAGCAGGCTCGTGCCGGAACCTCCGAGGACAGAGGTAACAGGATTCAGCAAGCCCGAGCCGGAGCCGCCGAGGATCGAGGTGACAGGGCTCAGCAGGCTCGTGCCGGGGCCGCCCAGGACGGACGTAACTGGGCTGAGCAGGCCGCTCGTCCCGCCGACGCCACCGAGCGACAGCACTGGGGCGAGCGTCGTGTCGACCGTCGAGGTGATCGTCTGGATCGGTCCGGAAGCAAGCAGCGGCGATGCAACACCACCGGCGGTGCTGACGATACTGCCGACGGTCGTCACCACGCCGGCGACGGGTGTCGTGACGACCGCAAGCGGTGCGAGTTGGCCGCTACCGAGCGAGCCAACCACGGTTGCAACGCCGCCGATCGGCTTCGATAAATCCGTGACGACTGGCCCGAGCCCGGCGACTGTTGTGCTGACCGGCTTCGATGACGACAAGCCGTTGGACAACGTACTGCCGGTCGCGCTCACCACGGCACCGACGCCGGACACGGTCTGTCCGGCGCCATTGGTGACGCCGGACGGTACGCCGGGAACGGTCAACGACGAGACGCTCGAACCGAGGCCGCTGACGACATTGCCGGCCGTCGACACGACGCCGCCAACAGTTGATCCGACGACCGATGCGGTGCCGCTCGATGGAGTTGAAGATGGCGACGATGTGCCGTCTGAGCCGCAGCCCGCAAGCAGGAGGCTCGTCAGCAGCGCGGTTGTGTGGAGGCCGGCACGGGTCCGGTGGTAAAGCGATCGATATGTACTTTGATTCACGATGGACTCCAAGTGACTTGCGCACTTCGGTGGTTGGTCGCGCAACTTCGCGAGCGGTCTGCCCGCACAATCGGGGACGGGCTTTTCGCTTGTCAGACTCGCCTTCGGAAGGCCATCACTATCCGCAAGACATATGCCAACGAAAGCCGAGTCGGGCGCGTCCGCACGCACTCCCGGTTGGGAGCCGCGCCGTATCTGATCGAGGCCGGGAATTTCACATGCATACGGGAATGTATGGATGTAGAATTATTATTCTGCCCTCTATAAAGTAGTGCATTAAATACCTCTTAAAGTGCGAAGGTGGCTGAAATGCACTGTAAGTGTGCTTGTCTCAAGGCTTCAAAGTAATATCGACCAGGTCTATTCAATGCGAGGACCCCATGCGACTGACCGTGCACGCCGACTATGCGCTGCGTTTGCTGGTTTACCTTGGAACCAGTAGCGACGAGCTCTGCAAGATCAAGGACATCGCCGATTCTTACGGCATCTCCAAGCATCATCTGGTGAAGGTGGCGCAAGCACTTGCAGCAGAAGGCTTCATCGAGACGGTGCGCGGCAGCGGCGGCGGTGTCCGTTTGCTGCGCAAGGCGGAGAAGATCACGATCGGCGAAGTGGTCAGAGCGACAGAGCCGGATTTTTTTCTCGTCGAATGCCTTGATCGCACCAATCCGCTTTGCCGGATCGATTCCGCCTGCATCCTGAAAGGCGCGTTGCGCGAAGCACTGGACAACTTTCTCGCCACGCTCGACAACTACACGTTGTCGGACGTACTGTCGAAAAAACCGAAGCTCGGCCGCCTGCTCGGTATCCCGCTCGTCGCCGCATAAAGTGGTATGAAAAATGCTCCTAAGTTGCACGATATGTGCGACAGGAGCCAATGAGTGAATGACGACGATGCAGTTGCAGTACTGGCCAATATCCGGTTTCCCGCGATGGGCACGCAAATCGGCGTGACGGTCGTCGGTGACGATCGCGACGTACCGATCGCGAGAAGCGCGGTCGACGATGTCCGCACCGCGATGTTGGCCTTCGGTAGGGATTTCTGGGCATGGGGCGACGGTCGCCTCGCTGCACTGAACCGCGAGCTTGCCGCGGGACGAGCGATCACGATTCCACACGACATGCTTGAGCTGTTCGCGCTTGCCTGGCGTCATCGTCAGTCCACCGATGGTCGTTACGAGCCGCGAATCGGTGAATTGGTGCGTCTCTGGGGGTTTCACGACGTTGACGCGCCCGGTAGCCAGCCGCCGGCTCGGGACGAAATCGGTCGACTCCTGCAGGCGATCGCGGATGCACCGCATTACGACGGTGGTGGCAACTATGGGCCGGCGCCGGGCGTTGCGTGGGATTTCGGCGGCATCGGAAAGGGATTCATTGTCGACCACTGTCTCGATCTTCTTTCGACGCGCGGCTTCCGCCACACGATGATCGATGCCGGCGGCAACCTCGCGGTGCGCGGCCGGCGCGGCGAACGTCGCTGGCGTGTCGGCATCCGCGATCCGCGCGGCCACGCCGGCCAGCAACAACTGCTTGCCGCGCTGGACGTCGAGAGCGAAGCGGTCGTCACGCACGGCGACGATCAACGCTTCTTTGAATACCAGGGCGAACGATATGCACACGTGCTCGATCCGCTGATCGGCCGACCCGTGCGTGGGCTCCGCTCGCTGACAGTCGTGGATCGAGACGCGACGCGCGCGGACGCGGAGGGCGCTGCGCTCTACGTGGCCGGCGCGAATGGCTGGCATTCGCTGGCCGCACGGCTCGGCTTCGACCAGGTGATGGCCGTGCTGGACGACGGCAAGGTCGTCGTTACGCGCGAACTGGCGCGCCGACTGGTGTTTGCCGACGGCATCACGATCGATGTCGTCTGATTGGCGACCACATTGCCGAAACGGCCACGCTCCGCATTCGATATGGATGCGGAGCGCGGCACATTGCCGCTCGACAGAGTGGCGCAAGGTCGCGAATGGCCGGCCGTCAACTCTTGATCGGCAGAGGTGACGGCATCGACCAGCCGAGCCATTGACGACGCAGCACGATGACAAGGACGAGCGCGAATGCGGCGATTGCACCGAAGATCCCGAACCCAGCCTGATACGTGCCAGTGGATTCCTTCGCGATTCCCATGATCACCGGCAAATAGAATCCCCCAATCCCGCCCGCCGCGCCGACTACGCCGGACATCAGGCCTGTGCGGCCCTTCCAGCGGTGCGGAACCAGCTGAAACGTGGCGCCGTTGCCAAGACCGAACGATGCGTACAACACGATCATCAGCCCGATCGTCGTGCCATAGCCCGGCTGCGCAAACCAGAACGTGAGGTCGCATAGTGAGATGATCGCGAGCAGCGCGGTCAGCGCACGCACGCCGCTGACGCGATCGGCGAGGCCGCCTCCGAACGGCCGAAGCAGTGCGCCAACCAATGCGAACAGCGCCATCAGCATGCCGGCGGTGATCTTGCTCGTGCCGTATGCGGTCGTCAGCAACGTGCTCACGTACGATGACATTCCGACATAGCCGCCGAACGTGATGCTGTAGACGAGCATTACGACCCAGGTATCGCGTTCGCCGAGCACCGCACGGTGCGAGCGCGGCAACAGCAACACCGCGAGCATTGCGCCCAGTGCCGGTACCAGCAGCACGCCGGCGCGCCCGGTGCCGAATGCTCCGGCATGGACCGCATAGACGAGCGCGAGGAGGCCGGCAATTGTTGCGACGAAGCCTATCATCGCCGGCCTGGCGCGATCCTGCTTCGGCGCCGGATCGACGGCCCAGAAGAGAATCGCGATTGCGGCGACCGCAAGCAGCGGTACGGCGGCAAACATTGCGTTGCGCCAGCCGAACGACTGAGCGAGCCCGGGGAACAGAAAGCCGTCGAGCACCGCGCCGATATTGCCGGCTGCGGCAAGCCCGAGCACGAGGCCCTGCATCCGGGGCGGGTAGTTTGCGCCTGCCATCGGCAGCGCGATGGCGAAGCTTGCACCGCCGACACCGAGGAACACGCCGAGCAACAACAATGTGGTATACGACGGCGTCATGGTGAGCGGCAGGATCAGCGCCGGCAGCGAGGATAGTATGATGCCGGCGAGCGCGATACGGCGGCCGTCGATCGCCTGATAGAGGTTGCCGAACGCAACGCGCAGAATCGCGGCCGACAACACCGGCACCGCAACCAGGAATCCCTGCTCGGCGGGTGTCATGAGCAGCGACTTGCCGATGAATGGCGCGAGCGGGCCGTAGATCACCCAGACCGTGAAGCCGGTGTCGAAATACAGGAAACATGCGAGCAGCGCACGCCAGTTGCCGCTCTTCAGTGAATGCCAAAGGTTTTGCATCTGGAACCTCCGTAGACGGAAATGGCAGGGCCAAAGTGGCCCTGCAGCGGCTTACTGGACGACGATCTTTCCGGTCATCCCGGGGTGGATCGAGCAGTGATACTCGTAGGTGCCGGACTTGTCGAACGTGCGCGAATAGGTGGAGCCATGGCGGATCGCACCGCTATCGCCGTCTGAAAAACTGATGGTGTGCGCGGGATTGTCGTTGTTCGTCCACGTAACCGTACCGCCCTTCGATATCGTCAATTCGGTTGGCCCGAACGCGTAGCCCGAGATCGCGACGCCGGCGCTGGCCGGTGCGGCGGCTGCCGCAGGCGTGCCGAGTAGCGGCGGCGTGACGCCCCCGTCCGGCATCGCACCCATCGGCGGTCTTACGATTACCTTCTCGCCATTCGAATCGATCACCTTCAGCTCGACACGGCGGTTCAGTTCGCGACCTTCCGGTGTGGCGTTGTCGGCGATCGGCCTCGACTTGCCGAAGCCGCGCGTGTTCAACCGATGCGCTGCGATTCCATGCGAAACGAGGTAGGTCTTCACGGATTGGGCACGGCGCTCGGAGAGTCGCTGGTTGTATGGCACCGAGCCGATGCCGTCGGTATGTCCGTCGATCTCGGCCATGATGTCGGGACGCTTGTGCAGCGCGCTGGCGACCTGATCCAGCAGCGCTTTCGCATTGACCGTCAACGTCGCCTTGTCGTAATCGAAGTTCACTCCGCGCAGCACGATCACGTCACCACGCTTGCATCCGTCAAGCGTCATGCCATGGCCGTCCGCGATCGCCTGGCACGGCGGAGGCGGGGCAGGCACGGGCGTCACGTCGACTTCCGGCGCAGGGGGCGGCGGAGGCGGCGGGGGCGGGAGCGGTGCCTCGGGGCGCTTGCCGATCGGTATGCGTAGACCGACGTTGAAGACCGGCTCGTCGTAGTGACCTTGCTTGTGATACAGCGCCTCGAAGCGCAGGCTCAGGTCGGATAGTGGCCCGATCGATGCTAGCGGAATCGAGTACCCGGCGCCGAGATCGAATGCTGCGACCTTGCCGTAAGTCATGTCGCCGTGCGCGTAGAAGCCATGCAGCGACGTCGCGTCGTCGCCGACGAAATAGAGGTTCGCGCCGACACCCGCGACGGCAATGTTCTGCGCGGAGCCGGCCGGCGTCCCCGGATTGCCGCCCAGGCCCAGCGCGCCGAGCAGGCCTCCGGTGCCAGGCGTCGCACCCTTGCTGCCGAAATGCAGAAAGCTGCCGAGGATCTCGACTTCGATGCCGCTGTTGAAAGGCTTGCCTACTGCGAGCCCGCCACCATAACCGTGCCCGGTGTTGCGCAGGTGATCGGAGACGTCGTAAGAACCCCAGAACGACACGTAAGGTCGGCTATCGAAAGGCGTCGACGGAATCGCGCCAGTCACTGCCTGAGCATTCGCGTTACCGGCGATGCAGCCGAGCATCGCAATCGCGCCGGCAATTATGCGTTGTGTTTTTCCCATGTCCCAATCCAGGTGACCAGTAAGCCGGACGCTCCGCGCGTGCATCGTCGACGATGCGGGGGCGGCGGGCATGCCGGGCGCGGCAGCAGGCCACCGCGTGCGACCGAATCGTCGTTCGCATGGCGGATTCTCATCAGGCGAGCCAGGCGTATTCATCGTTGATGTTCTCCCGTTCTATGTATTGACACGTGTACCGCTCTGGCCAGGGGGCGGTTGCAGTCGGCCGCAATCCAGTTCGTTGCGGCCTGTTTGTAATGAAACAGGCGACGCTGTGCGTCAGAACCCCGCACACCTCCATGCAATTGCCATGCCCGATCATTGAAGTTGCGTATGCATCTATCTGAAGACGCCCGATGCGCGCGAATTCACCGGTCGAAATTCCGTTTCGATGCATCGATGGGAGTGCCCTGATCGCGCAGGTAACGAGGCACACTAAATGTGCATGTCGGAAAACATTCACCACAAAAGAGGCATGTACCGCACCACTTTGAGGTGAGTGTGACGGGCCTTTCGTAATGCGCTTCCAGATCGATATTTATGAAAGTGGCATCGGATTTGACACATTGAATTCAAGGTGGACGTACTGCTGCAAAGGGCTGGAAGGTTATTTAAGGTGTCAAAGTGGTATTGAACATGACACTTGGCATGATGATTGCAAGAAGACATTCGGCAATCAAACGAATGGATATCCGTTTCCACACTGCGAGAGGCAACCACAATGAAGAAGTCCACACCACGCGTTCTAACTGTCGTACATGGTCTGATCGTTGCCGCCGGCCTGTTGTCGTGCGAGATCGCGCACGCAGGCTGGTTCGATTTCAATACGGGCAAGGTGCTGGCGACCGGCGGTGTCAGCATGGTGGACGGCGCCGGCGGCGGCGGCATCACCCCGTGGGCAACGATTACCGGCTACGAGACCCGTGACGGAATCAACGGTGACGTTCACTACACGTATGTAAACCTGCCGAACTACACCTTGCACTCGGTCGGCGCGGCCGTCGGCTTGTGGGATCGTGTGGAGCTGTCGTACGCGAACGATTCGCTGCCGACCGGCAGCACATTCGATACGGTCGGCCTTGTGACCGACGGGGTACTCGGCCTCAACACGGGCATCAAGCCGTGGAACACGACGATCGGAATGAACGTGTTCGGCATGAAGGTGCGGCTGTTCGGCGAAGCGATCTACGACTCCGACAACCTGATTCCGCAGGTCGCGCTGGGCGCGTTCTACAAGCGCAACAACAACCCGACGCTGATCAAGACGCTGGGCGCGGCCAAGGCGAGCGACTGGGAAGCGTACCTCGCGATGACGAAGATATTTTTCCCGCTGTCGACGCTCGTGAACGTGACACTGCGCTACTCGGCCGCGAATCAGACAGGCCTCGTCGGCTTTGGCGGACCGAACGGAGACAAGAAGACGATCCGGCCGGAAGTGTCGGTTGCCTATCTGTTGAACAAGGGTACGGCGATCGGTGCCGAATACCAGAAGCACGGCAATAACCTGACCGGCCAGAGCGTCAACCTTGCCGGGCTGAACCTGACCGGCCTCACCAACCTGCTCGGTGGCAGTCTCGGTACCACGCTGACGCAGAGCGAAAGCGACTGGAAGGATGTGTTCGTCGCGTTCTTCCCCAACAAGAACCTATCGATCACGCTTGCGTACGCGATGCTCGGTCAGATCACGCTGACCCCGCACCAGAACGGTTTCTACGCATCGGTCCAGGCGAGTTTCTGATTGTCGCCGCATTTCGCGTATCGGACGCACGCCGCAACGGCTGCCTGCCCGACGCTCATCCTTCCCTACGAGAGGTCATCATGACATTCAGAAAAGCGCTTGCCGCGACCGCGCTCGCCGTGTCCGCCATCACGATCAGCAATGCAGCTTCCGCACAGGTCGGCAAGACGCAGACATACCCCGGCATACCGGCCGACACACTGAAGGAGTTCGGCGGTGAGCCCGGCGTGCACAACTGGGTCGAGTCGCTGTTCCACTACATCATGCTCGACAACCGCATCAATTTCGTATTCAAGCAATCCGGCAATGTGCCGCGTCAGATCGCGCTGAACACCGAACTAGAGCAAATGGTCATCGGTGGCCCGGTCAAGTACTCGGGCGCGAGCATGAGTGCGGCGCACTCGGATCTGGGCATCAATCTGACGAAGTTCAACGCAGTCGTCGAGGCGGCATATAACGCCTGCGAACGCAACGACATCGCCTATCACACCTGCAATCAGCTTATCGCTGCGCTTGCGCCGTTCGAGCGCGTGATTGTCACGCGTTGATTTTGTCCGTTGTTTTACTTGTAAGGAGACGTAGATCATGCAAAGCCCAGTCGAGTCCAGCCGTCGTTCAGATCGTCGACGTTCGCGCTTTCCGATGAGAAGAATCGCCGCGGCGATCCTGATGGCGGGAATGTTACCCACGCTTTCGTATGCCATCGACGACGTCAAGGAAACGACCAACGCGTTTCTCGCGGAGGCGTTCGGTTCCGCGCCGCCGGCACCGAAGGCGCTGGAGCTGTCTGCCGACGTGCAGGGAAAGCTGGTGCAGACGTTCGGCAAGCAATATCCGCAACAGCGTCTGCGCTACTGGAAATCGGGCGCGACGAGCGCGTGGGTTCTCGAGGACATCGGCAAGGAGGGATATGTGCCGACCACGACAGGATTCATCGTGCGAAACGGCGCGATCCAGGCGGCCCGCGTGCTGATCTACCGCGAATCGCGAGGCGATCAGGTCGCGGAGCCGACATTCACGAAGCAGTTCGTCGGCGCGAAGCTGGCAGGCTCGCAACTCGACCGGCAGATCGACGGGATTTCTGGTGCCACGTTGTCGGTGCAGATGATGACGCGGCTCGCACGCGCAGCGTTGACGCTCGATTCCGTTGCCCAATAACGGACCCAGCCGCAGCGATCGACCGGACGACACCGATATGAGAAAGACCTCACTGAGCGGTACCTGGGCCACGCTTCGGGTCAAGTTGCCTTGGCGTGCGACGGGCGGCAACAAAGTGCTGTTTCGGCGCCCGCAGAAGAACCTGTCGATGCTGTTGCGCGAGTGGCACCGGCGCATCGGGATCGGCGCGGCCGTTTTCATGATCTGGCTCGGTATCAGCGGAATCATGCTGAACCAAAGCCCGTCGTGGGGATTCGATGCGAAGCGAATCGACTGGCCGTGGCTGATGTCGCTCTACGGGCTTCATCCGGAACCGGCGTCACAGGGCTATCGCGCCGCCGGGCACTGGCTCGCGGTAGCCGACGGCAGGCTCGTGATCGACGGCGCGGCACTGGACGTCACGTCCGGCCGCCCGGTCGGCTTCGTGGTCGCAGGCCGCGGAGATGAACGGCTGTTCTATATCGCGAGCGCATCGCAACTGACGATTGCGACGACCGGCGGCAAGCTGGTCGACCAGTTGTCGGGCAGTTCGCTGCCGATGCAGGCGATCCGCCGAATCGGGACGACGGCCGATGGCCAAGGCGTGGTGATCGGCGGCGACAGCACGTATTCGAGCGCCGACGCCGGGCTTTCGTGGAAGCCCTACGCGGGACCGGGAACGGTCTGGTCGGAACCCGGTGCGCTGGATGCGATGCAGAGGAATCAGGTCGCGGCCTTTGCACGCCCGAGCGTGCCGCTCGAACAGATCCTGATCGACTTGCATAGCGGCCGCGTCTTCGGTCATGCGGGCGAATACGTGATCGATCTGGTGGGCGCCGGTGCGGTGGTGCTGGCGGTCAGCGGTATCTGGATCGTCTGGCGGAGCAATCGCAAGCGACTGCCTGTGCGAGAGCGCAATGGTTGACAGAAGGAGAGCGAAGTCATGAATCACATACTCGCGAGAGTAGTCGGAAAGACTCGGGAGGCGTGCGACATCCTGAGCATCGAACTGGAGGAGGCCGACGGCAAGCCATTGCCGCCGTTCTCCGCCGGCTCCCATATCGACGTGCACGTCACGCCGGGAATCACACGGCAGTATTCGTTGTGCAATGCGCCGCACGAGCGGCACCGCTACGTGATCGGCGTGTTGCGCGATCCGGCGTCGCGCGGCGGATCGTCGACACTGCACGACGACGTTTCGATCGGCGACTTGATTCCGATCAGCGAGCCGCGCAACCACTTTCCGCTTGAGCCGGCGAATCGGTCGATCCTGTTCGCTGGCGGGATCGGCGTCACGCCAATACTGTGCATGGCCGAACGCCTTGCGCAGATCAATGCGGATTTCGAGCTGCACTATTGTGCCCGCTCGAAAGAGCGGGCGGCGTTCGTCGATCGGATCGCGGCGTCGCCGTTTGCGAGCAGTGTGCACTATCACTTCGACGACGGCGAGCCGACCCAGCGCATCGACATCGTATCGGTGCTTGGCCGCCCGCAGCACGATACACACGTATACGTGTGCGGCCCAAGCGGATTCATTGCGCTGGTGCGTGACACCGCGATGAAGCTCGGCTGGGACGCCACCCGAGTGCATTCGGAATATTTCTCCGCGCTGCCGGTCGATACGTCGAAAGACGGCTCGTTTCTCGTGCAGCTTGCCAGCACCGGTGAGGTGTTCACGGTGCCGGCCGGCGTTCCGGTCACGCATGTTCTGGCTGACAACGGCGTGCATATTCCGACGTCGTGCGAAGAGGGGGTCTGCGGGACTTGTGTGACACGCGTTCTCGACGGCATTCCGGACCATCGCGACTGCTATTTCACGAACCGAGAGCGTGCGGCGAACGATCAGTTCACACCGTGCTGTTCGCGTTCGATTACCGGGACCCTGGTGCTCGATCTGTGACGAAGTTTTACCACGCGAAGTGATTTGGCTCGCCGAGATCGGCAGCAACGATCGACGCGAGCCGCTTTTTCCAACTTCCGCCATCAAAGTGGTGCATTAAATACCTGTTGCGGTGGCGAACAACCGGTACTCGCACAAAGGATGTGCGTTGCAATTCCAGGTGAATTTAGTGATTTTTAGAATCTGCGCCGAATATCGCGCAGCGACGGGGGAAATTGATGAAGTTCATGATCTATTTCGTCGATTCACCCACGCATTTTCAATGCCGCCGTGGTCAGTTACGCGTATTCATGAACTGGCACGACGATTGCATATTTGCTTGCGGGCGCAAGGCTTTAGCAGAAACGAAGCAATGCACGGATATTCCTTTTCGATGCGACGGGGATGTGATGAGCAAAATCGGGAGAATCATCGGCAGGGCCGGCGCGATGCTCGGATTCGTGGCGGTCGCGTCGCATATCGGGTCGGCGACGGGCTCGAATGCCATAGGGCTGGGCATACCGAATATTTGGAAATGGACCGCGCGCATCGCGACGTCTGACCAGGCCACACATTTGTGCGTCTCTGCATCAAAACCCGATTTACCCGCAGGCTCGCGATGCGGCACCGTGATTCCGGTACCGACCGTGCCCACGTCCGATTTCCTGAATGGCGTCTGTACGCACGGGCGCTGTGAATCGGGTGGACCGTCCGTATGCAACGAGCCCGCCGGCTGCAGGTGGCCTCTGATGGACAAGCTGCATGCGAATCCGCGTGCAATGCTGGTCGGTGCGACGCTGTCGCATGTAGCGCCGGGGTACCTGCTCGATCGCGGCGCGGCCGGAGCGGGAGAGTTCGCATGACCACGCGGGCACACACGGGTGGCAGTTCGCTCGGAGACCGGCCGATTTCATCAATCCGCTGGAAGATTCGCGCGGCGGTTGCCGTCGGTATTGCTGTTCAGGCGCTGGCGGTATTCTGGTTCGATTCCGATGCGGCACGCGCTGCAACGGATCCGGACGCCCGCGCCTTGCCGTCTGCGGCTCCCGCGACGACGAACATCCCGGCAGGCACGGAAACGGGAGACGGGCTGTCGGAACAGATATTCGACGAAACCGTGCAGGCCGCCAACGCAGTGCCTGCATCGGGCGCGTCGCCGGCCGGACACGATGTCGCGCTCCCTGGCGGGGACGATCCGATCGGGCGTGCGCTGCGCGACCGGCTGCTGATCCGCCGAGGCTATCGTGAACTGGCCACCCTGAATCTGGGCGAAGCCCGCAACGCATTTGCCCGTGTCACTACGCCCGGCGCGGCGACGAATGCCGCGTTGCTCGGCATCGGATGGAGTTACGTCTTCCCGGCTGTCAGCGACCCGAAGAGGCGCCGGCAGGCTGCGGCGATCGTCGCGAAAAGGCTCGGCCTCTTCGACACGTTTCGCAGCGTCGCGACCGGGCCGCGACTGGTTGCATTGAGGCATTCGCTGATTCCGTGGCAGGAACTGATCGGCCGCAACCCGGTGGACCCAGCGGTGCAGGAGGGCATGGTCGCGATTCCGTATGTACTGGATCACATCGGCGCGTCCGATGATGCGCTTGACTATCGGGTCCGCACGATCGCAATGCTGGAGCGTATCGATGCCGCATTGAAACGTAGCGAGACGGACGGCAGTATCGATCGAATTGTCGCCTGCGCCGCGCGCGGCGATGTCGGCGGCGATCCGTGGTTTGCCCCGCTGCCGGAAGCGAAATGGTGGCTGCGTGAAGACGGCGTGCCACCCGACGCGTTCTACTGGCGCGACGTACTCGACGATCCGTCGACGATGCTCGCGGTCGTGGCGCTGCAGTCGGGCGATGTCGGTGCTCGCACACGGCTGGAGAACGCGCTCTCCGCGCAGATCCGCGCACTCGACGACAGCACGCAAATCTATCTGGCCGAAGCTCGTTATGCGCTCGCGCGTGAATATCAACCGGAACGCGGAGGGTCACGATGAAGATCTCGCAGACGGCGGCGGCCGTGCTTGCGCCGATCGCCGTGTTCGCCACGACCGTGAATGCAGCCGCCAATCCTCCGGCAACGATCGGCTCGATCGTCGAAAACAACGGCCTGGCGCGCAACGGATGGCTCGTCGTCCGGACGCCGACGATTCTGCAAATGAACCGCTCGGCTGCGCTTTCGACCGACGAACGCAGTTCGATCGACAACTACGATGCGCTTCTTAAACTGAAAACTGATCGCGCGACACGTTACGACGTGATGAACCGGATAGCCGCGCTGCACGTGCAGCTGGCCGCCCGTCGGCTTGATCTCGCGCACGACGAAATCGGCAAGGCGGCGGAGGTATACCGCGCGCTGCTGGTGTCATTGCCGGGTGATCCCGAAAACGACACCACGCTGTACCGGCTTGCGCATATGTATCAGCTGCTCGGCGACGACGACGCATGTGCGGCGGCGCTGACGACACTCGTCACTACGTACCCGCGTTCGTCGCTGATCGCCGATTCGGCGTTTCGTGCGGCCCAGATCCGCTATTCGCAGTCGCGCTATGCCGACGCGGCGAAACTGTATCCGGTTGCGCTCGTCGAGGGCGGCAAGACCTATGTGCTACCCGCCGAGTACATGCTGGCGTGGTCCGATTATCAGCTCGGCAAGTATCGTGATGCGCTCCCACTTGCACTGTCGATTCTTGACAAGGCCCTGCCGCCCGGCGACGTCGCCGATCCGTTGACCGCGTTGAATGGCGTCGAGTCGTCGCATACCGAAATGGCCTCGGATGCGCTACGGCTGGCCGATTTGTCGTTCATCGCGCTCGGCGGCAGTGATCCGGTCGGCACATATTTCGACGCAGCGAGATATCGGCCGCGTTTCGACGCACTGCTATATGCAAGCGTGTCGCAGCGTCTGCTCGACCGGCAACGCTATGGCGACGCGGCCGCGATCGATGCGGCGTTCGTCGCGTCGCATCCGGATCATCCGCTCGCGCCTCGCTTCGGGAAGCAGCAGATTGCGGCGCTCGCGCGCGGCGGATTTACCCATCAGGCGGCGGATGCGAAGGCCCGGTTCGTCATGCTCTTCGAGCCTGGCGCGACTTACTGGAAAGGCAACCCCCCTTCGCCGGAGGTACTCGCCGACGTGCATGACCAACTGGTCGAACTCGCGCATTATCGGCACGCGAGCGTGCAGGCGATCCCGGCCGATCGCAGGGCGGAACGCGACGCCGCGTTCGCGGTGGCGGCGGCGATGTACGAGAAGCTGCTGGCCGACTTTCCCGACGACCCGAACAAGCACACGATCGAACTGTCGCTTGCCGACGCGTTGCTCGACGGTGGCAAGCCCGAGGACGCAGCCGTACGCTATCACCGCGTCGCATACGACTATCCGGTGGACGACATCGCCAGTGGGGCGGCGCTCGCCGAGGTGCAGACCGATCGCGTGCTCGCGGATCGTGCGACCGGCGACGCGCATCGTGACGCACTACTGAAATCGGTCGCCGCGAGCGTTGCGCTGGCGTTGCGGTTTCCGCGGCATCCGCAACGCGATGCGGTGCTCGTGCGTGCCGCCCAGGATCTGCACGGCCTGGGCGAAGATACGCGCGCGATTGAACTGGCGATGCCACTGACCGATCCGCGCACGGGGTCGCTGGATGCGTCGCTTCGCGCCCAGGCCTGGGCGGTCGTCGCGGATGCGCAGTTTGCGCGGCACGACTATCTGGCTGCGCAGAGCGCGTATGCGTCGCTGCTCTCCGGCGCGCCCGCTGAAGGGCGGCCGGCGATCGTCGAGCAGCTCGCGCTGTCGGTCTATCGCCAGGGCGAGACCGCACGGGCCGGCGGTGACCTGAAGGCGGCGGCCGCGCGCTTCGAGCAGGTCGGCATTGTCGCGCCTGGCGCAGGCATCGTGGCGCAGGCCAACTACGACGCCGCGCATGCATACGCGGCACTAAAGGACTGGCCGTCGGTCGTGCGCGTGCTTGGATCGTTTCGCGAGCGGTATGCTTCGAGCCGACTCACGGCTGATACAGACAAGCTGCTCGCGGACGCGTACTTCAACGATCACCAGTACCGCGCGGCGATCGGCCCCTACGCCCGGATCGCCGCCCGACGAAGCGAAGCGGCGGACGTGCGAGCGGAGGCCGGCTGGTTTGTCGCGCGCAGCCAAGACAAGGCCGGTGATCGGATCGCGACCGTTGCGGCGTACACCGCGTATCTCGCGCAGAACGATTCGAACCTCACGCGTTCGATCGACGCAAGGGAACGGCTTGCGGCGCTCTCTGCCGATGCGAACGATGCGTCGGGACAGCGGCGGTGGCTTGAATCGATCATCCAGGCCGATGCGTCTGCAGGTCCACGTGCCGATCGCCACACCCATTTCGAAGCGGCCAAGGCAACGCTCGAACTGGCCCGCCTCGATGCGGCGCGCGCAAGCCGGATCGTGCTGCGACTGCCGCTCGATGCGGTCCTGCCGCGGCGGAAGGCGGCGCTCGAGGCGGCACTGAAGCACTTCGACGCGTGTGTGGCGTACGGTTTCGAGGATACGACCACCACCGCAACGCTGGAGGCCGGCGCCGCATATCTGGCGTTTGCGGTCGCGATCGAGCAGATCGCGCCGCCGCGCCGACTCTCTGCAATCGCTCTCGATGCGTGGCGTTCGACGCTCGGGAAAGAGGCGCAGCCGTTCTACACAAAGGCCCGGGCTGCATTCGAAGCCAATCTGTCCCGGGCACGTGACGGTTCCTGGGACGATTCAATCCGGGCCAGCGCACGGCAGCTTGCAGCAATGGATCCGGACACTTACGGGAAGAACGATGAACGTGATGCGAACGATACGGATTGGCGCTAGCGCGGCGGCAGTCGCGGGCGCGCTGGCGTGGTCGGGTATTGCCTGCAGCGAAACCGCGCTGGCCGCTGCAGCTCAGGCAAGCGAGGCCGACCCGGCACGCGGCCGGCTTCCGATGCCGAGCACGAATGACTCCGCACACGACGTGCGTGCCCCGATGGTCGCGCCTGGAACGGCAACGCCTGCGCCGATCCAGGCGAGCGGGAGTGACGCGATCGCCGCTGCCGGGCCCGACTCGCCGGCACGCGAGCGCTTCGCCGCAGGCCTGCGAGCGATGCGGGCGGGCAACGACGACGAGGCGCGCGAAACATTCGACGCGTTATCTGCCTCGTATCCGCAATCGTCCGGCGTCGCGACGAACCAGGGGATTGTCGCCGCACGGCAGGGAAGGCGGGACGATGCGATTCGCGCTTTCGAACGCGCGACGGTGGCCAGCCCGTCCAACGCGATCGCATGGACGTGGCTCGGCAGCCTGTATCGCGCCGCCGGGCGGCCGAAGGATGCGCTGCTGGCGTATCACCGCGCGATCGCCGCACATCCTGATTACGCGCCCGCACGGCTGGATCTCGGGATTCTGTGCGACGTCGACCTGCACGATCCCGCACAAGCAGAAGACGCATATCGCGCGTATCTGACCTTGAGACCTGATCGGGCAATTGTGTTCGCGTGGCTGCATCAGGTGCGCGACACGCAACCCGGTCCAATGTACGCGGCGGAGGCGAAATGAACGATACGACGAAGCGGAATGCGAACGGGATGCCCGACAGGAAGTGGCCCGGCGTAGCAATCGCGCTGACGATCGCGACGGCCGGAATGATGGCGGTGCCCGCCATCGCAGCCGGGACTGCCGAGCAAGCCGACGCGGTTCGCGCGATGCGCGCGGGGCCGAAGTTCGATGCCACGCGGGAACGCGGGAGTGGTGGGGCGGTGCCGGACGAGAGCCGTAACGCGGGAACCGCCGGCACGAACGTGCTCGGCGCTGACGATGCGTCGTCCGTCGGACTGATCCTGACGCCGTGGAAGACGATCCCCGACGGAGACGTCGACCGCGCTCCGAGGCTGTACGACGCGCCGCTCAGGCCGATCGACGCAGCCGCGCTGCGCGCATTGATTGTTCTGGACACCCGACGCAATGAACTCAGGCAGCGCCGGATTGCCGGGAACGACCCAGGCGACAACTAACGAAGGGAATCCTTAGCAGTTGCCGATCACTCGCCCAAGGAGATTGCCATGGACCTTTCGAATTTCATATCGGGTATGTCCGACCGCATCGGCTGGATCACATGCGCCGCGATTGCGACTTCCATCGCTGGCCTGACGGCCCGCAACGGCTTCGAACGATTGCGTGGCCGGCTCGCGTCGTCCGTGGAGGAGCCGCGCCTCGCAAACGGCCGCGCGCAGATCGTGACGATCGGCCGCAGCGGGCTGGCGCTCGGCTGGGCAACGGCCGCCGCGCACGAAATATCGGCGACGACGGCCGCCGTAACGGCGCTCCCGAAGGCTTCGGGTGCGCTTCCTTCAGATCAGGACGGTGCGCGCTATCTGGCGGTGCCGTATCCGCTCGATGACAAATCCGGGCTGGTCTTCTACCGCCTGATTCCGCTCGGCTGAGCCAGATTGGCCGCGTTTGCCAAACAGATCAATTTTCGCCCCACCCACACGAGAGGAATGACCATGGCTCTGTTCGAATTCATCGCACGCTCGTTTCAGAACGGCGGCATCTTCATGTACCCGATCCTGATCGTTGGCGCGCTCGGACTGTCGATCACTGCCGAGCGCGTCTGGTATCTGACACGTGCGCGTGCCGAAAACCGCTCGTTATGGCTCTATCTGTTGCCGCTGATCCGCGAAGGCCGCATCGACGAAGCGCGCGAATTCTCCGAGCGATCAAAGACCGCGATCGGCCGCATCGTTGGCCACGGCTTGATACAGGTCGACAACGGAGCGTCGCGCGAGCGCACGGAAGCGGCGGTAGACGAGAGCCTCCTCGAAATGATGCCGGCGCTGTCACGCCGAACCCATTATCTCGCGACGTTCGCCAACGTCGCGACGCTTCTCGGTTTGCTCGGCACGATCGTCGGGATGATTCACGGTTTCTCGGCAATCGGCGACCTGTCGCCCGCCGATCGCCAGGGGCAGTTGTCGGCCGCTGTTTCGCAAGCGATGAACTGCACGGCGTTCGGCCTCGTCGTCGCGATTCCGATGATGCTGATTCATTCGTGGTTGCAGTCGCTTACCGACGAGATCAGCGATCGCGTCGAGGTGGCGGCAGTCAAGTTCGTCAACGACGTCGCGGGACGGGCCTGATCATGCGAGCGCTGTCGAACCGGGCCGCGTTGCGCGATGCGCGCCGTCGCACATCCGGGGAACTGAACGTCGTATCGCTGATCGACGTGATGATCGTCCTCGTGTTCTTCCTGTTGCTGCAGACGCTCGATATCACAAGCTTCGATGTCGACCTGCCGGGCAACGGCTCCCCGCCACTGCCGAACGCCGACCCGCCGCTGACAATCGTGGTCGATGCGACTGCGGTACGTGCGACGCTCGGCGCACGGCCTGCACGCATATTCGCGAAGCGTGGAAATGCATACGACCTCGCAGGTCTCGACGCATGGCTCACGGTGATCAAGCGCGATGCGCCCCGGCATACCGGTGCGACCGTGCTGTCCGCGCCGGGCATCGCGTATGGCGATCTGGTGCCTGTGCTCGACGTCGTGCGCGGCGTGCGCCGGGACGGAAGCGCCGCGCTGTTTACGGATATCGCGCTCGGCGACGCGCCGGGCGGGAAGGAGGCCCGCTGATGTCATTCGGACAAACGTTGCGCGCACGCGCGAACCGGCGTCGAGCCGGGTGCTCCGGTGCGATGTCACTGAACCTTGTATCGCTGATCGACATTCTGACGACACTCGTGTTCTTTCTGTTGATGACGGCCGCCGGGGTCGCGACGAACGTAACGGCGGACCGCGTGTCGTTGCCCGTTTCGGCGTCTTCGCAGGCGCCGCGGATTGCGCTTCAGGTGACTGTCAGCACGGGCGACATTCGGGTGGGCCCCGAGATTGTCGAAAGCGTCGATGCCGCGCTCGCCGATCGCGGCGCCGTGCTCGGCAGGTTGCAGGCCGCAGTGAGCACCGCGCATGCGACTACATCGCCTCCATCTTCCGGCGGCGACATCGACGTCATCGCGGACAAGCGCGTGCCGTTTGCGTTGCTGCGCAAGGTCATCGCGAGCTGTGTGAGCGGAACCGGATTTGATCACGTGAGTCTCGCGCTGCTGCATGAGCATTGAGGAGAAAACGATGCATACCGTCATCACCTTCGGCGACAGCATTATTCACGGCGATCAACTGCAGCGAGAGGATACGCGCCGGTTCCGGCGCATCTGCGCGGAAATCGCCGTGCCGATTGTCGCATTCGGTCTGGTCGCAGGATTGTATCGACTTTCGTCGCCGAACGTGCCGCCCGCGCCGCCGGTGCGCCAGTATGTGCGACTGATCCCGCCATCCGTGCACCGGACGCCGATAACGGAGTCGTTCGTGCCGCCGCGTGTCGACAATCCGCACCAGGTACGTTCTGCGCCGCTCGAGAAGGCAACGAGCCGACATGCGGCCGCTCGACGCGCAGCGCCCCGGGGCAGTGCCGGCGAGGCCGCGCTCGCGTCGCTGCATGCGCAACTCGCCGCGTTCGGCGCCGCCTCGCCCGGACTGATAACGAGCGACCGCGCCCTTGTCGCCGCGCCGCGCGATACCGGAGGCGATGCAGGCCGCGGAGGCAGCGTTTCGCGCAGTGCTGCCGTCGGCAGCGGCGGGGTTGGCGCCGGACGAGACTTGACTAGCCGCGGCCACGGCGTTGATCTCGGGACGCATCGCGCCGCACTGGTCGGCGGTAACCTCAATCAGGCAGGCAACGGGCGGGAGGCGGGGGGCGGCGCTGGCGCGAACACGGAGAGCTCGGTGGCGCAACGCTCGCTGAAGGAGGTCCAGTGGGTGTTCGATCGCGACAAAAGCATGATGTCATCGCTGTTTAACGCCGCCTTGCGCCGGCATCCGGGAATCACGGCCGGAAAGGTGGTCGTGAGTCTGAGCATCGCACCCGATGGCTCGGTTACGCACTGCCAACTCGTATCGAGCAGCTTCGGGGATCCGGAGCTCGAAGAAGCATTACTCGCGCGGATTCGCGCGTTGCATTTTGGCGCGCGCGACGTGCCGCAGTTCAACTACGGACATTATCCGATCAACTTCCTGCTTTCTTGATGTCGAGACAGCTAGGGCCGACCGGCACAAGGAGGCGGGATGACGGTGCTCGAATTCGATCTAGTGGGCAATTACTTCACGGCGGTAATGAGCATGATCGCCGTGCTAGGCGTGGTGTGGGCGTGCGACCGGTTCGCGAGAAGCCGGCGCCACCTACTGCGTGAGCCTGGGAGTGGACCGGCCAGCCTTTCGTAGACATCTTCGAGCCATAATTCATGATTCGTCGTGGATTGAGGCTGGCCTAATTTCCGTCCCAGTCTTAGCTGGAAAATTCCGGCTCTTCGGAGCGGGCCGAACCGGCCCGATCGGTGCACTGGCGGGCGAATTCCGCCGGTGTCATCCACTGCAGCGCAGAGTGAGGGCGCGCCTCGTTATAGTACTCGCGCCAGACCTCGATTTTGCGTCTGGCGTCTTCAAGCGACAAGAACCAATGTGCATTGAGGCATTCCTCCCGAAAGCGTCCGTTGAAGGATTCATTCTTTGCGTTGTCGGTCGGCTTGCCAGGGCGCGAGAAGTCAATCTCCACGCCGTTCTCATACGCCCATTTGTCGAGCGCCTTCGAAATGAATTCGCTGCCATTGTCTGCCTTGATATAGCGTGGAAGCGGACGATGTTGCGCAAGCCGAGTCAGCGCGGCGACAACGTGCTCGCCACGCAACGAGCTGTCGACTTCAATCGCCAGGCATTCCCGCGTGTAGTTGTCGACGATCGTGAGCGTGCGCAAGCGTGGACCATCAAACAGCGCATCGGCGACGAAGTCCGTACTCCGGATTTCCTTGATTGCGCTCACTGACTGCTTTGGCTGCCTGCGCCGGGCAGACTTGTTCCGTCGAGGTCGTTTGTGGCGCAACGAAAGTCACAGTTCCCGATACACGTGTTCGACGCGTTTATGGTTATCTCGCCAGCCTTCCCGGCGAAGCATCACGTACACGCGGGGCGCACCGTAATGCACCCGCACTTCCGTGATCTCCTTGATGCGCATTTCCAGTGCGCTTTGATCCCGCGCGACCGACTCGTAACGGTAGACCGTGCGGGACAGCTGCAACAACGCGCAGGTATGCCGCTGGCTTGCGCCGAAACGTTGCATCAGGTCCGCTCGATCCCGAGCGCAGCGGCGGCGCACTGCTGGACGCGGGCAGTTATGCGGTGAACATCGTCCGTATGGTGGCCAGCGAAAGGCCGACGTGCGTCAGTGCCGCTGCGCGCTGATCAGATACGAAGGTCGATCTCACCGTGACTGCCTGCCTCGCGTTGCCGAACGGCGTGCTGGGCCAGATCGCATGCAGCTTCAACACGGCGTTTCCCCGTCACGGCGGATCACGGGAACCGACGGCATCCTCGAGACGACCTTCCTCAACAGCCCGCCGCAAGCCGGGCCGCCCGAGATTCATCTGCGCCGCGGCGTTCCGTCCACGACGCCGCGGGAAACCATCGTGCTGCCAGGCGACAGCGGCCTTCTCGCGGAAACCGAGCGCTTCGTGCGCGCCGTCCGGCCCGGCCGGGAGCAGTGGAACGGCAGCACCGAAGCGGAGTCGGTCGATACGATCGCCACGCTCGAGGCGATCGCGCGCAGCATCCGTTTGGGAACCCGGGAACCCGGGAACGCGTCTAGCGGGATTCACGTCCGTGCAGGCGCTGCAGGCAGCGAATCAGTTGCTCGCCTTGCTTGCGGCAACTGGCGGTGGCTTCTAGAAACGGTCGATCATCCCGAACTGGATTCCGCGCACCGACGCCCCCGGCCACGACGGCGTGAGGCCGATCACGTTCACGCCTTTCAGCGTGAACGCGGCCTGGCCACGGTTATGCAGCCAGGCCGCGCTTGCATAGAGCAGGACGCGCTTCGACAGATCGTATTCGCACGCGGCGCTGAACTGGTCGGCGTCGTTGTCGCCGCCCGACCGGTCACGCAGCCACGTGTACCCCAGCGACGTGCGAAAACGCGCGCTCACCGCATAGCGCGCGGAGGCCGACACGCCGTCGTTGTGGTAGTGGGGCGTTCCGCCGTCGCCATTGAAATACGACAGGAAGCCGGTCACCGGGCCGAATGCATAGGAGGCGCCGCCGAGGTTGGCGCGCAATGCGCCGCTGCCGTGGGTTTGCTGGTGCGCATATGAAATGCGGAGCGGGCCGTCATGCCACGAGAACGTCTCGATGTGGCCTGCCAGTCCATTGCCGTCGCCGTCGGTTGGCGCGCGCAACGACGCCATGATCGTGGTCGAGAAGCCATGGACCTCGGGTGAAAGGTACGTGATCGCGTTGCTTTCGTACGGCGTGATTTTCGACAGATTGTCGAGGCCCGACGCGATCGTGCCAGCACCGAACGCATCGAGCTGCCCCTTGAACGGGATGTAGATCGGCGAATACTGGCGGCCGATCCGCACGGTGCCGTAGCGCGAACTCACGCCGATCCAGGCCTGGCGGTTGAACAACGTGCCGGCGACGGCCTGACTGCCGTCCGTCGAGCCGAAGCCGTTCTCGAGATCGAACAGGATCTTTACGCCGTTGCCGATATCCTCGGCGCCGCGCACGCCGATGCGCGAGCCGCGATACGCACCGGAATCCATCCGCGCGACGTAGCCGGAGCCCGGATTCGTGATTTCGATGCTCGTGTCGATCGCACCGTACAGCGTCACGCTGCTTTGTGCATGGACCACGGATGCGTGTGCGGCAATGGCCGCCGCTGCGACACCAATGCGGAGCGCGACACGTGTGCCGGCCGCCGGCCGGCGCGCTCGGCCGTTTTCCGACGCGGCATCGTGACGTCGGGGGCGGGAAGCGGGAAGGGAATGACTCATGGGCAAGGGAGGCGGGCAGCCTCGGCAGTGGGGCGACGCGTCGCGTGCGGCGTGGTGCGGCGAGGGTTGCCGCACCATGCCGCACGCAATCCGGTCGAATCAGGCGCTTACTTGTTGTCCGGCAATGCGTAGGCAACCACGTAGTCGCCTCGATCGGGCGACTGGCGCGCACCGCCTGCCGAGATGACGATGTACTGCTTGCCGTTGAGGGTATAGCTCATCGGCGTGCCCTGGCTTCCCACCGGCAAACGCGCCTTCCACACTTCCTTGCCCGTCGAGCTGTCGAACGCGCGCAGGTAGTAGTCCTGCGTCGCGGCGAAGAACACGAGGCCGCCGCCCGTCGTGAGCGAGCCGCCGATGGTGGGCATGCCGATCGGCGACGGCATGTGCATCGGCACGCCGTAGAGGCGCGTGTCCTTCACGGTGCCGAGCGGGACTTGCCATGCGATGCTACGTGTTTTCAGGTCGACCGCGGTGAGGCTGCCGAACGGCGGCTTCTGGCACGGGATGCCGAGCGGCGAGAAGAAGCGGTCCTTCAGCACCGAGTATGGCGTGCCGCCGAGCGGCACCGCACCCATGCCTGCGTTCACCGATTCGTTGCCATTGGATGTACCGCTGCGGTTCTTTTCCTTTTCCAGATGGACCCAGAGGCCGAGGCGCATGTCGTTCACGTAGATCATGTCCGCGTTCGGATCATACGAGAGGCCGCCCCAGTTCATGCCGCCGAGCGAACCCGGGAAGCTGAGCGAACGATCGGTGTCCGGTGCAGTGAAAAGGCCGTCGTAGCGCATACCGCGGAAGATCACGCGGCACATCAACTGGTCGATCGGCGTGACGCCCCACATGTCCGAATCCTTGAGCACGTCCGCGCCGATCTGAGGCATGCCGACGGACAGCGGTTGCGTCTTCGAATACGGCTCGTTCGCAATCGACGCGGTCTTGACCGGATGTTCGACGACCTTCGTCAGCGGCTTGCCGGTCGCGCGATCGAGCACGAACAGCTGGCCCATCTTGGTGCCGACGATCAGCGCCGGCACGCGCTTGCCATCTTCCATCGGGAAGTCGATCAGCGTCGGCTGCATCGGCACGTCGTAGTCCCACAGGTCGTGGTGAACGGTCTGGAAGTGCCACTTTTCCGCGCCCGTCGTCGCGTCGAGCGCGAGGATGGATGCACCGTACTTCTCGTCGAGCGCGGTGCGCTTCACGCCCCACAGGTCGATCGCCGCATTGCCCACCGGCATGTAGATCGTGTTCGACGTCGCGTCATAGGTCATCGGCGCCCACACGTTCGGCGTCGAGCGCGTGAAGATCTTGCCCGGTGCCGGCTCCGCGTGATCGTCCGGATTGCCCGGATCGAACGCCCACTTCATCTTGCCGGTCATCACGTCGAAGCCGCGGATCACGCCGCCGGGCATGTCGAGCGACACGTTGTCGGCCACGCGGCCACCCGTGACCACCGTTGTGCCAGCGACCGTCGGCGCCGACGTGAGTTCGTACAGCGGGCTCTTCGCGTTACCGAGGCCGGCCTTCATGTCGACGATGCCGTGATCGCCGAATGCGTCGCAGAGCTTGCCGGTGTCGGCATCGAGTGCGACGAGCTTCGCATCGATCGTGTTCATGAAGATGCGGCGGCGGCACACGGCCGGATCGCCGGACGCGGCGATCGGCAGGACCGGCGTCGAACCGGCGACGGTCGGCTGCACGAGCGGCTTGTCCGCGTCGAAGTAGGCGAGGCCGCGGCAGCGCACCCAGACCGTCGTCTTGGTCGGAAACGCATGGCGCCATTTTTCGGTGCCGGTTGCGGCGTCCACGGCGATCACCGTGTTGTGCGGCGAGCACAGGAACAGCGTCTTGCCGACCTGCAGCGGCGTTTCCTGGTCTTCCGAGCCGCCGCCGTCCGGGCTGAGCGGCGTGTCGCCGGTGTGGAACGTCCATGCAACCTGCAGGTTCTTCACCGTGTCGCGGTTGATCTGCGTGTAGCCCGCGAAGCGGTCGCCGCCGGCCGAGTGACCGTAGGCCGTCCAGTCCTCGGTGCCTGCGATGCCCGCCGCCGGCGCGGGCGTCTCGGTGCCGAACGTGCCGTGCGGCACGAACATCCCGTAGACGAACACCCCGTTGCAGGCGAGCAGCACGGCGGCGATGCCCCATGCCGCGCCTCGTGCGGGCGCCTTGCCTTCGGCACGGCGCAGCAGCGGCCAGACCGTCACGAGCAGCATGCCGATCATCGAGAACATGAAGATCCGCGCGTTGAGTGGCCAGAACGCGAAGCCGACTTCCCAGACGGCCCACAGCGCCGTGGCGATCAGCATGACGAGGTAGATCGCGACCGCGCTGGAGCGACGGCGGGCGAGCTGGACGCCGGTCGCGCACAGCGCGAGCCCTGCCAGCAGGTAATACCAGCTACCGCCGCGTGCGACGAGCATGCCGCCGCCGATGATGAAATAGAGCCCGAGAAGCAGCGAGACCAATCCCGCGGCGATCAGGCCGATTCGGGCCGAAGCATGAATCGGCCCTGCAGTTGATTGCTTGGACATGAGTGTCTTCTATCCGGTTGCGCCTGGGCTGCATCGAAGGCAGGAAGAGGGCGCAGCGGGTGGCCCTGTTCGATCATATGGAGGCGGCGCCGCGTTGCATGCATGCGCGGATGCGGGCTTCGCAGATCCTGATCGTGCAGCCTGGTTAGCTGTAGAAATTAACTAAGCGGTGCATTTTAAGGGCGAGCCGCGGATTTTGCTCGCCCTTTTTTTCTTCGATTGTTGTCTGGATGGTTGAAAGTGTGTTGTCGGATTTCGCAACTGGCGCTAGTCGGGATCGGGGAGCGCTGCGGCGGCGATCACGCGGGAAGCGCGTGGTCTGGAGGGGGGGCGGGAGCGGCGCGTTGACATGATCTCGCTCGAATAGAGCGAGCGTGGGCAGCGGAAGTCGCGCGGCTGGTGCTTGGACAGCGCGGGAGCGGCGTGCCTTTGCGAATGCAGGCAGCGCACGCGGTGCAGCCATTCGGCGTTCACCGTATCACTCTCGAGTCGCCAGCAGAACGGGAGGTTCGGCATACCGTTTGTTGGCCATTCACCTGATAAAAGCATCTGTCCTATCAACGGGCGCGACTCTGTAATCTCGGAAACGGAGTCGCACTCCGGTTGCTGAATCCATTGAGCGCCGGACCTCGGGGCGTGCGCAATGCCCCACCCCGGTTCTTCATTCAGACGGGTCCCACTGCGGCGCGAAAGCCGGGCTGACGAGGCGCTGGTTCTTCGGCAGGCCGCCGATCAGCGCACGATCGGCGTCGTCCAGGTCCACGTCGAGCGATGCCAGGTTGGCGAGCTGATTGCGTTGTCCGGCCGCCTTCGGCACGGCGGCCACGTTCGGCTGGTCAAGCAGCCATTTCAGCGCGACCTGGGTCGGCAGCACGCGATGCTTGTCGGCGATCCGCTGCAGCTCCGGAATCTCCGACACGCGGTTGCGCGCGAGCGGGCTGTACGCGATCAGCGCCATGTCGTGCTCGCGCGCGAATTGCAGCAGCCGCGCCTGACCCAGCAGCACGTGGTACTCGACCTGTATCGCGGCCAGCGGTGCCTGCCGGTTTTCAACGACATCGCGCAACAGCGGAAGCGGAAAGTTCGCGACGCCGATCGCCCGGGCGCGTCCTTGCTCCTTGAACGACACGAGCGTGTCGATCGTCTCGGCAAGATTCCAGTCGGGCGCCGGCCAGTGGATCAGGAACAGGTCCACGTAGTCGGAGCGCAGCGCGCGCAACGTGTTGTCGAGCGATTTCCGCATGCGTTCGGGGCTCAACTGGTCCCACCACACTTTGCTGGTCACGTGAATCTGCTCGCGCGGGACGTTCGACGCCGCGATGGCCTCGCCGACCGCCGCTTCGTTCTCGTATGCGGCCGCGGTATCGAGGTGCCGATAACCCGACTCCAGCGCGAGCGCGACCGCGCGCGTGCAGTCGTCGCCGAGCATGGGCCACGTGCCGAGCCCCAGTTTCGGCATGTTCAACGCGTGGCGGTTGACGATACATTGCATGAACGATTCCTCCTCGATGGGTTGAGCCGGCTCGGCTTGCCTGTGCCGTGCCGGCGCGTTCGTCAGCCGTGGGCGCTGTCGCAGGTCGAGCGATGCGCGGTGGTCGCGGCCGATGTGCCCGTCGACCCCGCGTCGCGTCGCGCGACGAATTTCGCGATGCGCCAGCCGAATACGATGGCCGGGCCGAGCGTCGTGCCGGGGCCCGGATAGGTGCCGCGGAAGATCGACGCGAGATCGTTGCCGCACGCGAACAGGCCGGGAATCACGCGCCCGTCGACGTCGACCACCTCGCCGTTCGCCGTGCCGCTCAGCCCCGCGCTGCACGCGAGGTCGGCGGGCCATACGGTCACGGCATAGTAGGGCCCGGCGCCGATCGGGCGAATGCACGGGTTCGGCTGTTGCGCCGGGTCGCCATTGAAGCGGCTCATCGGGCTGCTGCCGCGCTGGAACGCCGGATCCTCGCCGTTGGCGGCGTCGCGGTTGTAGGTCGCGACGGTACGCGCCAAGCCGTTCGCATCCACCTGCAATTTCGCTGCCAGCTCGGCCAGCGTCGCGCCCTTGACCAGATAGCCGGCACGCTCGAACGCCGCGATGCGCGCCGCGCTGCGCGCCGGCATCAGCAGGCCGAGGCCATAGGTCCGGATGAACGCCGCATCGACGATCAGATGGGCCGGCACGCTGGGCCCATTGCCGCTGTCGCGCAGCATGCCCATCACAAAGTCGTGATACGAGTCCGACTCGTTGACGAAGCGCTCGCCGCGGCTGTTGACCGCGATGAGGCCGGGTTTCGCGCGATCGAGAATGATGTGCGGCCAGACGCTGTCGCCGTCGCCGCCCGGGGCACGGCGAATCGAGCACGGCATCCACAGCCCCGGGCTGTCGCCGCCGTTTTCGACCCGCGCATCGACGCGCTGCGCGCGGTCGACGCCGTCGCCGGTGTGCGTCGCCGGCGACAGCGACAGCGGCCGGGCCGCGGCGGGGAAGAACTGCTGGCGCAGCGACGGATGGCGCGTGATGCCGCCGGTCGCGAGCACCACGCCGCGCCGCGCGCCGATTCGCCTGCGGCCGCCGTCCGGCGTCGTGACGATGGCGCCGGTGACGCGGCCGTCGTCGCGTACCAGTTCGAGTAGTGGCGTGTCGAAGCGAATCTCGACCTGGCGCTTGAGCAGGCTGTAATAGAGCCGCGCGGCGAGCGCGTTGCCCATTACGAGCTGCGTGCCGCGCGGAAAACGCAGGCGGTCCATCGCATAGCGGCCGACGACCGCGACCGTGCGTTTGAAGTTCGCGGCCGATGCGAACGGCGCGAGCAGCGCATTGAGGTCGGCGCGCGCGACCATCATCCCGCCGAGCCCCATGAACTCCTTGCGAGGCGGGCGCACGCGCGCGAATGCGCGGCCGAGCACGCGCGCATCGAACGGCGCGGGCACGAGCGCCCGCCCGCCATAGGCCGCGCCGGGGCCGTTCACGTAATCGGGATGCGCGGCGGCGGCCACGAACTTGACTTCGCTGATGCGCGCGAGCTCGTCGATCGCATCGGGGCCGCTCTGCAGGAAGGCTTCGCGTGCGTCGTCGCCGCCGCGTGCGCCGACCACCGACTGCAGGAAGCGGCGCGCATCGTCGACGCTGTCGGGCACGCCCGCGTCGACGCTCAGGCGGGTGCCCGGCACCCACGTCGTGCCGCCCGACGTGGACGTGATGCCGCCCACCACGGCTGTTTTTTCGCAGACGAGGACCGCAAGCCCTTCGTGATGCGCGACGAGCGCGGCGGTCATGCCCGCCGCCCCCGCGCCGAATACCAGCAGGTCCACTTCCTCGTCCCAGTCCTGTTGCACCGCACCCATGTCCACGTCTCCTTCATGTCGTTCCGTCGCGCGCCCGGATTCGACGCGCGGCGGAAGATGCTCCGATAATTGTGGAATAGTATTCCAGTAGATAACAAAGTGGAACGTGATTCCAAAAAATAGGCGAAGCTGCGTGCGGCGACGTTCAGAAGCGGTGCACGATGCCGACGCCGGCCGCGAACTGGCTGCGCGTGGACGACGGCGCCGAGTTGAAGCCGTCGCCGAGCGTGGCGGTCGCGTCGATGATGTGGCCGCTGCCCGTGGTGCCGAACGGGATTCGGCGGGGCGCGCCGCGCACGGCGCTCGCGCCCCGCCCGCACGCGCTCAGGCGGCGGTATCGATCAGGAACGCGACCATCCGGTCACAGACCCGCGAGAACATCTGCGTGCCCGTGACGGTTCGGCAGCCGCGGGCACGCGCCGCTTCGATGAACGGCGTGAGCGGCGGCTTCGTGACGACGTCGCCGACGAAGGTGGTGGCCGGCACGCGCGATACGTCGACGGGCGGCGGATCGTCCGCCCGCATGCCCATCGGCGACGCATTGACGATCACGTCGAACGATTCGGGCGCCACGTCCGCGGCGGCGACGCGCACCGTGCCGCGTTGCAGCGTCGCCAGCCGGTCGACCAGCGACGCGGTGCGGGCGGCATCGTTGTCGCGCACGTCGAGCGACGCGACGCCCGCCATCACCAGCGCATGGCCGATCGCCGAGCCTGCGCCGCCCGCGCCGACCAGCAGCGCGCGCTTGCCGCGCAGGTCGCAGCCTGCGTCGCCGAGCGCGGCGACGAAGCCGGTGCCGTCGAACATGCCGCCGTGCCAGCCACCGTCGGCGGTGCGGCGCAGCGTATTGGCCGCGCCGAGGAATGCGGCTTCGTCGGACAGGCTCGTGCAGAACCCGGCGGCGCTGAACTTGTGCGGCACCGTGATGATCACGCCGTCGACGTTGCGCATCGGCGTGATGCCCGCGAAGAACGCCGCGAGATCGTCCGGCGCGACGTGCGCGGGGACGACCAGCGCGTCGAGTCCGGCCTCGCGCAGCGCGGCCGTCACGCCCTTGGGCGAACGGACCTGCGCGATCGGATCGCCGACGATGAAGTGGACACGGGTCGCACCGCTCAGGCCTTCGTCGAGCGAAACCGGGGTGGTCGGGGTCACGGGGGCAATCATGCTGTTTTCATCTCCTGGGTGGAACCGGCTTCGTTGTGTACGATGCCGAGCAATTTCGCCTGGGTGGCGGGGTCCTGTTCGAGCGCGACCGCGCTGCTTTCGTGCGCGACGTGACCGTTGACGAGCACGTATGCGCGATCGGCGATCGGCAGCACCATGTCGGCCTGGTGCTCGACGATCACGACGCTCGCGCGCTCGCGTAGCTTGACGACCGCGTCGAGCACTTCCTGCACGACGGCGGGCGCGAGCCCTTCGAACGGCTCGTCGAGCAGGATGGCCTTCGCCGGCGCCATCAGCGCGCGGGCGATCGCCACCATCTGCCGTTCGCCGCCGGACAGGTGTTCGGCACGCGCATCCTTGCGCGCCGCGAGGCGCGGGAACAGCGTGAACATTTCGTCGACGCTCGCGCCGCCCTTGCGCGCGGCGAGCCGCAGGTTCTCGGCAACCGTGAGGTTGGGGAACAGCCGGCGGCCTTCGGGCACCATCGCGAGCCCGAGGCGATTGATCTCGTGCGCGGGGCGCCCGGTGATGTCGTGGCCGTCGAACACGATGCGCCCGGCCGTGACTTCGGCGACGCCGGTCGCGGCGCGCAACGTCGTCGTCTTGCCAACGCCGTTGCGGCCGAGGATCGCGATGACTTCGCCTTCGTGGAGCGTGAGATCGATGCCGTCGAGGATCGTGTTGCCGGTGTAACCGGCCTTCACGCCTTCGAGGCGCAGCAGCGGGCGTCGCGCCGGCGCGGCTTCTTCGTGCTGCGCGCCGCGTCGTGCGGCCAGCCGCGCATCGACCGGCCGCTCGCCCTTCGCGTGGCCGAGATAGGCTTCGACCACCTCGGGATGGCGCGCGACTTCGGCGGGCGAGCCGTCCGCGATCAGCCGGCCGCGATGGAGCACGCTGACGCGATCGGAGATCGTCAGCACGCGATCGATGTCGTGCTCGATCAGCAGCACCGCATGATGGTTGGCCAGCTCGCGGATGATCGCCGCCACGCGCACGCGATCGGCCTCGGCAAGCCCCGCGAGCGGTTCGTCGAGCAGCAGCAGGCGCGCGCGGGTCGCGAGCGACAGCGCGATTTCGAGCAGGCGCTGCTCGCCATGCGACAGGCTTTCGCAGCCGTGCGCCGCGCGATCGTCCAGCCCGACCGCCGCGAGCAGCGACCAGGTCAGCGCATTCTGTTCGCCGAGCGTGTGCGCGTCGCGCCACATGCCGAGGCGATCGTGCTGCGCGGCCTGTACGGCCACGCGCACGTTCTCGAACACGGTGAGGTTGCGGAACACGCTGAGGATCTGGAACGAGCGGCTCATGCCGAGCCGCACGCGGCGGAACATCGCGAGCTTCGTCACGTCCCGGCCGTCGAACGTGATCGTGCCGGCCGTCGGCGACAGCACGCCCGTCAGCATGTTGAAGAACGTGGTCTTGCCCGCGCCGTTCGGGCCGATGAAGCTGTGCAGCCGGCGCGGATGGACGTCGAGGTCGATCTGTTCGGCGGTCACGAGCGAGCCGAAATGTTTCGACAGCCCGCGCACGCTCAGCACGGGCTTGTCGGAATCGGTGTCGATGCCGCCGGCGCGATACGGCGCGATCGTGTCGGGACGCGCGGGAATCGTGTCGCGCACGAGGGTCCAGCGCGGGCGTCGCAGCAACCGCTGCACGATGCCGTGGATGCCCTCGGGCGAGAAGAACGCGAACGCGATCATGATCGGCGCGAAGATCAGCCACCAGTGCTCGGTCAGGCTGCTGAGCTTGTCCTCGAGCAGGATGAACGCGATCGCGCCCCACAGCGGCCCGAGAAACTGGTGGACGCCGCCGAGCACAGTCATCAACAGGCTGTCGCCCGCGTGCTCCCAGCTCAGGTTGTTCGCGTATGCGCCTTGCAGCATCAGGCACAGCAGGCCGCCTGCGTAGCCGATCACGGCGGCCGAGATCACGAACGCACGCAGCTTGAGCCGATACGTGTCGTAGCCGAGACTCGCCGCGCGTTGCTCGTTGTCGCGCAACGCCTGCAGCGCCCGCCCGAACGGCGCGTGCACGAGGCGCCACAGCAGATACGCGATGGCGATCACCGTCACGCACGCGAACACGTGGAAGCCGACGGTCGTCGGGAAAGTCGGGCGCGGCACGTTCTGCAGGCCGTTTTCGCCGCCGGTCACATCCGTCCACTTGAACGCGATCTCGAATGCGATCTGCGAACAGGCGAGGGTGAGCAAAGAGAAGTACAGCCCGCGCCGGCGCAACACGATCGCGCCGATCAGCGCGGCCAGCACGGTCGTCACGAGCACGCTGGCCGCGAGCGCGAGCAGCTCGTTGCCGAGCACGCGCAGCAGCGACACGGCGACCAGGTACGTGGCCGTGCCGAAGAACACCGATGCGCCGAACGGCACGAGGCCCGTGTACGCGACCAGCAGGTTCACGCCCATTCCGTAGAGCGTGTAGATCGCGATCTGGGTCGCGCGCTCGAGCGGCGTGCCGGTCGCGGTGAGCGCGAGCGACACGAGGACGAGTGCGGTGGTCAGCACCGCGACAGGGTGGCGGGTCAGATAGTCGGGTTTCACTCGAAGCGCTCCCAGCGTTCACCAAACAGCCCGCGAGGGCGGACGAGAAGGACGAGTGCCATCAGCACGTACATGGCGACTGACGAGCCCTCCGGAAAGAACTGGACGGCCAGCGCGGTCACGATGCCGACCAGCAGGCCCGCGACCACGGCGCCGGCGAACGAGCCGAGCCCGCCGATCGTCACGATCACGAATGCGGGCATCACGGCGGTCGTCGCCATCCCCGGCGTGACCGTGACGAGCGGCGCGGCGAGCACGCCGGCGGCGCCCGCGAGCAGTGCGCCGAGCGCGAAGGCGCCGGTCAGCACGCGCGGCAGGTTGATGCCGAGCAGCCCGACCATTTCCGGATCGCGGCTGCCGGCGCGCAGGATCCGCCCGTACGGCGTGTAGTTCATGAACCACCACAGCACGACGAGGATCGCGACCGTCGCGGCGAGCACGAACAGCCGGTACTTCGTGATCAGCAGCGGCCCGTACACGAGGAAGCCGTTGAGCATTTCGGGCGGGCTGAACGGCAGGCCGCCCGCGCCCCACACGAGGCGCACCAGCGCGGTCAGCAGCAGCGACAGCGCGAACGTGACGATCAGGCCGAGCAGTGGCTCCTTGCCGTACAGGCGTCGGATGAACACCAGTTCGATCAGCACGCCCACCGCCGCGACGAGCACCGGCGCGAGCACGACGGCGACCCATCCGAACTGCGTCGACAGCGCGATCGCGAAATAGGCGCCGAGCGCGAACAGCGCGCCATGCGCGAAATTCACGATGCCGAGCAGCCCGCAGATGATCGACAGTCCGATCGCGAGCAATACATAGAGGAATCCCAGCACCAGTCCGTTGGCGACCTGGGACAACAACATTTCAGCCATGCCCTTACTCCAGAGTGCGGCCCGCCGCCGCCGCGCCGCGCCGCGTGGTGACGGGCGAGCGGCGGGCCGCGACGCGCGCGGGATACGCTTGGGGCCGTGTCGATTCGGGCGCCGCCGCCGCAGCGGCGGCGCGCGGGCTCAGCGCGCGGCCATCCGGCAGCCGATCTCCTGGCGCGTGCCGAACAGGCGGTCGAGCTCGGCGGGGTTCTGCGGCACGACGGAGATCGGGTCGAGCCAGTCCCATTTGTCCGCGATCCGGTCCTTCACCTTGAACACGCTCCAGCGCCGCAGCAGCTGGTGGTCCCACGGGCGGAAATTCGCGGGGCCGCTGCCGTCGGTGAGCTGAATGGTTTCCAGGCTCTGCACGATGTCCGCTCCGGACGTGCTCTTCGCGTGGTTGATCGCCTGCAGCAGCGCGCGCGCCGTGAACCAGCCGATCCAGGCCTTGTCGGCCGGCGGCTTGCCGTACTTCGCCGTGTACTTCCTGACGAACGCGACTTCTTCCGGCGAATGGCCCGGCGAGCTGAAATGCCACGGCTTGCCGTAGTAGCCGGTCGCCGCATCGGCGTTGATCGACCACAGATCCGAGTCGCCGATGATCGGGCACGCCACCGGGATCCGGCCTTTCATGCCCATTTCCGCGTATTGCTTCAGGAACGTCGACAGGTCGCCGCCCGGCAGGCCGAGCAGCACGACGTCGGGTTTCGACTGGCGGATCTTCAGGATGAACGAGCTGAAATCGGTGGTGTTGAGCGGCGTGACGTCGGCGCCGGTGATCGAGCCGCCCGACTGCTTCAGCAAGTCCGACATCGCCCGCTGGATGTCCTGCCCGTACGCATAGTTCGCGACGAGGAAGTGCCATTTCTTGCCGATCGCGAGCAGCGACGGCGCGAGCGCGCGGCACGCGACGGGCGTCGGGCTCAGCACGCGGAACGTGTACGGGTTGCAGCTGCTGCCGGTGAGCTCGCGCGCCGCGGCGTTCGGTGCGATGTAGGGCGTCTTGGTGCGCCACGCGACCGACGACATCGCCAGCGACGTGCCGCTGTTCGTGCCGCCGATCACCGCTATCGCCTTGTCCTGCTCGACGAGCTTCTGCATGTTCTGCTGCGCCGACTGCGGATTCGGTTCGTCGTACCAGACGAGATCGACGCGCCGGCCGCGCGCCTGGTTGCCCGCGTCGTCGAGCGCGAGCTTCACGCCGTTCGCGATCACCTCGCCCTGTTCGGTCCACACGCCCTGCTTGGCCATCAGCAGGCCCAGCTTCAGCGGCTGCTCGCCCTGCGCGCGCACGATCGCCGGCGCGGCGAGCGCCGCCGCACCGCCCGTGAGCGCCTTGCCCGCGGTGACGAGCCACGCGCGGCGCGACAACGCCGGGCTGTCGGGCGCGTCCGCCGGGTGGCTGGAAAGGGTGTCGTTCTGCTCGTGCTGGTCAGTCATGTGTCTGGCCTCCTGTTTCCTGGTCAAGGTCGATTCCGCGCGGTCCTTGGGCAGGCCGCGCGACACGTGTCGAATTTTTTCGTGAATTCTGGTTTGAAGTGGAATAGCATTCAACAATCAAAGGAGATTTCAATAAATCGGGGTATTCACCCGGTCGGTCCGGAATGCGAACGACTCGACGCGATGCGGACGCCCCGAACAACGGAGATGAAGCGATGGCAAGAAGACGGCTGGTAGTGATCGGTGCAGGCGCAATCGGGCGGATGCACGTGGAGCGCGCACGAACGCATCCGCAGGTGGAAGTGGTGGCGATCGCCGATCCATCGCCGGCGGCCGAACAGTTCGCGCGTGCCGAGGGGGTACGCGGGTTCGCCGATTACGCGACGATGCTCGACGCGGTGCGCCCGGACGGCGCGATCGTCGCAACGCCGAATGCGACACATGTGGAGGTCGGCCTTGCGTGCATCGCGCGCGGCGTGCCGGCGTTGATCGAGAAGCCGGTATCGGACAGCGTCGCGGCGGCAGCCGAGCTGGGGCGCGCCGCACGCGAAGCCGGCGTGCCGCTGTTGGTCGGCCACCATCGCCGCCACAATCCGATCCTGAGGCGCGCGCGAGAGATCGTGCAGTCGGGGCGGCTCGGCAAGCCGGTCGCGGCCAATGCGCTCGCGACCTTCTACAAGCCCGACGCGTATTTCGAGGTCGAGTGGCGCCGTCGCGCGGGCGGCGGCCCCGTGCTGATCAACCTGATCCACGACATCGACATCATGCGGTTCCTGCTCGGCGAGATCGTCGAGGTGCAGGCCCAGGCGTCCAATCGCGTGCGCGGCTTCGACGTGGAAGACACGGCCGCCGTGCTCCTTCGCTTCGACAGCGGCGCGCTCGGCACGCTGGCCGTGTCCGATTGCGCGGCGTCACCCTGGAACTGGGATCTCGCGGCGGGCGAGGCCTCGCACTATCCGCGCCAGCAGGTGAACACGCATTTCCTCATCGGCACAGATGCCTCGCTCACGCTGCCGCAACTCGATCTGTGGGAATACCGCAGCGGGAAGGGCTGGCACGATCCGTTGACGGTCGAGCGCTGCACGCCGCATGGCGCCGATCCGTATCACGAGCAGTTGCGCCACTTCGCGGCGGTGATCGCGGGCGACGAGGCGCCGCTTTGTTCGGCCGACGACGCCGCGCGCACGCTCGCGGCGACGCTCGCCGTGCATCGTGCGGCCGCGACGCGTACGGGCATTGTGCCCGCGGACGTCGCGGCATAGCCGCGGGGGCGTGCACCGGCCTAGCGCTGGCGCCGGTAGAACGCCACCGTCTGCCGCAGGCCGTCGTCGAGCGCGGTCCGCGGCAGGCCGGGCAGCAGGCGCCCGAGCACGGGGTCGTCGGGGAACGCCGTCGCGATCGGCAGCGGCGGCCCGCCGGCATCGAGGTGCGCACCCGGCACGATGGCCGCGATCCGCTCGATCAGCGTGTTCACCGGGGTGATCTCGCCCGCGAGCGTGAACGCGTGCGCGCCGTCGATCTCGGCCAGCAGCGCGGCCTCGTAGGCGGCGGCGACGTCGTCGGCGAACACGAGGCCCGTCGTGCCGGTAAACGGAATCGTGTAGCGCTCGCCGCGCGCGGCCGCCCGGCACGCCAGGCTCGGCCCCGCGCTCGATCCGGTCTCGCGCCCGGCGCCATAGACGACGAGCGGACGGAAGCCCACGCTCGCGATCCCGTGGTCATGCCAGTACGCGCGCGCCGATCCTTCGCACGCCAGCTTGAACGCACCGTAGTGGGTTTGCGGTAGCGGCACGGCGCCGTCGTCGGGGCCGAATACGCCGGCGCTGCTCGCATAGAGCACGCGTTGCATCCCGGACGCGCGGGCGGCCTCGAATACGTTCAGCGTGCCGACCAGGTTGACTCGCGCGCCGCGCACGGGATCGGCCGCGCAGTCCGTCGTAAGGATGCCCGCGAGATGGATCACCGCGTCGCAGCCGTCGAATGCGCGTGCCGTGGCGGCCGCGTCGGCGATGTCGCCGGTGCGCCACTGCACGGCCGCGGCCCGCTCTGGCGCGAGCGCCTCGACGAGGCGCGGGTTCGTGCGCACGTCGAAACTCACGCATTCCATGCCGCGCACGAGCAGCCTCCTGATGATCCATGCGCCGAGAAAACCGCTGCCACCCGTTACCAGTACTCGCATTGCGCTGCCTCCCTTTCGTTAAAGTCTTTGCTAAACCCGATTTAGTGGAATAGTATTTCACTTCGAAAGAATATTCCACAGACGTCGCGATCGGGTCGCATCCGGCGTTGGAGACACTGAACGGGCAGATTGAACATGAAGCGTGAACCGATACTCGATTGCGACGTGCTGGTACTGGGCTCCGGTGCGGGCGGCCTCGCAGCGGCGGTCACGGCGGCGGCGCAGGGCCTGCGCGTGATCGTCGCCGAGAAGGAGGCCGTGTTTGGCGGCACGACCGCGTGGTCGGGCGGATGGATGTGGATTCCACGCAATCCGCTCGCGGCGCGGGCCGGCATTCGCGAGGACATCGAGGTGCCGCGCACGTATCTGAAAAACGAACTGGGCGCGCAGTTCGATGCGGCGAAGGCCGATGCGCTGCTTGAACGCGGCCCGGAGATGGTCGAATTCTTCGAGCGGAACACGGCCGTGCGCTTCGTCGACGGCAACCGCATTCCCGATTTCCACACCACGCCGGGTGCCGGCACGGGCGGGCGCTCGGTCTGCGCGATGCCGTTCGACGGTCGCGAGCTGGGCCCGCTGATCGACCGGTTGCGCGAGCCGCTGTCGGTGACGACGCTCAAGGGGATGGCGCTCGCGTCCGGCCAGGATCTCGCGCATTTCTATCGCGCCACGCGCTCGCTGAAGTCGGCGCTGCATGTCGGCCGCCGGCTGGCCGCGTTCGGGTGGCACAAGTTGCGCTACGGGCGCTCGATGCATCTGGTGAACGGCAATGCGCTCGTCGCGCGCCTGCTGAAATCGGCGGCCGATCGCGGGGTCGACCTGCGCACGAATGCGAAGGCGATCGGCCTGGTGCGCGACGACGCACGCGTGACCGGCGCACGCGTGGCGATCGACGGCATCGTGCACGAGGTGCGCGCGGCGCGCGGCGTCGTGCTGGCTTGCGGCGGTTTCCCGCACGATCAGACGCGGCGCGCGCAGACGTTCGCCTATACGCCGTCGGGCCGCGAACACTGGTCGGCGGCGCCGCGTTGCAATACCGGCGACGGGATCCGGCTCGGCGAATCGATCGGCGCGCATTTCGACCGGTCGCTCGATGCGCCGGCCGCATGGGCGCCCGTCTCGCTGGTGCCGCAGCCGGGCGGCGATGCGGTCGCGTTTCCGCATCTGATCGAGCGTGCGAAGCCGGGCGTGATCGCGGTGACGTGCGCGGGCAAGCGCTTCGTGAACGAGGCGTCGTCGTATCACGACTTCATTTCCGCGCTGCTCGACACGACGCCGGCCGGTGAAGAAGTGTGCGCGTGGCTCGTTTGCGACCATCGCTTTCAGCGGCGCTACGGGCTCGGTTTCTCGAAGCCGTTTCCGTTCCCGACCGGCCCGTACCGGCGCTCCGGCTATCTCAAGCGCGGCGCGACGCTCGATGCGCTCGCGCGCGAATGCGGAATCGACGCAGCCTCGCTGGCGGACACGGTATCGGCCTACAACCAGTACGCGAAGCAGGGCTGCGATCCGGCGTTTCACAAGGGCTCGACACCGTACAACCGCGTGCAGGGCGACGCCGACCAGCAGCCGAACCCGTGTCTCGCGCCGATCGAAGCGGGGCCGTTCTATGCGGTGAAGCTGTTGCCCGGCAGCCTTGGCACGTTCGCGGGCCTGGCCACCGATCGCGATGCACGCGCGCTCGACTCAGCCGGCCGGGTCATCGCCGGCCTCTACGCGGTCGGCAACGATTCGGCCAGCATGATGGGCGGCTGCTATCCCAGCGGCGGCATCACACTCGGTCCGGCGATGACGTTCGGTTATCTCGCCGGCCTTTCTCTCGCCGACGCCGCGCCCGAACCCGCGCGTGCCGGCATCGATTCATCCTCGAGGACAATGCAATGACACTGTATGACGTAGTGACGCTCACGGTGAAGATCGGCGCGAACGCGCAGGTCTTCGAAGGGATTCAGGCCAGCGGCGATCCGCAGGGCGGCAAGCTGCTCGGCGCGTGGTATTCGGACATCGGCACGCTCGGCCAGGTGCTGGTGCTGCGCGGCTATGAATCGGAGGCCGCGCTCGTCGGCGAGCGCAAGCGGATGCTGCTCGAAGGCAACCCGTTCGGCTGCGGCGAATCCATCATCGACGTGAAGACGGCCAGCTATGCGCTGTTCCCGTTCCTGCCGCCGATCGAACCGGCCGTGCACGGCGGCATCTACGAGATGCGCGTGTACGGCACGAAGCTCGGCAGCCTGCAGCACACGATCGATGTGTGGGAACAGGCGGTGCCGGAGCGCACCCGGCGCTCGCCGCTGGTCGGCGCGATGTATGCGCTCGACGGCGATACGCCGCGCTTCCTGAACATCTGGCCGTATGCGAGCGTGGACGAGCGTTCGCGCATTCGCGCCGAGGCGGTCAAGGACGGCATCTGGCCGCCGAAGGGCGGCCCGGCTCATCTCACGACCATGGAGTCGACGATCTGCGTGCCCGCGCCGTTCTCGCCGTTGCGCTGAACCTGCCGCGTGTTACGCCATGACGCTCAAGGAGACGATATGACCCAGCCTCAATCCCGCGCGCTGTCGCTGTCGGCGCTGACCGTGCTCGAACTGAGTCCGCCGCAGATGGTGCAATGCGCCGTCGACGCGGGCTACGACTACGTCGGCCTGCGACTGCTGCCGGCCACCGACACCGAGGTTCGCCACGAGATCATCGGCGATACGCGGCTCAAGCGCGAAACGCTCGCGGTCCTGCGCGATACCGGCATGCGCGTGCTCGACGTCGAGATCGTGCGGCTGAAGCCCGATACCGACGTGACGCACTACCTGCCGATGCTCGAAACGGCGGCGGAACTCGGCGCGCGCTACGTCCTCGTGGCCGGCAACGATCCCGACGAAGCGCGCACCATCGACCGGCTCGGCCGGCTGTGCGACCTGGCCGCGCCGCTCGGCCTGTTGCCGTCGCTGGAGCCGATGCCGTGGACCGACGTGAAGGACATCGGCGCCGGGGCGCGCATCGTCGACGCGTGCGGCCGGCGCAACACCGGGCTGATCGTCGACCCGATCCACTTCGATCGTGCCGGTTCGTCGCCCGACGCGTTGCGGGCGTTGCCGCACGCGTACTTCGGTTACGTGCAGTTCTGCGATGCGCCGGCCGAGCGGCCGACCGACGTCGACACGCTGCTGTTCCAGGCACGCTGCGCGCGGATGGTGCCGGGCGAAGGCGGCCTCGATCTCGCGGGCATCCTGCGCGCGCTGCCCGCTCACTTGCCGGTGAGCGTCGAGGTGCCGAACGAAGCGTGGGCGAAGACGACGCCGGCCGTCGAGCGGGCGCGCCGCTTGCGCGAGGCCACCGTTGCCGTGATCGACGCGGCGGCCGTGCCGGCCTGAGCACACGCCGGTCGCCTTCGCGACCCAACGGGCCCGATCGGCGCCAGGCATCGTGCCGGCGCGCGGATCGGGCATTCGACACGACGACAAGAACAACATTTCCGGAGACATCAGCATGACTTCCTCGCAGACGGCCCGAAAGCCGAAGCAGACTATTCAGGATCGCGAATCGAAAGACGCGCGCTCGCTCGACGTTCAACAGTTTCTCGATACGCGGCCGGTGGGCGCGTTCCAGTGGCTCGTGCTGTTGTTGTGCATGCTGACCGTGATGCTCGACGGGCTCGACACGGTGATGATCGGCTTCATCGCGCCGTCGATTTCCAGCGCGTGGTCGATTCCGCGCGACGCGCTGGGGCCGGTAATGAGCGGCGGCCTGCTCGGTCTCGCGTTCGGCGCGCTCACGGCCGGCCCGATGTCCGACCGCTTCGGCCGCAAGACGGTGATGGTCAGCGCGGTGGCGTTCTTTGGCCTCTGGAGCATTGCGTCGGCGTTTGCGACGGGCGTGGTGTCGCTGACGGTGCTGCGCTTTTTGACCGGCATCGGCCTGGGCGCGTCGATGCCGAACGCGGCCACGCTGATGGCCGAATATGCGCCGCCGCGGCGGCGCGCGCTGATGGTGACGGCCGTGTTCTGCGGCTTCACCTTCGGTGCGGCAGGCGGCGGCTTCGTGAGCGCGTGGCTGATCGAAACGTGGGGCTGGCATTCGGTTCTGCTGCTCGGCGGCGTGCTGCCGATTGCGTACGTGCCCATCCTCGTCAAATGGCTGCCGGAATCCGCGCGCTATCTCGCGCTGTCGGAGCAGCGCCGCGCACGGCTCATCGGCGTGCTGAACCGCGTGCAGCCCGGCGTTGCCGACGCGCGCACGCGCTTCGTGTCGGCCGAGCCGGTGCGCGATGCGCGCAGCCCCGTCCGCGCGATTCTGTCGCGCGAACATGCGTTCGGCACGGTGATGCTGTGGATCTGCTACTTCGCGGGCTTGCTGACCGTGTATCTGCTCGGCAACTGGTTGCCGACGCTGATCCGCGGGCTCGGGTTTTCGCTGGCCGAGGCCGCGATCGTCGGCGCGCTGTTCCAGGCGGGCGGCACGGTCGGCTCGCTGCTGATCGGCTGGCAGATGGACCGTTTCAATCCGCACGCCGCGCTTGGCGCGACCGTGCTCGCCGGCGGCGCGCTTGCCTGGTACATGGGCGTGTCGGCCCATCCGTTCACGGTGATCTGCGTACTGGCGTTCGGCATCGGCTACTGCATGAACGGTTCGAATACGGGCTTCTGCGCGCTGGCGGCCGGCTCCTATCCGACCGAGATGCGGGCCACCGGGACCAGCTGGATGCTCGGCGTCGGCCGTTTCGGCGGCATTGCGGGCGCGATGCTGGGCGCGGCCATGCTCCATGCGAACTGGAGCTTCGGCCAGGTCTTCGCGGCGCTTGCGGTGCCGGCGGCCGTGGGCGGCGCAGCGGTGCTGCTCAAGGGCGCGCGCCATCGCGGCACGTTCGTGGCCGTGAGCGGGGCGGCCGGCCATTGATGGCGGGCGCGGCGCCGCGGCCACGGTCTCGGCGCCGCGCAAATTCGCTTGAATTCCAGTATGGAATTATGTTCTTATTTGACATTCACCATACGGACGAGAAGGCGCCATGGCAGGAAACCTCGAGCGTGCGCTCGCAGTGCTGGAATTGCTGGCAAAGAACGGCGGCCGCATGCCGCTGGCCACCATTGCAGATACGCTGAACATTCCCCGCAGCGGTACGCATCGCCTGCTGTCGATGCTGATCGATGAAGGGTTCGTGCGTCAGGATGAAGAGCACGGCGAGTACATGCTGGCGCTGAAGCTGGTGTCGCTCGCGCTGATCTACCTGTCGACGAGCGGGGTGTTCGACATTTCCCAGCCGGTGCTCGATCGCCTGGCAGAGTCGTCCGGCGAACTGGCGCGGCTCGGTGTGGTCGAGGACGATCACATCACGTTCGTCGGCAAGGCGCAGGGTGCGAAATCCGGCCTGCGTTACGACCCGGACATGGGCAGCCAGCCGCCGCTGCATTGCACCGCGAGCGGCCAGGCATGGCTCGCGACGCTGCCCGACGAGCGCGCGATCGAGCTGGTGTCGAAGCAGGGCGGGCTCAGCGCGAAGACGCAGAACGTGCCGCGCGCGCCGAAGACCATCCAGCAATTCCTGAAGGACCTGAAGGGTGCGCGCGAGCGCGGCTACGGCGTGGCGATCGAGACGTACGAGATCGGTATGACGTCGATCGCGGCAGCGGTGCGTAATCCCGTGACGAACGAAGTAGTCGGCATCGTGAGCCTCGCCGGCCCGACAAGCCGCTTGCCGGAATCCCGGCTGAAAGAGCTCGCACCGCTGTTGCTCGCCTCTGCGGCTGACATGAGCGCGGCCACGCTTGGTTCGCCCTGGTTCAAGCGGACGGCACTGGCGTCGACGCAAGCCTCACCGATTGCGACTGCGAAGGCGGCACCGCGCGGGCGCTCGTCGAAGCGTTAGGGGGCTTCGCAAAGCGGCGTTGCACCGGCTGCGCGCTGGTGCATGGCCGCCGCATTCGAATGTTGACCATCATCGATTTGTGGAACCGGGCGTGCTGGCACATCGAGGTCGACTTCTCGCTGACGGGTGTTCGCGTGACGCGTGTGCTCGAGCAGTCGCGGCAGCGAGGACGGCGACCCAATCTGATTCAGGTGGATAACGGCCCGGAGTTCGTCAGCAAGGCGCTCGACGCCTGGGCACACGAGCACGGCGTAAAACCGCAGTTCATTCGGCCCGGCAAACCGGTGGAGAACGCTCACATCGAGAGCTTCAACGGCCGACTGCGTGAAGAGTGTTTGAATCAGCATGCGTTCGTCAGTCTCGACGATGTACGCAGGCGAATCGAAGCGTGGCGCGCGACTACAACTCGGTGCGTCCGCATAGTGCGTTGGGGCAATTGGCGCCGGACCAATTCGGGCAATTGCATCAACCGAAAACCGGCGAGACCATTAACTTACGAACGGTGTACTCGGCGGGGCAAGGTCACCTCGGACACCAGGGTCACAGTCTCTGGAACTAAATGTCTCCCACCGAGTGTCGAGGGCTGCCCATGTCCAGCGGTCGGTCGGAGGTGCTGGGCAACTGCAATGGGAGACATTTTCTTCCAGAATTTTTGAACTAAACAATACGCAAAGTTGCCGTTTGAACTAAAGTTTACTCAATCTTGCCCGCCGGATGTATTTCGCCGGTCACTGGAGGCGTCATGGCGCCCGGCTCAACACTCTCGTCGCAGCAGCGCGCAAACGTCATGCGCGCTTACCGGCATCGTGGTCGCCGAAATCGGCAGCTCTATCTTGTCTATAGCGTTAAGACAAGCCGAGACTGGATTGTTCCCTCGGACTACCGCTTCCTACACTGGATCGTTTATTTAGAGGCAGATCCAGGCATTGTTTCCTTCGAATTGTGTGATGACACCGCGGAGTCTGATCCGTCTGCCAGATGGGTGGGCGTTCACGCGCTCGTGACCACGCGCGATAACCGGATTGTCGGGCATCGGATTGTGCATGACAACGAGGCCGTTGACCAAGGGGTGCCACCGACAAACTGCTCCGATGTGGCCAACGAAGTAAGACTGATCCGAGAATCCGATCTTCGCTCGAAAGCCACTGTTGCGATGCGATGGGCTAAGGTTATTTGCTTTGCTGCAGGGCTGAGGGACCAAGGGCTCCCATCCGAGGTGGCACTTGTGTCGAGCATTGCCCGGAGGATCGAGACCGGAACCGTGCGGCAAATTATCGAGGCTATGCCCGACGTCGACGCCACGATCGTGAAGGGCTTGATTGCGCGTTTGGCGATTGTGGCATGGTTGCGCCTGGATCTCTCTCGGACGGGATATACGCTCGACACCTCATGGCGATGGGAGGGCGAACCATGATATCCACAATACGTAAGCGCTGGTCGCGGGCAGAAATATTAGCGACCGCCCAATCGCTCGACACGTGGCCATCGGTCGACTTTGAACTTGCGGCAATGCTTGGTGATGAAACGGGAGCGCGTGCGCAAATGCTCTCGAGCCGGGTCAAGGCGATCAAGATGTTCGCCGAAGGGAAGACTTATCGCGAAATTAGGACAGTGACCGGCCAGGACGGGGCGATGGTGCGCAATCTTTTCAGGCGATGTCTGGAGCTTGCCGACGATGGTCGTATTCAGGGGTATCGCGCTCTTTTGCCGTACGTGCATATCAGACCAAATGTTCGACGTAGCGAGGTGCGCGAGAAGCGGCAGGAGCAGCAAGGCGGCATGTCGTGCGCCCTCAATGCCATATTGACGCGGTTACCTGATCTCGAAGACAAGCTTGTCAAACGACTCAAAAAAGACAAGCGCAATGAGCCGGATCACTATCATCCGACCGGAGCGCACCTCGTGCGCATTTTCCATGAGACACTCCGGCACGAGAACGTCACCAACACGGAGTGGCCATTTCGAACAAAGCATCAGGGGCGGCAGACAATTGCGCCATACATGCAATCGTTATTTCGCCAAACGTTTAGCCGTGCGGTCGCCTATGAAGGGGGGGATGAGGCGAAGGCTCATGCGGCGACGGGGAAAGGCGTATTGCCGATCATTCCCTACTCGGAACCGTATGATGCCGTCGAAATCGACGCTTACAAGATCGACGCATTTTTTTCGATCGCGTTCGAAACTCCGGAGGGCACAACAACGGAGATCACGCTTCGGCGATTGTGGCTGCTTGCTGCGGTGGAGCGCATGACAACCGCCGTGTTGGCCTACAGTGTCGTGTATGCCAGCGAGGTCCGCGCTACAGATGTGGCGGCGCTGATTCGTAAGGCGGTCGTCGAAGTATGGCAGCCTAAGACTCTGATGGCACCGGCGCTTGCATATCCAACGGGTAGCGGGTTGCCGAGTGGCGTGATACCCGAGGCAGCTCACGCGGTCTGGAGCATCACGATGCTTGATGGGGCGCTCGCCAATCTTGCGAGTCAGATTCACGACACCGTTCGCAAGAGCATTGGCTTCATCGTCAATTGGGGACCACCCGGTCATTTCGAACATCGCCCGAATGTGGAAAGAACGTTCGGGAAAATTGCTCGGAATGTATTCCAGCGCCTTCCTTCGACGAGCGGAGCCGATCGTGGGCGTGGACGCGCGCCTGATGCGGAGGCCGCAGCGGCTCGATTCAAGATTCGTGCAGACGAGGCTGAGCAGTTGATTGATATCCATTTTGCCGAGCACAACGCGCTGCCCGGCGAGCGGAATTACTACAACTCGCCTCTTGAAGCGATGCGTCAGTTTCTGTGCGGAGAGTCACCTAGATGCATGGTTAGAACACTGCCGCCGAACGTAGTGGGCATGCCTCGTCTTGCGCGTCGGGCAGAGCTGGTGACGGTTCGAGGCTCGATCAATTCGGGACGCAGGCCATACATTCAGCTCGAGCATGTGCGATATACCAATCCACTTCTTGCTGATTCAGCATGGCTGCTCGGAAAGAAAATTGTGATCTATATCGACGACCAGGATATGAGGCAAGTTCATGCATTTCTCGCAAATGGTCAGGAGTACGGCGTACTTGTCGCTCATGGAAAGTGGGGGGTGACGAAGCACAACCTCACCACTCGCAAAGCGATATTCAGTCTGATATGCAAGCGTATCTTGCAATTGAGCAAAACTGAGGATCCGGTGCTGGCTTATCTAGACTGGCTCGCGAGCAAAGTCAAACCGAAGAGCAAGCGGCAAATGGTGGCGCCCAAAGAAGCGACGGAGGCAGCGCGGGTAGCTCTTGATGCAGGCGTCAAGCCGCATGTTCAGGGCGATCGGGCGAAGCGGCAGCCTACCCTGCGTGTTGAGCCGATTATGGAATTTTCAAACCTGACTGTGATGTCGCCGCTTCCGGATGATTTTTTTTCCTCAAAGAAGCGGTTCAACAACAAGTAGGAGGTGCACGTGAGCGCCGCACATGATCAGCACGCTACTAACGTGCCTGAGCGAATCAGGCTCGACGCTGATGTCGCGCGGCTGGATATTCCCGTCGGTGGCTGGTTGCCTGAGCATCGTTCCAATCTGATCGAACGTCATCCTCTTATGACGCGACGTTACACAATTCCCACGTTCGTGATCGAGCACGCGTATCGAGCTATTCGGGAACGCGTCTACGCTCGTCGCACCGGTCTGGTCTTTATTGGAAGGACCCGATGTGGCAAGACGACATGTGCGCGGGCTGTGCGCCAGTATTTACTCGAGGAGTTTCCCAGCGCGCACGTGATCGTGGCGGCAGCGCGGGCGACGTTGCGTCCGGTCAGCGGACATGCCTATCGCGTGATACTCGAGAGCGTAGGGCACGTATGTGCGGCCCGAACGGACGCGACCGTGTTACTGCGCAACGTCGCGTCGGACATCGAGACGAGTCTTGCTGCCAAGGGCGGCAATCATTTTGTCTTGATATTGGATGAAGTCAACCTGTTCAATCAGCACGATATGGGCAGTCTGCTTGAACTCGGTAACCTGCTCGAACTTCGTGGCATCACGATGACCGTCATCTCATTTGGGCAACCCGATGTCGAGCACCTTATCACTAGCCTTCAGGAACAGAACAAGCTGCAGTTGATTGCGCGGTTCTTTCGTCGCCCCAAATCGTTTGATGGTTGCACAGGCGTTGAGATGCTGACCGGGGTGCTTACTTATCTCGACACAAAGAGCGAATGGCCGGAGGGGTCCGGCTGGACTTACACGGAGTTTTTCTTTCCTCAGGCGTATCGACAAGGATTTCGATTCCATCACTACGCGGAACTGATCTGGAGTGAATTGTCCGCCGCGACGTCAGACGCGGAGAGTGGATTGAGCATGGAAGCGATTGCCATGACCATCGAATGGCTCTTCTTGTCGCTTCACCGGTTTGACGATGAGCAGTTCCGGCTGGAGGTAAAGGACATCAAAAGTGCCATCGATGCCTCGGACCTTGGCTGGGGGGGGGTAGAGTTATATGCGGCGAATCCTGAACGCAAGCGATCGCGATTTTCTGAGCGCGCGGCTGACTTGGATGGCCGGCAGTGTTGCACCGTTCGAGTCGGCCTGGTCGGTGTTCGCGAGAGTGATGGCGACGAATTTCCTGACATGGAACGAACTGCGACAGTTGGTGTCGCATTCGGCAGCAACGGACCAGGCCGGCGGCGAATTCATTTCGGCGCAAAGTATTGCACTTGACCGCTATGCTGCGCTGCTGGGCGAGCATCGTACTGTGCTTGAGACGGGGTTTCTGGACACGTTGGGTTTTCCGGCGTCGTTACTGGATACTCGGAGTATTCGGCACTGCCCGGCTTGTGCGAGGGCCGGCTACCATTGCACGTTGTTTGCGCTTGGTGGCTTGACACACTGCCCTTGGCATCGCATTCCGCTTGCGTCGGGCTGTTTGCAGTGTGCAACGACGGTACGCACAATGCGCCCGCGCGATCTCTCCGAGACGGTCACGTGTCCAGCCTGCGGTACCCGGATTATCGACCCAGCGTATCGGATTGCAGGTGTCACCGATCCAGATCTTCGTCGGGCCGCGGAAATGTGTTGCAAGGAGATTACTGCGTGGTGGCGGTCGGTCTGCGATCGGGAGCGGGTTGCCAATGAGCTGATAGGGGATGCGCTGGGCGCCCCAGATTTTCGGGAGGTGCTGAATTTGGGCGCGCTGCAATGGGGCGCCGTGTGCGGACTCGCCCTGCCGCCGGAATGTTGGTTGACCAACAGGGGTGCGACGCCGGCGAATATTTTTCGGTGGACGGGGAGCAGTCGCAGTCCGGTCGTTGATCTTGACATAGAGCGGCTGACTATACGACGCTATCGCTCGGTGCGGCGGCAAATCTTCCGAAAGTTCGTTCGCCCGCATCGGCGCTGCCTGTCGATTCTAACGTCGGCAAAGCGTGCAGACGTCCATTGTCTCGACCGCGAGCAGGCCTGTGCGGTGTGCCTAGCCTTTATCGCTTGGAGGCAGGCAATTGAGCAGAATATCGATGCGGTTGAGCAAACGCTCCATAAGATGCGGGAAACGAACGCCGCGTTTCCCCGTAGCCGCTGGTTTCAATCCGGGGCGGTTCATCCGACGACATGTTGGGCGGGGCCCCCCTCTCCGGTCCCCGAGCGCGACGCCGATCGACCGGTCAGGCGCTGGAAGCTGCGTATGCCGACCTTGGGCGGTTTGGCTCCGTCGGCTGAGCTGGTGCCGCGCATTCTCTACGTTGAATTCCTGAGGATCTGGATGGCGCTTGAGGTCCAGGATATTGGCTCCAACCTCAAGGTTATCGTTAATCCGCTAGGCAAGGGCAACCTGTTATTACCGGTTGCACAAATTGCTGGTGAGTCGCTGGAGGTTGCTACAGTACCCGGCTGGGCGGTCGTTGTGCCAGACGGCCATGAACTTGCGCGACAGTCTTGGGAACGCTGCACACAACGAGAATTGCATCGGTGGTCCATGTTTGACGCAAACGCGAAATTTAATGCCTACGGCTTCGAGAAGTTCAATTGGAACTCGTACGTGCCGATCGACCTGCTGTTCATGCTGCACTATCGTGAACGTCGCGGCGCCGGAGCGTTCAAATACGTGTTCCCCTGATGGATTCACAATGACTCCCGGGGGGGATTTGTCGCTGTGGCTCGTGTAGAGTTACAGGCGGCAGTAGTGAGTCGAAACGTTGATTGTCCGTAAGTTGGTCTTCTGCTGTAGATGCTCGAGTGCGTCGCGCAATTACTTGCGTTCGGGCAGGAGCAGATCCGCACACTCCCATCGGGAGTCGGCTGGATTCCGGTCGTGCCATCGCATCTTATGACGATGGATCGGCGAGTGCGCAGACCATGACCCTAGGGGCGGGCCGCTGCTTGTGGCGCGGTGTTTCGATGACGTTGCTCAATTGAGCTTCAAGCGTCGGGGTGTCGTCGGTGACCCCTAAGCTCCGCACGCTGTGCGTACAGCCTCCGATGCGTTTGGGTGCATATGAACCTGTTCGCGCGATGTTGCCGGCGGTACAGATCCGAATGTGTCCGCAAATGGACCGATGGTTATGACTATGTCGCCCTTTATTTCCGGACAGCGGTGGGCAGGGCGGCCGGTCGCTCGCGCCAGTATCCTTGTTACTCTGTTTAATGTCCCGTCCAAACCTCCCGTCGCGATGACCTTGCTCCGGGGGTAAGGTTATGGGTAATGGTCGGCGAGTGGGTGTCCTTCTAGCAGGCTGTGCAGTTGCTCAATTTGAATGATTTAGCTCATTTGGCTGGTTTAGCTGCGCAGCTAAACTACCAGATTTCGCTAAAGCGAGGAGTGCATGGGACGACGGACGGTAAGCATGCCGTGCACGCGGCGTTTTGAAGGATGATGGCTGGCCGGATGGCCCTGCAGAACGCGTTGCGATCACGACGATTTGCCGGCGAAGTGGCTGAATGACCACGAGGAGAGAGGGATGTTGAGGAAGAGAGAACGTGCCGAGGTGGCGAAAGAATTTCGTGAGCACCTCGCCGGATGAGGAATTCCTCCAGCAAGCCGGGCACCGCGTGCCAGACAGTCACATAACGCTCGCATGGGCGCGCTGTTTCAACAGCTTCTGCGCGAACTGGCTGGCGCCGTCGGACGATGACACCTAGCTGGCTCAGATACTGCTGTCCTATCTGCTGCCGGCGTATTCGGCCGAGGACGGGGCGAGGTTCGGCTCACCCTTGAGGAGGCGACGATGGGTCCGCCGGCGGCGTACCCGCGTTGCCGTTAGCGTTGTTGGATCGACGGTGAGGCTAGCCCAATTTCCGTCCGGGCGTAGTTGGAAGATTCCGGCTCTTCGGGCGGGCCGAATCGGCCCGATCGGTGCACTGCCGGGCGACGTCCGACCGGGGGGGTGACGACGCGATTCCGTTGGGATGGCCGTTGCGGGACGCCTGGAGAGAGATCTTGTGTTTGCCGATCACTTGGCACGCCGTGGGTGAGCGGTTCGTGGGGCTAGTCTGCTGCGCACTTGCTGATGGAGGTGATCCGAACACGTCGGCGGGATTGCTAATTCGCGAAGTTCATTTCTCGCCGAGAATCTCGAGCAGTTGCGCGCGCACTGCTGCCGTGGTCTGCTCGACCTCTTTTGGGGTGAGGTGGTCCATATATGCAAGGGCTAGCAACGTGAGTGGGTGCACTCCTAGCACGCTGGCCAACTGCTCTATCTTTCCCAGTGTGGGCGACTTCATTCCCCGTTCAATTGTGCTGATATACGTGCGGCTGGACACCAACCCAAAATCTTCCTGCGTAACGTTGGCGATCTCGCGAAGGAGCCGTAGTGCGTTGCCCAGCTTGGCCTTCGTGTGCATGCAAGTCCCCCCATAAAGGACTTGATGTACTCATTTTGAAATCTAAAGGGCTACAATCTATAGTGTTCATTTGATACCATTGGTGACTTCTTTCCGATGACACGTGCTTAGATGGGATGCGCAACTGCGCACGGCCGTCTGCCAAAGAGATGCCGTTCAGGAACGTGCTTGCTTCCGGAGTGGACGCTGGGTGGATGACAGGAAAGAAGGTCGACAAGACGCGCGGATCAAGTATTTACCGCAGGGATTAGGGATGTTAGTTACGGATGCAAGTTGGGCGGAGGCCGACCCGGTCAGGCGGGCGCTCGCGATGCCGCACCAGGCTTGGCGCTGCGTGGGGTGGACGGACGAAACATTAAATTTTCTGGTGGTCGCACCGCGCCACCGGCGAGACCACGCTTCGCTGCCAGATGGCTGGCTCATCAGTGGCGCGGAGGCGCTGGTCGAGGTGGCGACGCAGTGGGAGTCGGGCAGTTTCGAGGTCTATGTGCTGGATCGTACCGCTGCAGATGGCCGCGTGCACTTGGATCGGCTCACAGGTATATGGCGCGAGCATGAGGCAGAGGAGAGCGGCGTGTCATGGCTGTGGTATTCAACCAGCCGCGGTGAGCTGAGGCCTTGTGCGCACATCCGCGCCCATCTTGGGCCCCAGCGGAAGCTGGAGAACGAATTGAATTTCGATGCTGCCCTCGTCTCGGCGGAATGAGGGAGGGCATCGAGGCCATCTATTGATGGCCGGCACCGGCGAGCAGACTATCCTCTTGCGTTGGGCAGGAAAGTCAGCATCACGCCACGAACGTCGCGCCGGCGGCTGACCGGTTGCGCTCGAACTCGTCAGCCCGCGGTGCGATGAACTGCCTTACGAACCTACCTCGGAGCTCGGAGGAGATCATGCGACCCGCATCCCGGTGACGCGGCCTTCAGGCAGCACGCCATGGCGGCACTGCTCGACGCGGAGATCCCGACTCCATGCTGTTGCTGAAGGCCCGCAAGGAAGCCGACCTGTCATTGGCGGCGCACGTCCCGGAGCTTCCGCAGGATTACGATCATGTACCATCCAGCCGTTCCTTAGGACTTTCCTCGAACAACTGTCAAGGGTGTCTTTCTTGGTTAACCACCCAAGCCTTTGCTTCGTGAGATCGGTGTCCAGTATGTCACTGGTCCGATTGACGAGGAACTCTTCCGCGGTACGTCGCCTGCGCAGACCTCGGGCAACAGCACGCGCTCGAAGCCACTGGCGAAGCAGGCCGAACACCCGTCCTGGTTACTGGAGGAGACGCTTTGCAAGGTCGAGGCGGGCGTGCAGTGCAAGGTCTCCAGTGGGCAGTGGGACGTTTCGCTGGCTGAGATCGCTTGGGTCATCAGGCGCGTGCGCCAGTTGCTGGCTGCAGCAGGAGTATCAAAATGACGCACCAGGCATCACGGGCAGCCCCTATTTTATTTCTGGACTTTGATGGCGTCCTCCACCCATTGGGGGAGATTGCGCTCGATGAGAACTGCCGGCTGATAGAAAATCCGGATCTCTTCCGCTGGAGACCGATCCTCGAACAGCTTCTCAGGCCTTTTCCCGAGATCCGAATCGTGATCAGTTCGGACTGGCGCCGACTGTTCGACGATGAGAGCCTAGTCCAACTGCTCGGCCCGCTTGGAGCCCGATTCGACGGCGTTGTGGAGACCTATGGTCCCTCGAGGCTTGAGGAAATTTTGTCGGAAGCGGACCGCAGGAAAGCAACGAATTGGTTGGCCGTGGATGATCATCCTAGCGTCGCCAGCGCAGCCACCAATGACGCACGGTTCATCGCATGTGCTTCCGATACTGGCCTTTCGGCTGTCCCCGTGCAGCAAGCGTTGCGTAACGCGCTGATGCAACTTTTGGGAAAGCAGATTCTTGGAACAGAGCGCTCGTGGACATCTAAGCTATTGTCACCTTTTTGAACGTCGTGTGCTTGGCTACTGAGCGCAGCCCGTTCACCATCGCTTAGCGACCAAGGGCCAATGCCGGAAGCAATCCACTTGAAAAGCGGAGAAGGGATGGGCCAGCCTCACCTGGACCAGTCCCCTTTGGCTTGTTCCATATCCTTTTCTTGCTGAGTCATTGCCATACTCCTTTGGTGAGTTGATGGACCGTCGTGCGCCAGTGGCGCCTTATTACCTGGGGGCGAGCGCGTTCAGGCCAGTTGTTGGAGCGTTTGGTCGCCTTTCATGCGCCGCACTTCGATGACATAGCGTGCGATGTCCGGGATTTGGCCATCCACCACGATCTCGACGACTGGCTTGGCGGGACCTCCGCGGGCATTGACCGGATAATCCTGGATTCGCTTGAACACATCGATTCCCCTGGCATGAGGCATCGGAAAGGTGTTCCCGGAATTCATGTGGCACAACCAGAGGCTCGGAGCGTACGCACGGATGAATGGGCCGCTGTCAATGGTCAACACATCATGTTCGAGATGTCGGTAATCCCGCGCCCCGAGCAGGCCATGCAAGCGATGTTCTTCGGCCCAGAAGAAGACCTTGCCATTAATGAGTCTGTACCAGGCTTCGGGCGTGGTTCCGTCTATCAGTGCCCGTGCCAAGCGTTCGGGAGGCATCGGCTTTTGATCCCGCAGCACGATCTCGCCAGGCGCTTGAGGAAGCACAGCCATCTTGCTAGTCCGTTGAGCGGTCTCATATTGGCTGCGAGCCCGGCCGGTGACGCCGAAGTGGTCCAGTACAGCTGAGGCCGACATCAGGCCGCGGTCTCGGATGCTGGGCCACGTATCGGCTTCGGCCATATGAAAGATTCTTGGATAAGCGTCAATCAGTTTTTCGATTTCCACGAGGTATCCGACGTGTTGAGCGGGCGGTCCAGTTCCGACGGTCGATGACGGAGCGAAGATCGTTCGTTCCGTCAGGCTCTCGCGGGAACCGGGTGTTGATGAGTGAAACCGGGGCTTGTGCGACGCGCTCCAGTTCTTCCACGAACTTGATGGTGTCTTGTGTGAGCTGTTCGAAGCGGCGGGCCTTGCTGTTGCTCGCGTCGATATAGTCTGCGAAAGTGAGGACGATGTCGGTGGGCGCATTGAGTGCACAAGCCTTGCGGAACTGGTCCCATTCGAACCAGCCCACACGCCGTTTGCGCTTGGTGGTGGAGGTCTTCTCCGCCTTATTCAGAGCTTCACGGTCCAGGCCTGCTTTTTCAGCAATAGCATCAAAGGTTGTGCCGTGCTTGAGCGGCCCCGATGTGTGCCCCTGGTCCCCATCGGGATCACCCACGCGGATGGGCATGGGGCGAATGACCACCAGGATCTTCCGCACCCGACTCGGTGAGATGCCTGCCTCGGCCAGGCAGCCTGCTACATTCGTGTCGCGCGAGGTTACGAACGGGTAGGTGCCGTGGAACAAACTGAGGCCGCTGCCTTGTGTTCCCTCAAGCAAGATAGATTGTCCGTTGCGGTAGGCCTCTTCGAGGCGATCGGCTGTGCAGCCATGGTAATGACCCTCTGTTCCCACATAGGGTCGAAGCTCAGGGATGTCGCGTGCCAGACGAACGCTGGGCTTACCGCGCTCCAGAATCCGCCTCGCGGTTGCCGCTCCGCTACCGCTACCCGTCGAAGCAATTGTGCCTACCAGATGTTTACCTTCAGCTTCTCGGTCGGCTGGTTCGATGATGGTGGCGTGAGGGTCGATGAATAAACGATCTGCCGTGAGGCCGCAATCGGCGATCTCCTTGAGCAATCCAGGCAGCCAGATGGTCATCCCCGGTCCGAGTAGGAGCTTCGCTTTGACGTCACGGGCGCCGGACGGGATGTGGTGGTAGGTATAGGCGCCATCAGCACTGGCGACGGTATGGCCAGCATTGGGGCCACCGACCCGTACCATGACATCGTACTCGCGAGCTAGATAGGAAACGACGTTGCCTTTGCCTTCGCTGCCATATTGACCACCCACGATGACGTCGACACAGCGCACGTCGGGCGGGGTGTAGAGGTGTAGACGGGCCGCAACGCGCACCAGCGTATCTTGAGCGTCGGTGCGGGTTGTTGAAATTCGCACATCCGCGTCATTCCTCAGCGCAAGGATGTCCGATTGCTCTTTGAGATGGTCAATTGCCTCATAGGGCGGCGCGCCTAGCTGTTGTCCGTCGGTCGATGCGTAGCGGGAGAGCAGCGTCTCCTGGCTCGCATATAGGTGCACATGAACGAGACTCGGCCCGAAGTGCTTGCGAAACTCGGCAACCTGGTTCGGATCGATGACATGGTCGACGACGACTGGCCGGTCGGAGGGAATCCCCTCAAGGCTAGCAAGGACCCCCAAGATGACCCACCGGGAGTGGGTGTCGACATTTTGCTTCAAACCTTGCTCAATGAGGTGCTGTCGGTCGGCGGACGAGGGGGCGAGTTCTAGCTGGGCCGCTAAGAGGTCCCGGGTGCGAACCACAAAGAAGCCGAACTCCTTTTCCAGCAAGGTCGCGAGACCAGTTTTGCCGCTGCAGGTTTTGCCACTGATAATGACGATCTGGCGGTCACTCATGCTTCGACTCCCCAGGCTTCCATAATGCGCTGGGCGATGTCCGCTGGTGATAGCGCAGATGTATCAAAGATGTGGTCGGCAACGCGGCCGAGGGATCGCGCAGTGATCTCGTTTGAGTGAGCGATCACCTCTGCGTACGGTGTGTCTCCCGGCTTGGCGCGTTCGTTGTAGCGCTGCACAAGCACGGCTTCGGGCGCGGTGAGGTGGATATGTCGGATATGTGGGCCGAAGCGGCGCCGGAAATGCAACACCTGTCGAGGTTTGCGAACAGCGTCGAGAAGCCAGTTCGATTGCTCGGGAGCACGATCGACCGTTGGAGCGGCGACTTCGTCGACAATCCAGGTAAAGTCGGTTTCGTCGTCGAGCCGGTCGCCTAACTCCTGCAGCTGATGTTTTTCTCCTTCGGCTGAGAGCGATTGCCCGTAAGACCGGAGGTAGCCGCTGCTGCTAATGCGGCGAAATTGAAACCTGTCTTCCAATTCTTTGGCGATAGACGATTTCCCGGCGCCCGAGGCGCCGCTCAACAAAAGCAGTTTTTCCATCGCACCGCCCCCCGAGGCTGTAGCCGCTGGCATTGCTGTTTTTTGTGTCAGCAAGATGGCTTGGACGAAAAGCCGAGTAAATAGGATTATTTTGCAATAATGTGTAGGGCTTTCCCAACAAGATACATTGGGGTTTTTGCTAGTCGTGCAGGATGCTCGGCTGCCTATTTTGGTCCGCGTAATCGGCGCGAATTTTGAGGGCTGGGAGAGGCGACTTGGGTGTATGCGGTCGTCGAGCAAAATAATTCTGTCACTCCAGAGTCTTCGTGTCTCAAGGCTCCCAGCAGGCGAGTTGACGACTTTATTGACGGTCCCACCAAATCAATGTCGTCAAATCGCGTAGTGGACCAAGGGTTCCGGCGGTAAGCTCCTGATTTCTAGGTTGAATTCCGACGCACAATGCGTTCCGTTGCGACGCAGAGTTAAGACGGGACGCTTTTTTGACTCAAGCCAAGTACGCCGGTGGTGGAAATGCGGCGTTGTGGGACAGCCGGAGGCGACAGCATCCGACGGCAGAAGCGGTCGTTCGCCCAGTTCCGATCAATGACCAGTTGAATCCACCGCGGGAAGCGGCTAATCGCTGCAATCGGATTGGGACCGACCGTATCTAATGTCGCGCCAGATCCGCTGCCGGGTTCCAATATGGCAGGTGCGACATACCCGGGTCGTCGAGTACGATTGCGACGCTCTGTTGTGCCCGCGTGACCGCCACATAGAAGCTTGAAGCAGCTATGGCGTCCATACTGACACCGCCTCGAACAAAGTTCGTGATGGCGGACGTCGGGACAATCAGTACGCGGGGAAACGTCGCGCCTTTGGAAACCTTGAAGTTCATGAAATCCAGGGCCAGATTCTTCGCCGAGGCAACTGAGTGACGCAAACACTGGGGACCATATTGGGCCACGTAGGCATGGACGTGCTCGCTACGGACAAGGAATACGCCGTCATGATCCGTCATGTGGTCATTTCTAGAGACGGTGCTAGGAAAGGCCCAGGACCGGTCAAAGATAGAGTCCGAGAACGCAGCGATCTTCGGGTGACACCGCCAAGTGACCACGCTCTCCTCGAGCGCCAAGACCCCCCTCTTTTCGCGACTCCTGAACCAGTTGATCGCCTCGGCGTAGGCGTACTTCTTGTTCTTCGCGCTGCGCGCATTGGTGGAGAGCACTGCTTGGCGGATATCGCCAACCATCCAGAGGTCGACAGACGAGCCTAGAAGGGAATCGACGATATCCCAATCGTAGGCGCTGAGGTCCTGCACCTCGTCAATCAAGATCTCATCGTAGATGCCTTCCAGTCTGCGGATCAGGGCACCCTGGCTTGTCGCGATCAGCTCGAACGCCAGACGTCCGAGTTCGCTCCTGTAAACTGCGCCGTTCTTGTCCAGAAAGCGAGCCTTGCCGGTTGCCATTCGGAATGGCATGCCTTCAAAGTTGAAGCCCAGCACACGCTCGCCGGGAAACTTTAACGGCAAGAAGGGTTTCGCGAAGTGCCGCAAGAGGAACGTGAACCAGCCGAGCACTTCGACGTTCAGATGGTCGCCTGCGTAGCGAGCAAGGCGTTCCTGAAGCTCGCACTGGTTCTTTTGTGTGTAGGTCAAGGCAAGGACGCGCCGTTCACGCGGCAATCCTGCGCAATGCTCGACGATGCCTTGAGTCTTGCGAGAGCCGGCGACCGCCAGGGTCACCCGCTTAGCCATGGATGAACTGCGCGGCGTGGAGCATGTACGCCGGAGGCGTGAACCGCTCGGACGAACTCGCGATGCGCAGGGAGGCCTCGGTCTTCTCGCGCGACATCCACGTCTCGATGTCCGCTTTGTCCGTGATTCCGAGGATGGTCCGCAGGTGCGTCTCTCCGCAGTGATGAATCATCTGCGGCTCGAGCGTCCTGCCATGAGCCACTTCGCCAATGAAGACTTCGCGGGAGCCAGGCATGAGCCACTGCACGAGCGGTTTTCGAAGCTCGTCCGGTTCGACGCCGTCGTTGTCGCGAAGTGCTGCGACCTTCTTGCCCAAGCGCCCACACAGCTCAAGCCCCCGGGACAGTGACAGGCCCCGCATGCTCAGGACATCGATCCCGCACGCCATGGGCCTCTTTCCATAAACGTCCGTGAACACCCGCTCGAAGATGATTTCATCGGAAGGGCCCTCGACGAGCACAATTCTGTCGGCCAGAACGATGCGCAGGGTGTCGAATCCCGGTAGCTTCTTGAAGTAGCTCACCGTCTCTGGATCCAACTCGTTGAGTTTCACGGGAGCAGTGGGGCCGAGGAACTGCAAGGCTTCAAGTCCGAGCCTATTTAGCACGCTCGAACTGTGAGTGGTGATGAAGAGTTGCTGGTCGTCGCTGGCCAGCGCTTCCATCCTGTGCAGGAGCCTGGTCAGGCTGGTGTGGCTCAGGTGATTCTCGGGCTCCTCGATCATGACGAACTTGGCTCGGCCCGCATGCTTGTTCATCGCCAGTGCGATCTTGATCGCAGATTGCTGTCCTTGCCCAGCCATCGTGAACGGAACACCATCGACGTGTGGGGTCACCGACTCCTCCCAGGACGTGCGCGCAGTCTGATCCATCGCCAGGGCAATCGGCTGCTCATGCAATGCCGCATGAAGCTTGGCTATTCGCTCATTCACGCTCTTGAACGCAGAATCTGACAAAGCTGCCTTGGATTCGCGGTATTGGCGGGAAATGTTGGCTCGCTCCTGGGGTTCGAGCTGACTACCCAAGATCTGGCGCAGGTGATAGTCGACGCCACTAGTGCTTCGAACGGTGCGCGCGTCAATGATCGCGGTCGCCAGCACCCGCGGGCGCGTAGTCAACCGGGCGTCGGCGAACGTGGTCCACTCCACGCAGTAATACTCGACTGGCAAGAGCGGCGAGGGCGCCTTCGCCCACGCTTGCAACTCGGCGGAATAATCGGGGTTGGGAATACAACGAATCCGAACGCCTGGACACGCGTTGGTGGGCGTGTCCGAGTTATGGGCTCCGCACAGTTCCTGAAATTCCGGGACGTCTTCGAGGAACACTTCGATGTCGATTTCCGGCAACCGTTGGGGTTCGCCACGCGCCCTCGTTGTGATGAAGTCGGTCACCACGCCCGCGTTGAACCAGTGGGGATTGAGTTCTTCGGCGGCGCTTCGCCCGTTGATGCGTCCCGTCAGCGCGAGAACGATGGCCTCCATGAGCGTCGACTTACCGGACTCGTTAGCGCCGACGATAAGGTTGAGCTTGCGGTTTGGGTAGATAGTCAGGTCGCGATGGATGCGGTATCCGCGGACACGAATCTTCTTTATCACGAGGTCTCCAGCGCACTCAAATGTGGTGCATCCGGCACTCCGCTGCAGAGCAGCGAATCCAGTCGAGGATGTTCTGGCCACATTGCCATGCAGCACAAGTCGACGCTTGTGGAGCACCGACTCTCCATAAAACCTAGTGAGTATATCGCCGAAAATGTGGCCTTTACTGTCAGTCGTTTTTATTCCGAAGGGGCCGGCCAGTCAGGCAGGTGGATGGCTGCCTTCGATTGCAAAGAGCCATTCGGGCGGCTCCAGAACGACCACTTGGTCGCGCGTGGCTGTTTGCAGACATCGCCAAACGGCATAAGAACGAGATAGGGAACCTTATCACCACGGCGCGATTGGCTGCTCAAACTCGGCTGTCGCAGGACGCGTGACCGCGGCCACCGGGCGCTGCAGCAGCTGTTGGTGTTCGCAATGAGCGCTAGCAGAGCTCTGTAGCGATGCTAATGGCGATCAAGCGCGAACTGCATCTGCCGACCGTCATACCGTCGAGTCTGAGCGAACAGTGGCACAAGCTGATCCGCCATATCGAGAACGGAAACTGGCCGATCTCGAACAATCTATGCGAGAACGCGATAAGGCCGTTCGTCGTCGGCTGTTGGCGTTCGTAATTAGCGCTAGCGGTGCTCAGTAACCATGCTAACGGCGATCAAGCGCAGACCGCCTAGTCTCAAGGGGTTTAGGGGAAATGGTGCATTTGTCGCAGTGTTGCCGTTACGCAACAAGTAAAGCTAGCTCTGCTCACTAACTTTGCTAGCGCGTCTGTCGTGTCCTTTAATTCCGCTAACGTGTCTGTCCGGCACTGCTGCTGGAGTGAACATGGTTTCCCTCCAAGAGATCGAAACTCGAGCAGTGAAGGTCGCATCTGTGTTCAGGCTGCTTGAGAGAGGCGCGCTTTCGCGAAAGCAGGCAGAATGGGCTGCGCAACTACTCGGTGATCGATGAGAAACTGCATTCGTACACTCGATTTCCGAAACGCCGCAAATATCGATGCCGGTCTACGGGCAATAACGCGCTATCGAACACGCCGCTTCTCACGGCTCAGAACCCTACGCTAGCAGGGTTACTGGACAAATTAGCGCGTCTGTGAACACTGCTAGCGCTAGTTGTGAACGCCTACAATTGCGGAGCGACTTAGGTTCGGACGCTTTCCGGCGGTGCTGCTTGAGGCGGTGGCCTTCGGAGGCTTGCCTGCATCTTGGACGCGCGCCCCGCACTTTGCGGGGCGATAGGTGACGGCATTGGCGCGGCGCTGGATTGGCGTTTCACCAGCCTATCTAGACACAAGGACCGAGCAAATCCTTGCATTCCTGTTGCCCGGCATCCCCCGCATGATTGATTCGGCGGGCACAGCGCTCGTCAAAGTGTCAGTTGGAGAACGCGCTGGCAAAGGTGCGAACTCCCACGTTCTGCGACAATTGCCGAATTCTCGAACCTCTCGCCCTTTTATGAAGAGCACAACTCCGACGATCCGTGATGTGGCAATGGCAGCAGACGTGTCTGTCGCGACCGTATCGAAATACGTCAATGGGACTAAACGCTTCTCGCCGGAGGTAGAGTCTCGCTTGAAAGCGACGATCGATAAGCTGGGGTACCAAACCAGCCCCCTTGCACGATCGATGATCACGGGCCGTACGCGTACCATCGGGCTCGCAATTCTGGATATCAGCAACCCGCACTTCGCGAGTGTCGTGAAAGGGGCAAACCGAGTTGCGCTCGCGCACGATTACACGCTGCTGCTTGTCGACACTGACGAGGATCCGGCTCGAGAGCGTTCACTAATCGAGGCACTCGCGCAACGCGTGGACGGATTGGTCGTGAGTTCACGCCTGTCGGAGCACGAAGTGGGCTGGATGTTGGACCTGAAGAAGCCGGTAGTGATGCTGCGACATCTGGATGAACTCGCCATCCCGACAGTGGGCATCGACAACCGCCTTGCCACCTATATGCTGGCGCGGCATCTGCTCGACCTCGGGCATCGGAAGATTGCCTATCTGGGGTTCGGGCAAGCATCAATCGATCCCGAACGGATTCGCGGCGCAAGCGAATGCCTGGCGGAGGAGGGGCTCTCTCTTGATGTGTACGATGCACATGCACCGACTTCCGTGGCGGGCGAGCAGGCTTGCTCGAGGATCCTGCTCGGCCCGCGCCGCCCGCAGGCAGTTATCTGCTATAACGACTTGATTGCGCTGGGTTTCATGAAAGGTGCGAAGGCGCTCGGATTCCACCTGCCTCGAGATCTTGCCGTTACGGGTATCGACAATGCGCCCTATGGCGAATATTCGGAACCCGCGCTGACGACGGTCGATACCCAGAGCGAAAAGATGGGTGAGATTGCGACTCGAAAGGTATTCGCAGCGCTTTCCGGCCAGAACGAAGCCGCGCGTCTCGTGCTCGAACCCCGCCTCGTCGTACGCGACTCGACGTCGATTCGTCCGCGGTCCTGACCGCCGCGGGGTCATTGCCCTTCGTCCGCACACGAGTCGGCGGCGCGGAGGCGCCGCGAAGCCGACGGCATCCGCCAAGGCTCGGTCCTTTCTGTTCCGCCACGCCCAAAGCGCTGCCGCGCACCGTCTTCTGACGTTCCGAAGGATAAACGATTACCCATTCCGTGGTGCGAGGGCGCTTCCTTTGGGCGCGAACGACGGTGCCATACGCGTTAATACCGACTGGAAAAACCGTGGTAGCCGCTTTATTCTTGGATAAACGTTTTCCCAAAGTGCCCGAGTTGGACGGGCGTGTCATGCGGAGCCGCGAGAGCGGCACGCGACGCGATGTCGCGGCCGCTCGCGAACTGCACACATCGAGAGCATCGCGCCGGCCCGTCTCGGGATCGATTGGCAGGCGCCAATCCATTGCGCGGCAATGCGTCGGAGCAGACGGGCGGCGTTGAAGCGACGACATAAATAAGTACTGCAAAACATATCGAACGATCGTCTGCAAAGACACAGGAGTGAGACATGGGAATTTCGATCAGGAAGTCGGGGGCCTGTCTGGCAGCGGGACTGACAGTTCTGTTTGGCGGGTGCGGCGGCAGCAGCGATAGCAGTCCGAATGCATCTTCACCGGCCGGCAATGCGTCGCCATGGATGGACACGTCGTTGAAGCCGGAGCAGCGCGCGGCCTTGCTGGTGGCAGCCATGGCACTACCCGATAAGGAAGAGCAACTGGTGGGCGGCCCCGGCGTGATTGCCGAGCTTCCGCAATGCTTCGGCGCGCGTCATATTCCCGGCCTCCCGAAATACCACATTCCGACGCTTCGCATCACCAATGGGCCGGTCGGCATCGGCCAGAACGATTGCGTCCCCGCCGGTTCAGCGTCGAGCGGTGCCGCGGCACTGACGAGTGCGGCGTCGGCCAAGGCCACCGCATTGCCGTCCGCAATCGCGGTGGCCGCGTCGTTCGATCACGCCGTGGCGACGCAATTCGGCGACGTGATCGGCAAGGAAGGCGCAAACCTCGCGCTTCACGTGTTCGAAGCGCCGGGGATGAACCTGGCCCGGCTGCCCGTCGGCGGCAGAAACTTCGAGTACCTGGGCGAGGACCCGTATCTCACCGGCACGATGGGCGTCGCCGAGATTCAGGCGGTCCAAGCGCACGGAATGATCGCGATGGCGAAGCATCTCGTCGCGAACGAGCAGGAGACGAACCGGATGACCATCTCGGAAAACGTCGACGACCGGACGCTGCACGAGCTGTACATGCTGCCGTTCGAAATGGCGGTGAAGAACGGACAGGTGGGTGCCGTCATGTGCTCGTATAACTCGGTCAACGGCTTCTCGATGTGCGAGAACAAGCACATCCTGACGGACGTGCTGCGCGGGCAATGGGGATTCGGCGGTTACGTGCAGTCGGACTTCTTCGCCGCGCACAGCACGGCTGGAACGATGCTCGCTGGGCTGGACAACGAAATGCCCGGCGTGATCATCCCGGGGGTGGCGACCTGGTGGACGCCGGACAAGCTGAACGCCGCGCTCGCTTCCGGCGCGATCAAGACGTCAGATATCGATACGGCGCTGGTGCGCCGATATACGCAGATGTTCAAGGCAGGCATCTTCGATCGTCCGATGGTTCAAACGCCGATCGATACCGTCGCAGACGGCGCCGTTGCGAAAGCCATCGGCGAGCAATCCGCAGTGCTGCTGCAGAATGACGGCACGCTGCCTTTGAGCAAGGCGGTGCAGAACGTCGCGATCGTCGGGAAGGCTTCGCAGGTGTTCGCGCAGCAAGCGGTAGCGGGCGGCAGCAGCGTCGGCAACCCGATGGGGTCGGGCGGCGGGAGCTCGGACGTGGTCGCGCTCTATACCGTTTCGCCGCTGCAAGGGATGCGCGACGTGCTCGCAAATCTCGGCAATTCGACGGCGAAGGTCCACCTCGTTCTCGTCGACGATGCAAACGCGAACGCCACCATCGACGGTACCGTGTCGACGTTCGCGGCGGCCCAGTCGTTGATCGGCAGCGCCGACGCGGTTGTGGTGATGGCCGGATCGATTTCGGAAGAGGGCGCGGATCAGACGACGTTCGTCGATGCGACCGGCTTGAGTCTCGACGCCGGCAAGTACCTCAACACGCTCGACTGGTACGGGCCGAAGGCCAGTGCGCTGACGACGACCAGTACCGTCAAGAGCAGCAATACGCTCGCCATGATCCAGAGCGTGGTGGCCGCGAATCCGAAGACCGTGCTGGTGCTCAAGGACAACGCGGTCGAGGCGCTCGACCCGACGCTGCTCAAAGGCGGTGCGTCCGCACCGGCCGCAATACTCGAGGCATGGTTCCCGGGGCAGGAGGACGGGCACATCGTCGCGGACCTGCTGTTCGGCGTGATGAATCCGTCGGGCAAATTGCCGGTGACGTTCCCGCAGGTCGGCCAGGGGTTCATGGATTCGATCAGTGCCGCGCAGTATCCGGGCGTCGCGGTCAATGGCGTGCCGACCGTGACCTACACCGAAGGGCTCAACATGGGTTATCGCTGGTACGACGCGATGAGCAAGCGCCCGGCGTTCGAATTCGGCTTCGGGCTTTCCTATACGACATTCACGATCCAGAACGCAGCCGTTTCGCCGGGTAGCAACGGCACGTACGACGTCACTGCGACGGTTGCCAATACAGGGAAGGTTGCAGGGGCGGAAGTCGTGCAGGTCTACGTCGGCTTGCCTTCGTTGTCCGGCGAACCGCCGAAGCGCTTGGTCGGGTTCCGGAAGGTTCTCCTGAATCCCGGTGCGTCGCAGACGGTCACGATCAACATCGATCCGAAGGCAAACAACCATCCGTTGAGCACCTGGGACAAGGACGCGCAGCAGTGGTCGCCGGCAAGCGGCGCGACGACGGTGTATGTCGGCAACTCGTCCAGAAGCCTCGGCTCGGCAGGGACCATTACGCAATAGCACTGCGCCGAATGCCTTTGAGCGGTCTCGCCGGATCACCGGGCTCGGTGAAGGGGACGGCCGCTATTCATCTGTTAAGTGACATGGGTTGTACTCACGCGTCCCGGATCATTGTGTGCAAAATATGGCCCCGCGCTTCTAAGCGCGGGTCGACCGTAAATCACCCGTGCAGTATTAGTTCATAGTCCGAGGACGAGTTTGGGACTCTTGGATCGAGAGCAGCACGGCGTGAATTGGTCCCCTCGGACTTGTTCATCTGGCGTCAGGAACATGTCTCGATGGTCGGGTCTGCCGTCAATGACGGGTGTCAGGCAAGCGCCACAGACCCCCTGCTGGCAAGACGTGGGTATGCTGATGCCGTGCGACGACAGCGCAGCGACCACTGTCTGATTCGCTGCGACGCGGATGACCTGACCGGTGGACGCGATTTCCACGTCGAAGCTGCCGTCTCCGCTCGTATCCTTCCGCGCGCCGGCGAAATACTCGCGGTGCAGGCGTTCTTCGGGCCAGCCGGCCTTTCTCGCGCTGTCGAGCGTCCAGTCCATGAACCCCGTCGGTCCGCAGACGTAGAGATGTGCGCTGAAGCGACCCGGCTCGAGCAGGGCCGTCAGATCGAATTTCTGGGATTGTGGGCCGTCGTCGTAATGAAGATGCACGGAAGCGGCAAACGGAGACGCGCGGAGTCGCGCAGTGAATGCGGCGGAATCGGCTGAACGCGTGCAGTAGTGCAACTCGAACGATCGGCCCAGGCTCGCTAGGTGCTCAGCCATGCACAGCAGCGGCGTGACACCGATACCGCCCGCAATCAGCAAGCTATGTGGCGCGTCGCATGCCAGAGGGAAATGGTTCTTCGGCTCGCTGATCTCCACGATTTGACCGACCTCGAGTGCATGCATTCCGACCGAGCCGCCGCGCGAGTCCGCATTGCGGAGCACGGCAATCTGGTAGTGGTGCGTTTCCGCAGGGTGGTTGCAGAGCGAATACTGGCGCACCAGCCCGACGGGCAGATGAACGTCGATATGCGCGCCAGCCGAAAACGGGGGAAGCTCGCCGCCGTCGGCGGCTACCAGCTCGAAGCTGCAGATGTCGCGGGTTTCCATCACCTTGGCGCAGATGCGCACCGGGCGAGTTACTGTGTTCATGTCAAAGGCTCCTGATTGGTTCTGGCCAGCACCGCCCTGACGGCGGGGGCGAAGCTGGCTTGTCGCGCGTGCGGAACGCTGCCTCGTGAACAATCGCCTGGCTGGGCGCTTCGCCGCAATCGAGGGTCTCGTTGCACTATTTACGGTACGAGTCGTATCGTATTAAAAAGATATCGATAGCGTCCGCTGGCGTCAACGGGATTTTTCCCTGTCTCGCTGGCGAAATTCGTATGGACCCGCGATGTGCCGAACGAATCCGGCGTCGTGTCATGGCCGAGCGGTTTGGCGCGGATATGACGATCGAGGCATTGTCCGGGCAAACCCGATTGTGCACGGTACGGACTTCTACTAAAGTGAAACGATACGACTCGTTTAGTAAGTTGGTGATTCGCCCATCTCGAACGCCGATCGTGCGGCGGGTTGTGTGAAATGGCGTCGGACCGGTGTCGGGGGGATATCTGATGCGGAACCGGGAAAACAGACTAGTTTTCAGAGAGGGGATAAGCCATCGTGGCAACCGTGAATATTGCGGAAAGCATCGCCGAAGCGCGCAACTATCCGTACAACTGCTGGTGGGTTGCCGCGCTCGGTAACGAAGTGGGGCGCACTTTGCTCGGGCGATGGCTGCTCGATACGCCCGTAGTGCTTTTCCGGCAGGAGGATGGCGCGGTCGCCGCGCTGGAGGACCGCTGCCCACACCGTCAGGCGCCTCTATCGCTGGGCCGCCTGCGCGGCGACACGATCGAATGCGGGTACCACGGATTCTGCTTCGATCCCGCCGGGCATTGTGTGCGCGTGCCGTCTGCAGACGCGGCGCCTGCTTTTTCGGCAAAGCGTTATCCGGTCCGTGAAATTGGGCCGTTCGTATGGATCTGGGTCGGCGATCCCACGATGATCGACGCGACGCCTGCGCCGCCCGAACTGCCCTGGACGACCGATTCCGCGTTCGCCATCCGCTCCGGCCGGATGGAAATTTCAGCCAATTACATGCTGCTCAAGGAAAACGTGCTGGACCTGACGCACTTTGGCTATGTGCATGCGTCGACCTTTCAGATCGAGGACTGGACGATCCCCCCGGAGGTGAGCGGTGACGGCGACACCGTCGAATACCGCCAGCGTTTCGTGAACAAGCCGCTCGCGCCTGGCTATGCGATGGCGCTTGGTGTGCCACCTGGTACGCCGTGGCATCGCGAGCATCGTGGCTCGTTCCTGTCGCCGGCGCTACAGGAGGGGTGTGTCGATTTCGAGGATCCGTCCCGGCCCGGGCGTGGACCGAGCCGCTTTCGCGTAGCGCATGCCACCACGCCGATCGATCAGACCCACATGCTGTATTGCTGGGTTATAGGTCGAGATTTCGCCACCGCGCCGGAAGCGATGGACCATCTGGTCGGCGCGATCCGTACCGGATTCGACGAGGACCGTGCCGTGCTGGAGGCCATCCAGGCGCAGGTGGCCCGCCGTCCTCGCCGCGTGAGCGTGGGCGAGCGTAGCGTCAAGGCCGATACGGCCGGTATCCAGGCGCGCCGCATCGTTGCGCGGTGGATGGAGCGCGACGGATAGCCGGCGTACCAGGCGCGCGGTCGTGCGAGCGCCGTTCGCGTACGAACCCTATCGCCAGCGGTGTGCCCGGACCGCAGCCATTGGCTCACACATACCTAGAGGAGACAGCAACATGGATTACCTGCTCAACACGTGGTACATGGCAGCCTGGGACAGCGAGCTCGAAAAGGGCGCGTTGCTTGCGAGAAGGCTGCTCGATCAGCCGATCGTGCTGTTCCGTGATGCCGAGAACGTACCGCACGCGCTGCACGACCGCTGCCCTCACCGTTTCGCGCCATTGTCCTGCGGGCGTCTTCTGGTAGCTACCGGCGCGGTGCAATGTGGCTACCACGGACTGCAGTTCGATGGGGCCGGGCGGTGCGTACACAATCCTCACGGCGACGGCAGGATCCCGGCTGCCGCGACGGTACGTTCGTATCCACTCGTCGAGCGGTACAGCGTGTTGTGGATCTGGATGGGCGATCCGGCGCGGGCCGATCCGGCCAGCATTCCGGATTTCTCGTGTATGGATCCCGAGCGCTGGTACGTCGGCAAGGCATACCTTCGGCCGCGTGCGAACTACCGGCTCGAGGTCGACAATATTCTCGACCTGTCACACATCGAGTTCCTACATCCCGATTCGCTGGGCAGCGATTCGGTCAAGCGCGCACAGACCGAAGTGCGCCAAGACAGAGAGGATGTCTGGTCGCTGCGTTTCATCCATAACGAAGTCCTGCCCGATGCGGCTTGCGATCAGTTCGGCGTTCCGCGTGGCCTGCGCGTCGACCGCTGGCTTGACGTCAGGTGGAGCGCCCCGTCGAACCTGCTGCTGCTGGGTGGCGCAACGCCTGTCGGGCGCCCCCGGAGCGAGTCCGTCGGGCTCCTGTTCAACAATCCGCACCTGTTCACGCCGGAGACGCAGAGCACGTCGCATTACTGGTTTTCGATGTGTATACCGAAGGACGGCGGCACACACGGCGAGAAAATCGCGGCGAGCGTTGTCGAGTCGTTTGCGGCCACGTTCGACAGGGAGGACACGCCGATGCTCGAGAAGCAGCAGGAGTCGATCGGCGCGCAGGATTTTTGGTCGCTCAAGCCGGTACTGCTGGTTGGCGATGCCGCGGCCGTTCGCGTCCGCCGCCTGCTGGACAGCCAGATCGAGGCCGAGCTGGCGCAACGACAGCCGCAGGCGGTGAACTGAAAGACGGGAAGCGTTCGGCTGGCGCTCCGCCGCGCGCGCATCGGGGCTGACTCGACCCGGGCACAGCCGATTCCAAGAATGGCGAATCGATTCGCCCGGTCGTCCTCCATTAAAGGAAAGCGCAATGCTCGAATTGATCGAGTCGCACGGTTCGCACGGCGGCACGCAATGCATCTACAGACATCAATCGGAGGCCATCGGTCTGCCAATGCGCTTCTCGGTTTTCCTGCCGAAGGAGGCGGCAGACAGGAAGGTGCCTGCGCTGTTCTTTCTGGCCGGGTTGACCTGTACCGAAGAGACGTTGCCGATCAAGGGCGGCGCGCAGCGCTACGCGGCGCAACACGGCGTCGCGCTCATCGCGCCCGATACAAGCCCGCGCGGTGCGGGCGTGCCGGGCGAGTCGGCATCATGGGACTTTGGCGCTAGCGCGAGCTTCTACGTCGACGCGACTCGGGATCCGTGGTCGAAGCACTACAGGATGTATTCGTACGTGCGGGACGAGTTGCGCGAGACGGCGATCGGCGCGTTGCCCATCGACGGCGCACGCCTTGGCATCTTCGGCCATTCGATGGGAGGTCATGGCGCATTGGTGCTGGCGCTGCGCAATCCGGAGATCTATCGGTCCGTGTCGGCGTTCGCACCGATTGCGGCGCCGACCCGCTGTCCGTGGGGCGAGAAGGCGTTCAGCGGCTATCTTGGTGCCGATCGGGACACTTGGAAACAATACGACGCGAGCGAGCTCGTGGGCAACGCGCGGCACAGGTTCCGTGAAGGCATCCTGATCGATCAGGGGCTGGCAGACCAGTTTCTCGCGCAACAACTGAACCCTGACGTGTTCGAACGCGCGTGCGAAGCCGCACATCAGCCGCTTGCATTGCGTCGCCATGAAGGTTACGACCATGGATTTTTCTTCGTCCAGAGCTTCATGGAAGATCACATCCTTCACCACGCACGCATCTTGCGGGCGGTATAAGTCTTTGGTGCCCGCACATCACCAACCGGGCGAGGATGACTTTTACCGACCCGTTTGGCCGGCCGCCATCCTTTCGGGCAAGAGCGTGCGGAGCGGCACGGTCATCGGTACCAGTGATTCATTGCGGGATGCCGGCGCACGGCGTCAGCGGCGTGCGTGGAGATCCGCGTCGCGGCTCGCGTGCGTTCTGCAACGGAGCTATCGCGGTTTAGTTAGGGTCGCTGTTTAAATTAAATACGATTCGAGTCGTATATAAAATGTGCGTTTTCTCCGGAGATACCGGGATTTTAAGCAGGGAAAACGCGATTGTTCGGCGGCGATCATAGGCATATTATGATCCTTGTCGTATCGATATGTGGGTTGCCAGATCGATGATGGAGGAAGGTCTCGGCTTGCGCTGAAAAGCAACTGCGGTGCCGGGGAGCGTGCTGACCGAAGTGGGGGCGAGCGCTCGAGAAGAACACGGCATCTCGTTTCAATTTGATGTCTGACAGTCGTAAGTGCTGCTACAAGTACTTCGTAATACGAAGTGTTTTTTGTTTAGAGAATAAATCAAGGAGACAGTCATGTACCGGAGGTGCGTTTTCAGGGCGACGACCGCAGTAGCGTCGAGCCTTCTTTTTGCGGTATCGGCCCATGCGCAAAGCAGCGTCACGCTGTACGGAATTGCGGATACCGGCGTCCTCTATCTCAGTAAAACGATGAACCTGGCGACCGGGGGAAATGCAGGGAAGTTCATCGGTTTTCAGAACGGAGGGATTGCTCCTGCGATCTTCGGCCTGACCGGCACCGAGGACCTGGGCGGCGGGCTTCATGCGATATTTAAGCTCGAGAGCGGGATCGGATTGTCCAATGGCGGCCTTAACAACGGAAACGGGAACCTGTTCGGCCGCGAGGCGTATGTCGGACTCAAGGGCGGCTTTGGCGAGGTGAAGGCAGGCCTGCAGTTTTCGCCGTTTTTCCTGGCCGCTTGGGCGCTCGACCCGCGGGTGTTTTCGGAATTCGGCAGCATCCTGGCCATCTATTCCAACAACGTCAGCGTGACGGGTTCGTTCAGCTCGAATGCGATTTCGTATACGAGCCCGGTGGTGTCCGGCTTCCAGGGCAGTGTGATGTACTCGTTCGGTGGCGTGGCCGGCGATTTCCAGTCGGGCCGCCAGTATTCGGCACGTCTGAAGTACGAGTGGGGTGGGCTGACCATTGATTCGGCCTTTTTCGACAGCAATGCGGGCGGGTCGGTCATCACGGTTCCAGCCGGCAATGTCCCTTATGTCGGACGGCTGATCGGCGCGGCGTACAAGTTCGGCCCGGTCACCGCAAAGGCATCGTTCGAGAGCTTCAAGGTCCAGGGCGGGGCGACTAACAACGTGTACGGTGGCGGTGTCGATTACTTCGCTTTGCCGCAACTGGATCTCAATGTCGGCGTCTGGTACGTAAGCGATCGCAACGATTCGTCCAGTCACTCGCTGATGAGTGCGGCGGGCGCGACCTATTTCTTGTCGAAGCGCACCGGCGTGTATGCGCAGGTCGGCTTCGTCAACAATCACGGCAAGGCGAATCTGGGTCTTTCGCCGGGTGCGGGAGCGACGTCGCTCTTTGCGCCGGTCGGCACGACGACGGGGGCCACCGTCGGCATCATGCACATGTTCTGATTGCAGCGGCGAATGGCCGGTCCAGCGTCATACCGGGGCCGGCCTTCGACATACGCGATGCCCTCGCATCATGAGTCGCCGTCGATATCCGGATAGCGGTCGAACGTCTGCTTGATGAGGCGACGTAGCCACATGTTGGCTGAATCGTCATGGAAACGCGGGTGCCAATGCTGGCGTAGTGCGAATGGCGGCAACGGCACGGGTGGTGGGACGATACGCACCGTACCGAGCTTCGCAAAGACGTTCGCGAGTTCCAGCGGTACTGTCGCGATCAGGTCCGGCTGCGAGTTGATCAGGTGCGGCACGACCAGAAAGTGCGGTGTGGTCAGAAAGACGTTCCGCTTGATTCCATATTCCTCGAATGAACTATCGTAGGCGGCGCTCGCGCGACCCGTCAGTGAAACGACGATTTGCGGTGCCCGCTCGAACTGTGCGCGGCTGATCGTTTTGCCAATGGCCTTGTTGTGCACGCTGACCATCGTGACGAATGTGTGCAGAAACAGTTGCTGCTGGTACAGACCGTCAGGCGCGGCATGCACAGAACCCAGCGCGAGATCGGCGTCGCCCGCGGCCAGCGTGGCCTCGATGTCCTCCAGCGGTACCTGCACCGAGCGCACCGAACAGTAGGGCGCGACTTCCCGCAGGCGCCGCACGAGCGGCGGTAGGAAGACGAGTTCCCCCATGTCTGTCATGCATATCACGAACATGCGTCGAGCCGTCGCGGGATCGAAGCTTGCCTGCGAAATAACCCGCTCCCTCAATGCCGTCATCACCTCTGTGATCGTCGTGCCCAGTTCCGTGGCCTTTTGCGTTGGCTCCATGCCTGCAGGAGTTTTGACGAACAACGGATCCTCGAAAAACGTCCTGAGACGATTGAGCGCATGGCTCATGGCGCCCTGGGACAGGCCGACTTCTGCCGCTGCGCGCGTGACACTTCGTTCGCGAAGCATCGCATCGAACAGCACCAGCAGATTCAGATCGAGATCACGTATATGCGCGGCATGCATAGGTCGAATTAATCCCATTAGATTGCTGCATTGCGGATTCGATTCTATCGTTATGGAGCGACGTGCAAAAGCATGTCCTACAACAAACAGGAGACAATCGATGTTCATCCGCAATACATGGTACGTGGCCGCCTGGTCACACGAGGTGGAAGAAGACAAGCTGTTTTCCCGTACGATCATCAACACGCCGGTGATGCTCTACCGGAAGGAGTCCGGCGAGGTGATCGCGCTCGCGGACCGCTGCTGTCACCGTGGCGCGCCGCTGTCGCTCGGCCGACGCGAGGGCGACTGTGTGCGGTGCATGTATCACGGACTGAAATTCGACAGTGAGGGCACATGTATCGAGGCGCCGGCACAGGAGCGAATCCCGCCGCACGCGAAGGTGAGGCAGTTCCCGGTGGTGGAGCAGCACCGCTGGATCTGGATCTGGATGGGGGAGCCCGAACTCGCCGATCCGTCGACAATTCCCGATACCCACTGGGTCGACGATCCGCAGTGGCGATCGCTGCCCGGCTACATCCACTATGACGTCAACTACCTGTTGATCTGCGACAACCTGCTGGACTTTTCGCATCTACCCTACGTCCATCCCACGACGCTGGGCGGCGGAGAAGACTACGCCACGGTGCGGCCGAAAGTGGAGCGGATCAAGGATGGCGTGCGCATTACGCGATGGACCCTGAACACCGAGCCGCCGCCGTTCGTGAAAGCCGTTCGTGACTGGCCGGGCAAGGTCGATCGTTGGAACATCTATGACTTTACGATTCCCGCGATCCTGCGCATGGATTCGGGCATGGCGCCCGTGGGGACCGGCGCGCCGCAGGGAACCCGCGTGGACGCGGCGGAATTCCACGGTTGCCAGGCTCTGACGCCGGAGACGGAGGGCTCGACACACTACTTCTTCGCGCATCCCCACAATTTCTCGCTCGACCAGCCGGAAGTGACGCGCTCGATCCACCAGTCGGTAGTGGATGCATTTGATGAGGATCGGGAAATGGTAAGTGCGCAGCACCGCAATCTCGCGCTCGACCCCGGCTTCAAGATGATGCCCTTCGGCATCGATGCGGCGCTGTCGCAGTTCCGCTGGGCCGTGAACCAGCGACTCGAAGAAGAGCGCGCGGCCGCCGCGCAAAAGAGCGAGACGACGGCGTAACGAGCCGCGTGCAAGGTGGCTCCCGCGTGGGATCGTGCTGGCGCCACCGGAATCTGCGGGCCGGCACTGGGTTCTTGCGATGAACGCGCGAGACGTGCCGGCTCCGGGAAGTGTGTCATCCCTGCGGAACGATTTCCGTCGCGGTGGGGCAAGTTACGCCGCCACTCGAAGCGCGTACTAGCGCAAGCCGAACAACCGGGTTCTCACTGAGCGAAGATGTTCTCGCATCAATTGCTCCGCGCGCGTCGGATTGTGCGTGCGGATCGCATCGACGAGCTGTCGGTGTTCGTCGTCGGTATCGTGCCGCGGGCCCGTTTGCGAAGAGAACACCTCTTCCATGCGTGCATCCAGATTGAGGCGCACCTGAACTCGCATCGTGTCGTACAGCATCAGCAGCAGCGCGTTGTGCGTCGATTGCGCGATAAGCCGATGCAGGTGCTCGTCCAGCCGTTTCCAGGGCATGAACGGCGCGGTTTCCGTCATGTCGGCGAGGCACTGCGTCATCGCCGCGACGTCGGTTGCCGTCGCATGCACGGCCGCCTGCGCGGCGAGCTGGGGCTCGAGCACAAGCCGCGCATCCATGATGTCGTCGACGCTGATGGACGAGGACCAGGTTTCGTCGTCTGGCGCGACCTGTTTGGGGCCGATGAAGGTGCCCTTGCCGACGTGCCGCCAAATGACGCCTTCGTCCTCGAGCCTTTTCAGCACCGTGCGCAGCCTTCCGCGCGAAACGCCCAATGCCTCGCTGAGCTTCGGTTCCGGCGGCAGACGCAGGTCGCCGCTCGTGGCGACGTGGCCCTCGATGTACTCGCGCAGCCGCAGCACATCATCATCGATCAGATTTGTTTGTACAGACATATTCTCGGCCTCCCGTGCGGGAAGGCTCTTTGGTCCGGTGATGGCGATTGACTCATGCATGGTCCGCTGCCCCGTTCCTAAGAATCGGCAGGCGGTGGAGCGAGGTCCATGTCAGCGGATTGGTGCGTGATTGAACGCATCAATCGACGACTCATTATGCCTGAATGGCGTGCGGGCCGCTATTGACCCTCAGGGTATACGTGGAAATGGCGAATCAATTTTGAAAATGATGCGTCATAATCGTTGCATTGATGCTTTCTCGGGGTTAGCATGGCGTCAAGATGAATAGCTATGAATAGCCCGGTGAGACTGGGTTGGAGACGCCGCATGTTGAACTTCCTGCTGCCGTTGCTGCGCAACGCCGCCGTCGACGAGTCGGACTCGGTGGCGCGCCCGGCATGGTCATTCGAGGCCGCGCATACCCACATCGGCTTCTCGGTTCGCCATCTCGGGCTCACGCGTACGCCGGGGACATTCAGGCGCTTCGATGCGCAACTGGCGTTTGACGACGAGTGCATCGAGGCATCGCGGGTGTCGTTCGAAATCGATGCAGCGTCCATCGACACGGCTTTCGACCTGCGCGACGAGCACTTGCGCGGTACTGACTGGCTGCACGTTCACGCACATCCGAAGATCGTCTTCGTCTCCCGTTCGGTGCGACTGCTCGACGGCCGCCAGTATGCGATCGACGGCGACCTCACGATTCGTGGCATCACGCTGCCGGCCTTGTTCGACGCGACGCTAATCGCTCGCGCGGTGAATCCGTGGACGCGTCATCCCGTGGTCGGATTCGAAGCGACGGCGAACATCAGTCGCAGCGCTTACGGCATGGACGCGATACCGCACGCGCTGTCGGACAACGTGCGACTGAAGATCGCGACTGAAATTACACGGGAGCCGTGATCCACGTGCCGCCGGACGCTCCCATGAAATGTAGCGACTCCGCGGCCCGGTACCCCTCAATCGCTCTCGAGCCTGTCGCGCATCGATCATCTGCCGCGCGGCTGGCCGAGCCCTTCAAGCTAACTTCCGGTTCTGCATATGACTATTTCTTCGTTTGCACCCGTGTTCGTGTCCAGCGAGGCCGCCCGCTCCGTTTTCGTCTGGAAGGACGCGATCCATGCCCTTCAGGCGGCCTATGCCCAATCCATTCCGCCACGGAGCACGCCGCCGCGGACGGTCGCAGTCGCCGGTAAGACGTGGCTGCGCACGCTGCCGGCCGTTCCCGTGGGGAGTCGCTACTACGGGGCCAAGGTCATGGGGATGGCGATGGGTTCCGCTTCGCCCGGTGTCGAATACGTGATCGTGCTGTTCGACCAGGAAACAAGCCGCATCGCGGCGTTCGTCGACGGCAACCTCGTCACGGGTTTTCGCACGGCAGCCACTTCCGCTGCGGCGCTCGACCGGCTTGCGCCTGCGAAAGCCGCACGTCTGGCCGTACTCGGCAGTGGCCTCGAAGCGTCGATGCACACCCGCGCGATTGCCGCGGTGCGGAACCTGACCGAGGTCGTCGTTTTCAGCCCGACGCCCGAACGACGGGCGGCCTTCGCGCAAGCCGTGACGCGCGACCTGGGCGTGCCGGCGCGGGGCGTGGCATCCGCGCAGGAAGCGGTCGAAGTGGCCGATCTCGTGCTGGCCGCGGCCCGCTCGCGGGATGAGCAGCCGATCCTGTTCGGCGACTGGCTGCAACCTGGTGCGACCGTCGTCTCCATTGGCTCGACGATTCCCGAACAGCGCGAGATTGATGTGTCGGTGGTTGCTCGTAGCGACATCATCGTGTGCGACATGCTGGAAGAAGTGCTGGAGGAGACCGGCGACATGCTCGCCGCGCACAAGGCGGCCATCGCGTTTCACGACAAGTCGTTCAGCCTCGCGGATCTGCTCGCGGGCGCGCTCGACGACCGTCTGAAAGATGCGCGGACCCGAATGTACAAATCGGTCGGAGGCGGCTTGCAGGATATCGTGGTTGCCGGGCTGATCCTCGACAAGGCGATCGAGGCCGGACTCGCCACGACGTTGCCGATCGAATTCGAAACCAAGCGCTAGGCGTGCGCCTGGACGCGACACAGAACATCCCCGCAGACTACAAGGAGCACTGCATGGCCCGCTACACCAAAAAGGAAGCACGTGAATGGGCGCGTGAGCATCTCGTTGGCGTTGCCAACGTGACCCTCCCGACGATGACGTCCGACTTCAAGCGCATCAACGAAAAGGCTGTACGCCACGATGTCGAGCTGGCCATCCAGCACGGATTTGTCGGCTCGCTGTCGTGTTCGGAGGTCGCCATCACGTTGGAACAGTACGGCGAGTTCTGCGACATCATGGCCGACCAGGCGTCAGGCCGGCTAGTGGTCGTCCATCATGCGGTATTCAATACGCTCGAGGACAACATCGAGGCAATTCGTCGTGTCGAGGCGGCGGGCGCCGATCTGGTCTTGCTTGGCTACCCTCCGTACTTCTATCCGAAATCGTACGACGAAGTCTTCGAATACACGCGGAAGATCTGTGAGGCAACCAACCTCGGCGTGATCATTTTTCCGCTGCCTGCATGGGGCTTCTCGCGTCTGCATCCGGCCGACATCCCGGTGCCCGTGCTGCGCCGTATGGTGGACGAAATCCCCAACGTTGTCGCGATCAAGGCCGAAGGCGGGTATCCGAACTTCATGTCCGCCATCGAGGTACATCGCGAGTTCCACAAAGAGGTGGTGATCTCCTCGCCGCTCGAGCACGAGTTCGTGCCGCTTGCCCAGGTGATGGACATCCCTTTCTGCGGCACGAACTACACGGCCTATTACGGACCCGTCATGCCGAAGATCTTCAAGCTTATCCAGGCGGGGGAATTCGACGAGGCCACCCAACTCTGGTACAAGATCGATCCCGCGCGTAAGGCGTTCGCCGGCCTGCCGATGGCGCCGAATGGCTTGCTCAACCGTATGGCGTGGAAATACCAAGGGTGGCTGCAAGGATACAACGGCGGGCCGTTGCCGCACCCGACACAGCGCATCTACCAGCGGGACATGGCATCCCTTCGCAAGGGCCAGGAAGTGGCTGGCCTGAACCCGACGAGCGATCCGGACGAAGCTTTCTTCGTCGGCCGCAACCCTGTCTGAAGGAGGCTTCATGAACGAACCTGTCAAGCTTCCGCTGAAAGACGCCGGCCTGCTGCGCCAGGCGATGCTGATCGATGGCGAATGGGTGCAGGCCGACAGCGGTCAGACCCTGGAGGTGCGCAATCCTGCGACTGGCGAACTGGTCGCGTACGTTCCCAATGGCGGCTCGGCCGAGACGCGTCGAGCCATTGCCGCGGCCGAACGGGCGATGCAGGGCTGGCGCAAGACGCTCGCGAAGGATCGCGCGAAGGTGTTGCGTACCTTGTATGACCTGATGCTGGCCAACGTCGACGACCTGGCGCTCATCATGACAGCCGAGCAGGGCAAGCCGCTGGTCGAGTCGCGCGGTGAGATCCTGTACGCCGCGGGCTTCATCGAGTGGTTCTCGGAAGAAGCGAAGCGCGTCTACGGCGACATCATCCCGCAGAACGTCGATGGTCGGCGGATCCTCGCCCAGAAGGCGCCGATCGGCGTTTTTGCGGCGATCACGCCGTGGAATTTCCCGTCTGCCATGATTACGCGCAAGGCGGGGCCCGGCTGGGCCGTCGGCTGCGCTGGCGTGATCAAGCCGGCCAGCCAGACGCCGCTTTCCGCGCTGGCACTGGCCGTGCTGGCGGAGCGCGCCGGCTTGCCGCCGGGCGTGTGCAATGTCGTTACCGGCTCGGCTCGTGCGATCGGCGGCGAGCTGACGTCGAACCCGGTGGTCCGGAAGGTCTCGTTTACGGGCTCGACCGAGGTCGGAGCGCAACTGCTGGCGCAATGCGCGCCGACCATCAAGAAGACGAGCATGGAACTCGGCGGCAATGCGCCGCTGATCGTTTTCGACGATGCCGACCTTAACGCCGCAGTGAAGGGGGCCCTTGCCGCGAAGTATCGCAATGCCGGTCAGGCCTGTGTCGCGGCGAACCGGATCCTCGTGCAAGCCGGCGTGTACGATGCGTTCGCCACGAAGCTCGCCGCCGCGTCCGCGGAACTGAAGGTTGGCAACGGCATGGAGGCGGGCGTGGTCCAGGGGCCGCTGATCAATGAGGATGCCGTCCGGAAGGTCGAAGAGCATATCGGCGATGCGCTGTCGAAGGGAGCCCGCGTGCTGGCGGGCGGCAAGCGTCACGCGCTGGGCGGATTCTTCTTCGAGCCTACCGTGCTGGCCGACGTTCCGACGAACGCGTTGATCTTCCGTGACGAGACCTTCGGTCCGATCGCGCCGCTGTTCCGTTTCGAAACCGAAGAGGAAGCGATAGCGCTTGCCAACGACACGCCGTTCGGCCTGGCATCGTACGTGTTCGCGCGCGATGTGGGCCGGATTTTCCGCGTGGTCGATCAGCTCGAATTCGGCATGGTGGGTGTTAATGAAGGGCTGATTTCGACCGAAGTGGCGCCGTTCGGCGGTGTCAAGGCGTCCGGACTGGGGCGCGAGGGGTCGAAGTATGGAGTCGACGACTACCTCGAGATCAAGTACGTGGCGCTGGGTGGGCTTTGAGTGACGCGTGCGGTGCCGGCTTGGCGTCGGCGTCGATTGTGCGCTAGGAATTGACCATCCGGGCAAGAAACGGGGCGGCCGTCGCCGAGCGACGGTCGCCCCATTCCATTACGACCGGTTTTCGTCACGGGTGCGAATTAAGGTACGAGCTGTCTTATAATTGAGCGATACCGTTCGCGGCACACGTCAACACGGGACGCCAATGAAGACCACTATCCAGCTTTCCGTTCCCGCACCAGCCGTCGAGCGCGGTGTGGGCAGGCCACGCAGCGAGGAAACCCGCACGCAGATTCTCGCGGCGACGGTCCGTCTGCTCCAGAACAATACCATTCAGTCGATTTCCATTGAAGCGATCGCCAGGGAGGCTGGTGTCGGAAAGGCGACCATCTACCGCTGGTGGGACTCGAAGGCGCTAGTCGTGATCGATGCGTTCATGGAGCATCACATCGTCAAGACGCCGATGCCGCATGATCTGCCGCCCGGTGAAGCGATCGCCGCGCATCTGATGTCGCTGATTCGCGAGTATTCTGGATGGTCCGGCCGGATCGTCGCGCAGATCATCGCCGAAGGGCAGGCCGATCCTGCCGTGCTGCGCGAATTCCGGGAGCGGTTCCACTATGGGCGGCGAGCGCTCGTGAGGGAAATGCTCGAGGCATGGCGCAGTTCGTCGCACATTCCGGCGCCGCCCAATATCGAGACCCTCGCCGAGTTGTTGTATGCGCCGGTCTATATGCGTCTGCTGGTTGGCAACGGCCCGCTCGACGAGCATTTCGCGCGCGAGCACATCAGCTATGTCTACACGTTGCTGGGCGTCGAAGTGCCGGAAACGCTCAATCCCGGCACGCGTCAGAAAAAGCAAAAGCCTGCGGCAAAAAGAGCGCCGGTCGGCACGCGTTGACGGTAAGAAAAAGCGCGTCGACGAGTCGCGCATGATTGTGACCGGAGCCGTCGATTCGCAGGAAGGGCCGCGAACGCAAGGCCGGTGGCTTCGCGTCTCACGGGTTCATGCATGCGCTCCGGACGATTTTTCCCGGTGGCTTATCGAGACTGCTGAAGTGGGCGAGGGCGGCCGTTTGAACCCGCGGCCGCCGCTTGTCCTCGGCGCTTCAGGTATTTGCGCATTTCGACCGACGCACGGTCGCTGGCAACCGAGATCTCGAAGAACAGATCGTCGGCATTGCGAAGCGTGTCCTCGAGCAGCTCGAGCGCCTGCACGTCCTCGCTGAATGCAGTGAGGAGCCGCTCATGCATAAGTTGCGTCATTGCTGCATCGTCGAGCCCAAAATCACGACAGTGGACGATGAAGTAGTGTGTCGACTCGTGGTTTTCCGGCGTGGGCAGATGGAGCGTCTTGATCGTGTAAAGCGTCCGCTCGGCGGCAGGCTGGGTGCTTTCGTAGAACGTCACCTGCACCTCATGCAGACCGGGCGATACGAATGTTGAAGTTGCGATGCGCGCCGCTGTAGGACTCGAGATGCCGGTCGGTTCTGCCCATACCGGCGGTAATGTCGTCGGAACGACATGTCGTTTGACCGCGTAGCGGCCTTCGTCGACAGACACCTCGAACGGCGCCTTAGCGTAGTCCGGCGTCCCGAAGCTCTTCGCATGTACGTAGGTGAGGTGTGTCAGATCGAGGAGATTCTCGTGCAGGCTCACATAGTTGCCGTTCAGGCGCAGATAGCCGTCCGACAGTGCCCATCGGGAAAGATCGAGCGATGCCTCGCTCGGCGGCTCGGTTTGCGGCTCGGCGGCCGGGTCCATGTAGATCCAGACCAGCGGGCCGATTTCCCGCACCGGATAGCGATGTACGCCAAGCCCGCGAGGGCAGCGTTCCTGTGATGGAACCTCAACGAGGTCACCCTTCGCGTCGTAGCGAAAGCCGTGGTATCCGCAGATGACCGTATTGTCATCGAGGGTCCCTGCGGACAGCGGATACGAGCGATGGACGCAACGGTCGTCGAGTGCGACGATCTGTCCTTCCAGCGTCCGGTAAAGGACGACCTGCTTGCCCAACAGAGTGCGGGGCAGCAGCGCCCTGCCGATTTCGGAAGATCGTGCCGCCACGTACCACTCATCGAACACGAATGGGGTATCGCGGTCGGCCATGTTGCCGGCGCTAGCCCGAGCGGCTGAAATCACTGCTTCGGTGGGTCTTGTCATTGTCTTTCCCTCATCGTGCGAAACGTGTCGTCAGAAAGAGGTGGCACGGATTCACATCCGTTGGCAGATCGGCGCTCGCGAAAATCACGGCGCGGTGAGTTCCTTCGGGCCGAACCCACCGGATTCTGTTACCGCGGTGACGCGGTCGCGGGAGCGAGCGCAGGTTCGGCTCGGCGGCTCGCTTGCCAGAAGCAGAAGGTGCTGATGCCGGCAGCGACGACGATGGTCCACCCGATGCTGCCGTATCCGAAATGGTCCGCCACGGTGCCGCCGAGAATCGGGCCGATGGCCGATCCCGTCATGGCCATGACGGGGGTGGCGGCGACGGCTCTCGTCGACGGGTCGTTGCGCGCAAGGAACGCGAAGATGAACGTATGCGTGAAGATCATCACGGTCGGGAAAATTACGCCCGCAAACGCGTAAGCACCGAACAAGGTCGACCGGGCGAGCGTGAAGCCCAGGACCGCCTGGAGAACCGGGCCGGCAATCATCACGGCGCGGCTCGACACCTTGCGCTCGAGCAGCGCGGCGAGCACCCCAGGCAACATGTTCACGAGGCCGATGCCGAGCAGCACGTTCATGACCTGACCGGTGCCGAAGCCGTGCGCGAGACCGATCGGCTCGAGGAAGCTCAGCATCATCGAGTGACTGACGGTGAGCAGGCTGGTCCCCACCATCGCAAACCATACGTGTCGGGACAGCTTCGGAAGCTCGCGCGGCGCGCCGTCGGGCGAGGCCGCCGCCCGGCGCTCCGGAAAACCCGCGAGCGCGGCAAGCGCGGCCGTGAGCATGATGGCGCCGAGAACGACGAACGCCACCTGCCCCCCGAACGCCGCGATCGCGTGCGGCACCGCGCCGAGGAACCCCAGCGACAGCAGGCTGAGCACGGTGAAGCCGGTCGCGATCAGGCGATGCGGATTGGGGCTCGCGCCAATCGCGGAATGGGTGAGCGACAGGCCGCAGCCGACCGCAAGACCGCCGACGACATGCAGCGCGAGAAGCGTCGCATAGTCCTGCGTCAGCGCCATCGCGAAGAATGCAGCCGCTGCGACGGCGAAGCCGGCGGGCACGGCGATCGTGCCGCGGACGCGGTCGATTCGCGGTGCGATCGACAGGCTGCTTGCAACCACTGCGCCGAGGAAGGCGGTGGCGAGTGCGCCGGCCCGTTGCGGATCGAGCCCGTCATGTCGGATTAGGACGATCCCCACCCACACCGGCAACGCAACGACATCGATCATGCCGGCGCAGTGGCCCAGCACAAGCGATATCCGGCTTTTCAACCCGTCAATGGATCTGCTCATCATGTCTCCGGTGGGGCGGTGCCCTTAGTTTATATACGAAACGGATTGTCTCGTTTATGATATGGTAACCGTGATGTCGCTCGACGATATTGGGTCAAACCCGCGGCGCGCCTTGACGACGATGATTGCTGAAATCTGAGTCGGAGACGCTAAAAAATCACCGCTTTCCAGGTCCTCGTGTTGGTCGACCGGGTCGGGAACCGTGCCGGAAACGATTGCCATAATTTGGATGCGACGCGTATTACAATTTGCGTTACCGGCTATGCGACCCATTGTCGGATAGCCTCGCGACGTGGCGTGACGCTCGCCGTTCACCATTCAATTTCCTAGCCGATGAAAACAGATATCCAGGGCGCCGCCGCGGTGGTGCTTCCGCGAGGGGTCGGCCGACCCCGCAGTGAAGGCACGCGCATGCAGATTCTTGCGGCAACCGCTCGCCTGCTCGAGACCCGCACGGTCCAATCGCTTTCGATCGAGGCCATCGCGAGAGAGGCGGGCGTCGGCAAGGCGACGATCTACCGCTGGTGGGACGCCAAGGCGCTCGTGGTGATCGATGCCTTCATGGAGCACCACATTGTCAAGACGCCGATGCCGCGCAACCTGCCTCCCGGCAAGGCGATCGCGACGCACCTGGTGTCGCTGATCCACGAATATGCGGGGTGGTCAGGGCGGATCGTTGCGCAGATCATCGCCGAAGGGCAGGCCGATCCCGCCGTACTCAGGGTCTTTCGTGAACGGTTCCATTACGGCCGACGCGCGCTTGTTCGAGAAATGCTGGAAGAGTGGCGCGTTGCCGAGCGCATCCGTGCGCCGGAGAACGTGGAGATGCTGGCCGAACTGCTGTACGCGCCAGTCTATATGCGATTGATGACAGGCGTCGGCGCGCTGGATGACCGGTTCGCGCAGGAACACATCGACTACACCTATGCGCTTCTCGGTGCAGACATCCCGAACGTCGCGGAACTGGAGGTCGCCAGGCGCGGAGCGCCTCAGGTCAGGATGGCTGCCGCACGTTGACGTGCGGCAGCCGTTTCGCACCGGCGGGTGCCGGGCGTGCGCGGCGGAGCCTGCCTAGAAGTTCACCTGATCGGCGCCTTTCAGGTCGAGAATCCGGCGCGCTTCGTCGGGAGACGCGATCTCGATGCCCAGTTCCTCGAGAATCCGACGAATTTTGCGGACCTGGTCCGCATTGCTCTGCGCGAGCTCACCGCGGCCGATGTAAAGGCTGTCCTCCAGGCCGACGCGCACGTTGCCGCCCATCAGGCTCGACATCGTCGCAAGCGGCATCTGGTGTTTGCCGGCCGCGAGCACCGACCAGTGATAGTCGCTGCCGAACAGCCGGTCGGCCGTTCGCTTCTGGTGGAGCAGATCCTCGACGTGCGCGCCCATCGCGCCGCGCAGCCCGAACACGGTCTGCACGAACAGCGGCGGCTTCACGAGTCCCTTTTCTAGGAAATACTGGAGCGTGTACAGGTGGCTGACGTCGTAGCATTCGAATTCGAAGCGCGTGCCGCCGAGCCGGCCGACGTTTTCCAGGATCCATTCGATGTCGTCGTAGGTATTGCGGAAGATCAGCCCGCGTGTGCCCTTCAGGAACGGCACCTCCCAGTCATGCTTCCAGTCCCGCTTTCGCTCGGCCATCTCGGCCAGCACCAGATTGATGGACCCCATGTTGAGCGAGCACATTTCGGGCTTCAGGGCCCGGCCTGCCGCCGCGCGATCCTCGATCGACATGTGCGGACCGCCGCCGCCCGTCGAGATGTTGATGATCGCGTCGGTCGCCGATTTGATCGGGTTCACGAAACGCCTGAAGATCTCCGGATCGCCGCTGGGGCGGCCATCGTCGGGATTGCGCGCATGAAGATGAACGATGGCGGCGCCGGCCTCGACCGCCGCGATCGACTCGGCCGCGATCTGCTCCGGCGTAACGGGCAGAAACTCAGACATCGACGGCGTATGGGCGCCGCCCGTCACGGCGCACGTAATGATTGCCTTGCTCACAGCGGCTCTCCGTCAACGAGGTCGAGCAGCACGAATGCCATGCGGCACGGCTTGCCCGACCGGTTTGCCCAGCTATGGTTGGTTGCGCGCTGGATCAGCACGTCGCCTGCGCGCATGAGTTTCTCGCCATCGTCGAGCAGGGCCCAGATTTCCCCCTCCAGGACGAACGCGTAGTCGAGCGATTCGGTTTTGTGGAACCAGAAATGCCGGGGATTGCTTTTGTCCCGCACGCCGTTGGCGTCGAGAAATTGCTGTAGCGTCGCCTCGTCGTAGGTTTCGTCGGGTGGGAAGTCGACGATCCGCAGCAGCGATCCTCCGCGCGAATGGAACTCGAATGCGTGGCCTGCCGGCGCGGGCTCTGCACCGGGCGCGCGGGCTTCCCCTGTCGCCCACAGGACATGCGCGACCGGCAGGCCTGCGCGCGCCGTCCTGTTCGGGGCCGGCCCATCCGATACAAAGTACGACTTCCCGTCGGCATTGGTGTCCGTGATGAGTCGACGCACGGGCCGATAACCGTTTCCTTCCACGGGCTGCGCGCTGTCCCTGTCTACCGTCGTGTCCATTTTTTCTCCATTAACGAGTCGATGCGTTTCGTATCGTTAACCGTTGGGGTTTTAGTGTCAATAGGGAAATGACAGGTCAAAGAATTTGTATCTCGAAAACATTTCTTGACAAAACGGAACGATGCGTTCTGTAATTGATGGTGGCCAACCATGAGGAAACGACGTGATGGAGACACAATCGATCCGGGTGATGTGGTTCGTGCCGCCGCTGCTGGCCATGGTCGCGGGCCGGGATCCGCGCGCCGCGGTGACGACGCAAGCGGTGCGCAACCGCTCGTCGGACGAGCAGCACGACGCACTGGTGGCCGGCGAGGTCGATGCCGTCGTCACCGCGATGGACAACGTCATCGGATGGAACCGGCGTGCCGGGCCGGCGGATTTCCGCGTCGTCGCCCAGATCGAGCGAACCACGCCGCTGACGCTGGTGGCGCGGGCCGGCCGGTCGAGCGTGGGCGCGCTTCGCGGCGCGGACATTCTCATCGACGCACCCGACAACGGCTTTGTCACGGCGTTGCGGGCGATGCTCGCCGAGGCGGGACTCGACGGCGATGCCTATCGCCTCGTGACCGCGGGTGGTGTTCAGGAACGTCTGGAAGCGCTGCTGGCGCGGCAGGGTGTCGCCACGCTGCTCGGCCCGCCGTTCGATGCGATGGCGATCAAGGCCGGATTCGTCAGGGTGGCGAGCGTCCAGGAGATCTGGCCGCATTTTCCGGGGCAGGGAATCGTCATGCGCACCGGCAGCGCGCAAGCGTGCGTGGGTGCGTGGCTGGCGGATCTTGAAAGAGCGCGGCAGACGGTTCGCGACCAGCCGAAGCTGGCCCGGGAAGCGGTGGTCGCGGCATCGCTGCAGGCGGCCGCGGCCGACGGAATGATCGCGCTGTCCCCCCGGTCGCTTCTGCCGGCGCCGGACGGGGTGGCGCTTCTCGTTGCGCATCGCCGGGCGCTGGGCCTGGCGGGCGCTGACAGCGACTATTCGGCAATCGTCGACGATTCGCTGGTTCGAAAACATATCGGAGACATGGCATGACGCCGTATTCACTCGGAACATTTTCTGCAGGCGATGGCGCGCGGTTCGTCGGTTTCGTCCTCGACGAGCGCGTGACGCCGCTTGCCGAACTTGCGGCACGACATGGCGACACCATGCTGGCGGGGACATCCACGGTGCTCGGGCTGCTCGAGAACTGGGATCGGAGCCGCCCGGCGCTGGAGCGTCTCGCGAGCCAGGTCGCGGCGCCGGAAGCGCAATGGCACCGGTTGACCGACTTGCGTACGCATCCGGCGATCGACCTGCCGCGTCAGGTGTTCTGCACCGGCGCCAACTATCGCAAGCATGTGGTCGATCTGACCGTCGACGCGAAGGTAGGCCCCGACGGCCTGGATGACGCGCAGCTTCGGGAGTGGGCGGAACACATGCTCGACGAACGGGTCGCGCACGGCGAGCCTTATGCGTTCACCAAGCCGGTGTCGGCGATCTCCGGTGCATTCGATCCGCTGGTGTTGCCCGACACGACGACGCAGCCCGACTGGGAGCTCGAGCTGGCCGTCGTGATCGGCCGCGGCGGCTATCGGATCAAGCGGGAGGATGCGTTCGCGCACGTGGCGGGCTATACCATCGTCAACGACATCTCCGCACGCGATCTCATCCCGCGGACCGATTACAAGATGCTCGGCACCGACTGGTTGCGCTCGAAAGGCCAGCCGGGATTCCTTCCGCTCGGCCCGTACTTCGTTCCGAGCGCGTTCGTGCCGGATCCGCACCGGCTGAGGATGCGCCTGACCGTGTCCGGTCAGGTCATGCAGGACGAAACGACGGCCGACATGCTGTTCGGTATCGAGTGGCAGATCGAATACATTTCGCGGTACGCGCGGCTCTTGCCGGGTGACATCATCTGTACGGGTTCGCCCGCCGGAAACGGCACGCACTACAACCGCTTCCTGCGCGACGGTGACATCATGGAGGCGGAGATCGAAGGGCTCGGCCGTCAGCGTCAGGTGTGCACGGAGCGGCGCCATGGCTGACGCGCTCGAAGCGGAAGCCAACGTGCGGCCCGACAATCTCGACCGCGCGTTCATCCAGCAAACCCTTGCGGCCGGCGTCGGCAACGTCGCGCTCGCGATGAATCCGGCATTGCAGTGGCTCGGCGCGACCTTGCTCGGAGGAAGCAAGGGCGCGCTGTCGATCGGGTTTACGGCGCCCGCCGACTCGGTCCAGGGCAACGGCGTCGTCTCCGGCGGCGCGCTGGCGTCGATGCTGGATCTGGCAATGGCGCTTGCGCTGCTCTCGAAACTCCCGCACGGCCGCACGTGCGCAACCGTCAGTCTCACGGTCAACATGCTCGAGCCGGGGCATGTCGGGAAGTTCGCGGCCGAAGCGCGCGTGAAGCGGCTCGGGAACCGCATCGCGTTCCTCGAGGCAGACCTGTATGACGGGGCGCGTGTGCGCTGCGTGGCCAATGCGACCGCGTCGTTCGCCGTATTCGACGTGCGCGGTTGAGGGCAACGAAGGGGGGGCGCCACGTCGACCGGCTCGCGGCGCGGCGGTGGCGGCCCCGCCTGTCCGGCCATGACGGAAGCGGCCGGACGACCTACCGGGCCGACCTAGAAGTTGTGACGAATCCCGATGTCGACGGCGAACTGGTTGCCACCCGATGCGGAACCGAGCTGGAACAGTTGCGCGAGGCCCCGACCTGACGTGTGCTCGTAGACGGGCGAAATGAACACATCGGTACTCTTCGAGAGGAAGTAGTCGGCCGAGACGTTGACGTTGTCGTAGCGCGTCTGCGCCGCGCGGAAATTCGCGTGCCAGTAGCCGAAACCGAGCACGATGTCCGGTCGCACGTAGTAACCCGCGTTCGCATTCACGATCGGCATCGATGCAGACTGGCCATCGCGACCCTTCAGGTGAACGTCGAATGCGCCGATCGCAAACCTGGCATGTCCCCATGTGTAGCCAGTGCCTGCGCCGGCCATGTCGAGTCTTGCCAGCGGAACGACCGCCGTACTCCCGGGCGTCCCGTTCACGCCCCAGAACGTGCCGCCCGGCAGTCCCAGTCCGCTCGTGGGTGACCATGGCTTCAGCGCGTAATCGGAGAAGCTCGACCACGCGAGCGCCGCATCAAACCCGTTCTTCGACCAGGCGAGCAGTGCGCTGAGCGTCCTGCCGGAGAACGCCTGCCCCGTTGCCGCGTGATCCGGCAGCGCGTACATGAAGCCGAGCGTCAACGGCCCCAGCTCGCTTCGGTATTTGATTGCGTTATTCACGCCCGGGAAATTGAAGCGATCGATGCCACCAGGATGAGCGGCCATTGTCGTCGAGTAGTAGTTCGCCTGATAGGGCAGCAAGTCGGCCATGTAATCATGCTGCCGTCCGACGGTGACGGTGCCCAGTCGCGCGTCGACCAGTCCGACGTATGCCTTGCAGAAGAACTGCGTGCAGCCTCCCGCTCCGGACAAGGCGCCATTGGAAGGCCGGATAGCCATCTGCAGGTTGAACACCGCGGAAAGTCCACCGCCCAGATCTTCCTTGCCTTTCATGCCCACGGTGGAATTCCAATGGTCGTTATCGAGTTCTCCCGCGTAGGCGCCGCCTCTGACATTGGGCGAATACACCAGGCCGGTGGCCAGGGTGCCATACAGGGTGACGCTCGATTGCGCCGAGGCAATACCGGGGGAAAGTGCGGTCACCGTGACGGCGAGCACCATTAGCGGTGTTCTCATGTCTCCTGCTCCGTTTTGGTTTTCTTCTTCGTGAAATCTTTGTTATCGGAATCGATGGCGCTAGGCGACAGTCTTCCCTGTGCCCATGTCATTGCCGGTCAGCGCCGGTTCCGGCGTGGCGAGACGGTGTGAGTCGCTCGCGAGCCATGCAAGCAGATCGTCGCGGGTATTCTGGTAGCTAGTCTGGCCGAACCAGCACGCGAGAAAGCCAAGCGCGGAGAGCGGAACGATGACGATCACGAGCGAGCTGCCGAGCAACGCGTTGTCTTTCAGAACGTATTGCGTCACGAGCGCAACGGACGTAGGCCCCATGGACAGGCCGATGATTCCTGTCCAGATATAGTTCAGCGCGGCGGCCTGACCCCTGAGCTGATTCGGCACGATGTCCTGGATGACGGCTGCCGCGCCTGAAAAGGACAACGCGCTGCCGAAGGTGAGCAGGCCGAGGAAAAGGAGGCTCAGTGTCGGAGTGGAAGCGCATACCATGCCGATGACCGATCCGAACGCGATGGGCCACCAGGCGAGCGGAAGCCTGAAGCGGCCGCCGCGAATCCGACTCGACGCAAGTGCGTCGGTCAAATACCCGCCGCAGAGACATCCGGCGATGCCGCTGACGATCGTCATTGCGCCCATCGTGAGGCCGACGTGGGCGGGCTGCATGTGGTGGTGACGGATATAAAAGGACGGCGCCCACGCCACGATGATGTAGCCGATCATCGCGGTCAGCGTATAGACGGTATAGACGGACGTGAACGCACGTTTGCGGCGCGACAGATACGACCACAACCCGAGCGTCTCGCGGTTTCCATCGGCCGTCTGCTTGACTTCGCGGCGCACCGGTTCCTTCAGTGCGAGAACGACGAACGCCATCAGGATGCCGGGCAAGCCTGACACGATGAAGGCGAGCCGCCATGTCGGCATGCCGGAAACGCCGGGCAGGCCGAAGCCGGAGAAGCGCGTGAGCAGCGAAATGATCGCACCGCCGAACAGCAGCGATGCGCCGACGCCGACGTAATTGGACATGTTGTAGGTAGCGATGGCCCGTCCGCGCTGCTTGGGCACGAAACAGTCGGCGATCATCGAAAACGCCGCAGGCCCCAGGCAGGCCTCGCCGATGCCGACACCCATCCGGGAGAAGAAGAGCTGCCAGAAGCCGGTGCTCAGGCCGCAGCAGATCGTCATGACGCTCCACAGCAAGACGCCCGCCGCAATCAGGTTCCTGCGCGTGTGACGGTCGACCAGGCGGCCGAACGGCAGTCCCATCACGGAATAGAACAATGCGAAGGCTACCCCTTGCAGCAGGCTGATCTGCACGTCCGACAGCCCGATCTCGTGCCGGATCGGCCCGACGAAAAGGGAAATGATGTTCCGGTCGAGATACGACACGACGCTCGTGCAGAACAGGACAAACACGAGGAGCCACGGGTAGGAGTGCTGTAAAGCGATTGCTTTGCGACGCATGAACGCTCCGGAGTTGCGGTGAGACTCGGGCTGATCGAAGGGGCAGACGCGAGGGTGTCGACGGATTTCGCAACGCACATGCATCGTCCGCCTTCACCTGCCATGTGGTTCGTGAAACGCGTGCCATGGCTCCGTTTCTGAAGAGCCGACGGTCGGCCTCTGGTCTTCCGCGAGTGTCGCGTGAAGCCTGATTAATAAACGATACGAATCGTATACTAAGTTTCACGTCATCGACTTCAAAGTTCGCCGGGAAATACCCTAGCTTTTATGCTGTTGACAAAACGATACGTTCAGTTTCATTATGGCTCATCTCAATTTCTTCACATGGAGACGGCATATGAAGCTGGGGCGATTTGTAGTCGAAGGTCTGGACGGGCCGGTTCACCGCATCTGCCTGGTGCAGCCGGAGCAGGGGCGCGTCGTCGATCTGCGTGCGGCAGAGGTGTTGCGGCTGCAGGCGCAAGGGGCAACCCGCGACGCGGCGCTGCGTTACGCATCTGTCGTGTTCCCGGAAAGCATGTCGGCTGCCATCGCACTCGGGCAACGTTTTCTCGACACCGCGACCGAAGCAGCCGCGAAATACGGCGACGACGCATCGCGCGCGATCGACGGGTTGCAGTGGGGGGCGGCCTGCGACCCGTCCGTGGTGCGCGATGGGCTCACTTTCACGAAGCATATCCGCCAGTTCCATGAGCGGATGAACATCAGTCCGACGCCGGCCCTGCTCGAAGTGCCGGGTTACTTCAAGGGCTCGCCGTGGACGGTGATCGGGCACGAAGCCGAGGTGCCCTGGCCTGCGCGCTCCGAACGTCTGGATTATGAGCTGGAGCTCGGCTGGGTCGTAGGCCGGCAGGCACACAACATCACGCCTGACGTCGCCCGTTCGTATCTGTTCGGCGTGACGATTTTCAACGACTTCAGCGCACGGGATCTGCAGGGCAACGAGTTCGCAATCGGCATGGGGCCGACGAAGAGCAAGGACTTTGCGTACGGCATCGGCCCGTGGATCACCACGATCGACGAGTTCGAGCGGCTCGACAACATCCGGATGTCGGTGCGCGTGAATGGCGAGACCTGGGGCGAGGGCGACACGTCGGAAATGCTCTGGACGCCGGAAGAGCTCATTGCTTACGTGTCGCTCGGCGACTACGCGCAACCGGGCGACGTGATCGGTTCGGGCACGATGGGCAACGGTTCGGCGCTCGAGCTCGGACGCAGCGTGAAACCCGGCGACGTGATCGAGCTCGACGTGAAGGGCGTGGGTGTATTGCGCAATCGCATCGCGCAACAACCGCAGGAAACCTGGTGGCCGCAGCGGCGCACGCCTTTCATGTAAAACGGGCTTCGCGCGCGCACGCTTCGTCACGGTACGAGCCTACAATCGTCGGGGGACACGCCGGATCAGCCGGGGTGTCCATCGGTTTCACTGGTGGCCCAAAAAACCTATCCGCCATCAGAGTGGAGAAAGGAGACAGACAATGAAGGTCAAACGTGTGCTGATCGTCGGCACCGGAATTGGCGGCGCCACGGCCGCCGTTACCCTGGCCAGGCAAGGTTTCGACGTTCACTGCATCGACATCAAGCCGGAGAGGCCAACGGCAGGGGCGGGCATCTGTCTGCTCCACAACACGATGCGTGCGCTCGAGACGCTTGGCCTTGCCGATGCCTGCCGCGAAAGCGGAATGGCGTTCGCAGTCTTTCGGGAGTTCGACGCGTCGGGCCAACTGCAGCACGTCCATCCCGCACCACCGAGCTGCGGGATTCGCAGGCCGGAGCTCGCACGTATCCTCGAGACGGCAGCGGAGGACAGCGGCGCGGTGCTGGAAAAGGGCGTGACGGTCCAGGATCTGACGGACCGCGGCGATCGCGTCGACGTGCAGTTCTCGGATGGCCGACTGGCATCGTACGACCTGGTGGTCGCGGCGGACGGCGTGTATTCGGAGCTGCGCAAGCGGGTCTTCGGCACCGACTACGAGCCGCGGTTCGCCGGCCAGAGCGTCTGGCGTTTCAACGCTCCGCGTCCTGAACAGGCCGACGGCTTCTGTCTGTATCGAACGCTGACCGGCAAGGTCCTGGGGATTTTCCCGACCTCACGCGAGAGCTGCTACATGTTCTACCTCGAAAGCAGCCGCGAACCGCTACGCATCGCGCCGGAACATTCGCATGTGCTCATCCGTGAGCGGCTGGCCGAGTTCGACGCGCCGGCCATTCGCGACGCGCTTGATCTGATCACTGAATCGTCCCAGGTGATTTTCCGTCCGTTGGACATCACGCTGGTGCCCACGCCGTGGCATCGTGGGCGCGTGGTGTTGCTGGGCGATGCCGCACATGCGCCGACACCGCAAATGACCTCCGGCGCGGGCATGGCGGTTGAGGATGCCGTGGTGCTGACGGAGTGCCTCGCCGGCAGCGCGTCGGCCGAGGAAGCGCTCGCCGGCTATGACCAGCGTCGCTTCGAGCGGGTGAAGCGGATCTACGACGCTTCGCTGCAGCTCTGCCTGAACGAACAGGAGGATTCGATCGGCAACAAGGACCGGTCGGCCGCCTTGTTGCTGGAGACGTACCGGTATCTCGGTCAGCCCATCTAGGCATGATGTGACATAACATTTCCGGTCCATGCGGTCGTCATGGGCCGGAGATCGATGCAGAGGCATAGCGGTGCGCAGGCTGCGCGGTGCGAGTTGGATCGGCGCTTGTGACAGCCCGGTGCTTGCTGGCCGAACGTTTTTGCGATGCGACGGTAACCAACACGTCTCACGTGGTGAGACGGTTTCATCAACTGGACGACGACAATGAAAATCCTCGGACCTGACACACTCGTCTTCGGTGTCGAAGACATCGAAAGCTGCACGCAGTTCCTTCTCGACTACGGTCTCACGCGACACGGCGAAGACAGATTCGAAGCCTTGGACGGGACCGGGGTCGTCATTCGCCCCAAGGACGATCCTTCGCTGCCGGCGTGGCCGTTTGCGACGGCCAATCAGCTGCGCAAGACCATCTACGGTGTGGCAGACCAGGCGACGCTCGACGAGATCGCCAGCGAACTCGAAAGGGACCGCGAGGTGACGTTGCTGCCCGACGGTTCGATAGAAGCGGTCGACGATGCGGGGTTCGTGCTCGGGTTTCAGGTCACCGTGCGACGCGAATTGCAGCTTCCGGCCGAGCCGGTGAACGCGCCGGGCGATGGTCGCCGCGGGGTCAACGTGACGGGGGCGTTGACCGGCGAGAACGAGCCGCCGCCGCGTCCGAGGACGCTGTCGCACGTCGTGTATTTTGTGCCGGACACGGACAAGGCAGAAGCGTTCTACGTCAACCGGCTCAAATTCCGGCTGAGCGACAAGTTCATCGGCATGGGGCCGTTCCTGCGTCCTGCCGGCACGCTCGATCACCATACGCTTTTCCTGATCCAGACGCCGCCGTTCATGCAGGGTTGCGAGCACTTCACGTTTCACCTCGGCGGCCCGACGGAGGTGATGCGTGCCGGCAGCGCGTTCGCGGCAAAAGGCTATGAATCGTATTGGGGCCCAGGCCGTCATCAATTCGGCTCGAATTGGTTCTGGTATTTCAACTCGCCGTTTGGCTGCCACATCGAGTACGACGCTGACATGGACCTGCACGACGATTCATGGGTGCCGCGCATCGCACCTGCGCATGCGGACCGCGCTCAGGAGTTCCTGCTCCAGTGGCGTGAAAAGTGGGCACCGGGCGGCCCGCCGCCGTCGTCCGAACCGCTGCACGGATGACAGCCGATGCAGGCCGCCGGCTCGTTGCGCTGGATGCGTCTTTGTGAATTGAGCGCGCTCCCGACCTCGGGAGCGCGCGGATTCGATGTGCAGGGGCGCGGTGTCGACGATCTCTTCGTCGTTCGCCGGGATGGGTTGATTCGCGGCTACCGGAATTCGTGCCCGCACTGGCCGGGCTCGACGCTTCCGTGGCGCAAGGATGCCTATCTCGATCATTCGATGACGCACATCGTCTGCCATGGACACGGCGCGAAATTCACGCTGGACGACGGTCTATGCATCCTGGGCCCGTGTCTCGGGGAAAAACTCGAATCGGTTCCGCTACGAATCGAGCATGACCAATATATCAACATTCTTTGGCGCTGAAGCGATTGCGGGATCGATGCGCGCGAGTCCTGAAGCCGATGTTGTGATACGCCAACATGACACGCGACAGGCGGGTTCGACGGTGTACGTTCAGCGGTGAGATCGACCCGGGCGCCGGTGGAGCGAATCAATTGTGAAAACAGGAGATGGCCGGTTCGGTGCCGATGCGTCGATTACGCGCGCGCTCCGGGCGCTTTACCTTTGCTGTTTCACCAGCCTGGCTTCGACGAGGATTTGCGACGCAATGCTGCCATCGCTCGAAGCCCAATTCGCAGTTACGCCGCAACATGCCGCCCGCACGATTTCCGTCTTCGCACTGACGTACGGTGTATCACAGTTGTTCTTCGGGCCGTTGGGCGATCGCATCGGCAAGATCAGGGTGGTGGGCATCTCCGCCGCGGTCAGTGCCCTCGGCAATCTTGCAGCATCGGCATCCGGTAATATCGATCAGCTAATTCTGGCGCGGGCCGTGGCAGGCGCCATGACCGCCGGCATTGTCCCGATGGCAATGGCATGGATCGGCGACAATATTCGTTACGAACGTCGGCAGGAAATACTCGCGAGGCTACTCGGAGCGACGATACTGGGAACGATCTACGGTCAATGGGCCGGTGGCATGATTTCATCGCTAGCAGGGTGGCGGACCGCATTCCTGACTCTCTCCGTCGCGTTTGGCGCAGGCGGAATGCTGACGCTGATGTGGACGTCGGCCCATGCCGATTGCCGCGGGCCAGCGAAGTCGCAATTCTGGCGCAACATGGTTTCCGTATTGCGGACACCGTGGGCTCGCGTGGTGCTCGTGATCGCCATGTGCGAAGGCGCGCTGGCTTATGGTGCGCTCGCTTTTTTGCCCACCCATTTTCACGACGAACTCGGCTTCCCGATGTCGGAAGCGGGGCTCGTGGTCGGCTTGTACGGGATCGGTGGTCTCTTTTATAGCCGTGCTGCAAAAGCAATCCGCCAACATGCCGAGGAGGCTGTGTTCGCCGCGATCGGCGGCGTGTTGTTGCTGAGTTCATTCGGACTGCTTTCTAGCCAGCATGAACGAAGCCTCAGCCTGCTCGCATGCTTCGGCACCGGTTTCGGCTTCTATATATTGCATAACACGCTTCAACTGAACGCCACGCAGATGAGCCCGGAGTGCCGGGGCACGGCAGTTGCGCTGTTCTCGTGCTTCCTCTCTCTGGGGCAATTTATTGGTGTGCTAGCCGGTGCCGCAATCGTTCAACAACGCTCGACGTCGGATCTGATGTTCGCGAGCGGAGTAGGGTTACTCGTAACCGCTGTAACTTTCTCAGGTCTTCTGTTGCGTAGGCATCGCCGTGATCGCAGTTGGAAACGCTAACAGAATGAGTTTTGATGGTGCGGCCAACAGATGTTGCAAGCGGCGACTTTCATGAACGCTTCGTGTGCGACTGCGAGCAGTTCGGCCATCACCCAGAGGTCGCGCTTCGGGCGCGCATCGGCTATATGTCTGGGCGCGTTCGATCGGGACGTTCGATTCCGCCCCGCAATGTGGGGCGGCATAGTGAGCGGCCAGTGCCTCGATGTCAACGGGGGCACCACCATGCGTGAATTCGAATGCCCCGAACAGGTTGATGTGCTGTCAGGCAACGGGCGGCATGCCGGAGATCGGTGGAATCGCTGTTTTCGTCGAGTTTGTACGCGATGCTGACGCCACTAAATTGTATGGAATCTCGATCATGTGTTCAAGCATACTTAATCCGGCAAAAGTGCCCCAGTGACGCACCCCGAAACTTTGTCTTGTCCTGCGATCATTGCAATCGTGAGCGCTAGCTCCTGCGTGGGAGGCCGCTAACCATTTCCAGATCCTGGATGTTGCTTTGCTTGTAGCCGAGTAACGAGAATGCCCCAAGCGCAAGGAAAATGACCATGTAATGTGCTGGCATCATTAGATCGCCTGTTCTCGCGACCAACCATGTCAGGATGAACGGCGAGAAACCACCAAGCAGCGCTGCAGTCAGGTTATAGGCGAGAGACATGCCCGTTGAACGTACGCTTGTTGGGAATAGATCGGCGGCTGTTGCCGCAAACGGACCTAATACTGCTGCCATGACGACGGAAAATCCCAGCTCGATCACAAGCAAGCTCACTGTCCCGGGAGAGTGCGAAAGCCATATGAATGCGGGGTAGACCAATGCGATAAAAAGCGCCAGAGCAGTTCCCATGACTTGCTTCCGGCCAAGTTTGTCGGAGAGATGACCGAAGATCGGGACGAAGATCATTCGTATCGGCATTGTTACGGCGAGGACAACAAAAGGCGTGTTGACCGGGAGGTGTAGCGTCTGAACTGCATAGATCGGAAGGTATCCTACCAGAACGTAAACCATGACATTCGTCGCACCACCGAGGGCAATGGAGATGAACATTGCCACGGGATAGTCTGTAAGAAGCTTGCGGAACGGAATGGATGGTTGCTTTGTTGCTTCCTTGAATTCATCGGATTCGTCGATGTTTCTGCGGATCCAGTATCCGATCGGACCGATGACCAGGCCGACGATGAACGGCAGTCTCCAGGCCCACGAGGCGAGCGAGTCCGACGGAAACCAACTCGTCAACATCGCTGCGCTGAGCGTGGCCATGAACGACCCGATCGCCTGCGCGAACATTTGCCAACTGCCGTAGAAGCCCTTCCTGTTTTCGGGGGCGAGCTCGACGAGCAGTGCGGTCGCACTTCCGAATTCACCACCAGCTGAAATTCCCTGCAGGATTCGCGAGATCACTACGATGATGGGCGCCCACATTCCAGCTTGCTGATAGGTTGGCGCAAATGCCAACATTGCCGTGGAGACGAACATCAACAGAATGACGAACGATAACGCCGCCTTGCGTCCTCGCCTGTCGGCGTACATTCCGATCCAGACGCCTGCGAGAGGGCGGAATATGAAGCCAACGCCGAAAGTGGCGGTGGTCAGCAAAAGTGAGGTCAGCGGGTTGTCGCTAGGGAAAAACTGCTTTGCTATCAAGACCGACAGATACCCGAATATCAAGAAGTCGTACCATTCCAGAGCGTTGCCGATCGTGGAGCCAATGACCGTCTTCCATGGGCAGTCTTTTTGTGTATTCACATCGCTTCCTTTTGTAAAACTAACCAGAAAAATTTCCAGTTTCGTTCGATGTGGCCAATGGAAGCAGTCTCCTCCACCTCCTTTCCCGGGGTTGCTATATCTGCAACCTTCCAGGTACGGCCATCACATTTGTTTGTTACGCTGCAGTCCTCGCTTCGAACCATCTGCGCACCAGCAGTGCCCAGAATCGCGGGCCGATCGACAGATTGCTGTCGTTGAAGTCATAGGTCGGTCTGTGCAGTGCGATTCCCCGTCCTTGGGCAGGACCGTTCCCGATGAATCCATAGGCACCTGGAACTTTCTGCAGCATGAAGCTGAAGTCTTCGGCGGTCATGGCAGGGGGTACATCCAGATGTGCTTTCGTGGTTCCGACCACTTCTTGCATCACTTTTCCCATCAAAACTGCAGCTTCCGGAGCGTTGTCCGTACATGGGTATCCGTCGTGGAGCGTCACCTCCGCTTTCGCTTCATGGGCGGCAGCGACATGATAGGCAACACGGTCCAGCCCGTCATGGAGGACGTTTGCGACATGCTCGCCGAGGGTCCGGCACGTGCCATGGATCGTCGCTGATTCGGGAATAACGTTGAAGCTCGTACCACCGTCGATTCGCCCGACTGTGAGTACTGCACTGTCGAGTGGATTGGTCCGGCGCGATACCAACATCTGGAGCTGCTCGACTATCGCGCATGCAACAGGAATGGGATCTATGGTCAGGTGAGGCTGTGCCGCGTGTCCTCCACGACCGGTGACTCGAATCTCGAAGCGTTTCGCTGCGGCCATGATTGGACCGGCGCGGACGCCCATTTGGCCGACGGGCAAATCGGGCCAGTTGTGGAGAGCGAAGACGGCATCGCACGGAAACTCGTCGAAGAGTCCTTCCTCGATCATTTTTTGCGCGCCGGCGCCGCCTTCTTCGCCGGGCTGAAAAATCAAGTGCACGGTTCCGCCGAACCACCGGTCCCGAACAAGAAGTTCGGCGGCGCCCAGCAACATGGCCATATGACCGTCATGACCACACGCGTGCATCTTTCCTACATAGGAACTTGCATGGGCGAAGTTGTTCTCTTCGAGTATCGGTAGAGCATCCATGTCGGCTCTCAAGCCGATTGTAGGGCCGGGATTGCTTGGGCCATGACCCTCCCCATAGATCGAAGCAACCACACCTGTCTTGGCGAAGCCGGTTCGAACCGGAATGCTGAGCGCTTCAAGAAATGCAAGAACTCGGGCGCAGGTCCGGTTCTCTTCGAATTTGAGTTCCGGATGTGCATGCAGTTCGTGACGAAGGTGAACGAGCCTGGTGAGATTCAGCACGTCCGTAGGGGAGATCGGTCGTCCGTCCTGTAGTGGTGTCTGCTGCATCTGCTGAACTCGCTGGTGTGGATCGTACGGGATGATCGATTGCTTCTCCGCCTCTCTCATCTTGATGAGAGATCACGGCGTCGGTCAACATGCGGACGGTGTCTGTCGGGAATGTTTGGTTGGGACCGGATCCCGCTTGCCGAATTCATTGGGGCGTGCACACTTGCCGTTGAAATCGAACGGGCCGATCATGGTTGAACTGGCCAAAAGTCGGCGATCAGTATCGATCGCCGATTCCGGATTTCCTATGAACGGAAGTTCATATCTGCTATGACCCGTTGAGTCGTCCACCCGGCAAGCACTCGTCGGGGCGGAGGGGATGCATGTCGGCCCTGCGTTGCAATGTAATGGCGGCGCGATCGAGTCATGTGCCCGAGCAGGTCGCTATCGCCATGAATGAGCATCCTGACGTGCGTGGGCTGCGAAGCGCACGCCACACGGCAAAGCTCGCAAGAGGTTCGAAGATGCGGTGTCAGGATGGCGGCATGCCATAGTCGATTGCAGGTGCCGCCGGGGAGATCAATGCAGTTCCAGTGTTTGAAGGATTGAGCTGATTTTCCGGATCGTCCCCTCATCGAGCCCACGCAAAGGCATCGGAAGGCACGGGTCGATAACGAGCCCGATCAGCTCGGCCGCGGCGGCCATGACGCGGAGACTGCCATGTTGTTTGAACAGGTTCCAGAATGGCGTCAATTCTGCCGATAGTCGAGCAACCTTCTCGACTTCCTTGGCTTGTGCCGCACGTGTGATGGCCAGGGCCAGCGCAGGGAACAGGCCGCCGATAACGGAATACCATGCATCGCATCCGACCACGAGACCCGTTGCAGCGAACCAGTCTCCGCTGACCCCGATCGTTACCGATTCGGGGATCTTCCCCCGCAACCGTTCGACTCGCGCTTTCGCCGCTGCAGGATCGTCCGGAACACCGGGGATCTTGATCGAGCGTACCTGAGGAAGTTGTGCAATTCGACCGTGGAGTTCGTCACTGAATTCGAAGTGAGTCGTGCCGGGATTATCGTACACGCACAGTGGGACCGACAGGTTCTGCGTCACTGCTTCGTAGAGTCCGAAGACCTCATCGTCGCTCAGTCGTTGATATGACACGGGAGCCAGCAGGACTGCTGCAGCGCCGGCACGCTGTGCATCCTCGGCAAGCAGTAGCACGTCGCGAGTTGCTACGGCGCCGATGCCGATCATGACCGGCACACCGTCAGCGTTATCGATTGCCAGTTTCGCTACGCGCTCGCGATCGATGCGCGTGAGATACGCATAGTTACCGGTGGATCCCAGCGCACCGATCGAATCAACCCGTGCCGTCGAAAGGCGCTTCACGAGTCTCACAAACGCTGCTTCGTCGATTCCGTCGTTGGTAACTGGAGTCAAGGGGAAGGCACTCAGGCCAGTGAACATGCGTACCGCTCCTTTGATAGTAGGACATATCCAGAAATCAGGATCCTCCGACACCCCCCGTGGGCCCGGCTGGGAACGTGGAGGCCATATGTCAAAAAGATCCGTGATTGATTTGACATAGGTCTTATATTAAATTGTCATAGGACAAAGCTAAAGGCAAACGGCAGTCATTTTCTGCGAGGCGAGTTGAGCGGGAATGTGACGATGCGGATTAGCAACGCAGGACAACGTTTCTGGCGAGTCGCTCGTGGCGGCCACATCGGCTGGCGCTAGTCACCACGGGGTGGCGGGAGCAACATCTGCAAGTTGCCGCATTCTTCGGGCTCTTCCAATTCACTAGGAACCGCGTAGTGCCGTACATTCTCTACTACTCGCCGGGCGCGGCCAGCATGGCCGTGCACTGGATGCTGCGTGAGTTCAACGTAGCATTCGAAACACGACTTGTCGATCTGGAAACGAGCGAGAAACGGTCAGCCCAGTATTTGCAGTTGAATCCGTCGGGGCGGGTCACGACTCTGATCATCGACGGAGTGCCATGTGGGGAGTTGGCGGCCTTGCTGATGTTGCTTGCCGAGCGGCATCCGGAAGCTGGGCTGGCGCTTGAATTAGCGTCCCCGGAGCGTAGGGGGTGGCTTCAACTGATGGCTTACCTTGCCAACACCGTATTGCCGGCAATGCGCGGATGGTTCTATGCAGAGGTGGATGGCGAGGAGGGCGACGCCGCAGCGGTGAGGGCATTTTCCAGAAAGCAGATCGAAGCTTCGATGGAGCGTCTCGATAGCGTGCTCGGAGACGGGCAGCCATTTCTGGGCGGTAATCGCCTTTCAACGGCCGATTTCCTCGGTCTGCTGCTTATGCGTTGGACTCGCAACATGCCGCGGCCAGCAACATCATGGCCGCATCTGGCAAGTTACATACATCGGCTTCGAGCGACACCCGGATTCGCGGAACTCAACAGGAGAGAAGGACTGACCGATTGGTCAGAATCTGCCTGAACCAGCCGCGCGACGGCAGAGGAGTGAACGACGAGTACGCAAATTGTGTCTCGACGATGAATGGCTGCCACACATGATGAAGCGTGCGGCCAGCTCATGGAGCGGGCCTTGTTGTATAACAAGGCCACCGGCTGCGATAGAACGTCGTTTAGCGATGCTTCAAGCAAGCAGTTCGGCTTCGCGAAGGGCCGATCGGACGGTATCATGGTATCGCTCGTCGAGCGGTGTGAGCGGCAACCGGATACCACCTTCGATTCGGCCGAGTGCTTGCAGTGCCCATTTGACAGGAATCGGATTGGCTTCGCAGAAGAGATGCTTGTGCAGGGACAGCAACTGAAGGTGATGGCAGCGAGCCGTGATCGCGTCGCCTTCAAGTGCAGCTCGGCAGAGGGCGCTCATGGCGTTGGGGGCGACATTTGCCGTGACGGAGATATTGCCGTGGCCGCCGAGCAACATGAGTGCGATAGCGGTGGCGTCGTCACCGCTGTAGATCCCGAAGTTCACCGGGGCATGCTTGATGAGATGCGCTGCACGCTCGATGTTGCCCGTCGCGTCCTTTACACCGATGATGCCGGGAACCTCGGCAAGGCGAAGGATCGTCTCATTGCTCATGTCTGCGACCGTGCGCCCCGGCACGTTGTATAGAATCATCGGCAAGTCGACGGATTCGGCAATCGTGCGGAAGTGACGATACATGCCTTCCTGCGTGGGCTTGTTGTAATACGGAACCACTTGCAACGTGGCATCCGCACCAACCTGCTTGGACAATTCCGACAGTTCGATTGCCTCTGCCGTTGAATTTGCCCCTGCGCCAGCGATCACAGGGATGCGACGTGCAGCCTGTTCGACGGCAGTTTTGACCATGAGGATATGCTCGTCGACCGTCAGCGTTGCCGACTCTCCGCTTGTGCCAACGACGACGAGCCCGTCGGACCCTTGTTCGACGTGCCAGTCGACCAGCTTGCGAAAGGCCTGCAGATCGAGACTGCCATCTTCATGCATGGGAGTGACGATGGCGGGAATGCTTCCGCGAATCGACGTGGTGGTTTCTGTATTCATCTCCGTTTCCTTTGCGTATTGCGATATTGAAATCTGATGTTCTGCGTTCGGATCCGTACTCTCGATCATCGAAGTTCTGTTGCGCTGAATTGCTGACGTCCGATCACGATCTGCTCGCTGTCGTTTCGTGCTCGGGAGTAACGCGATATCGATAACGTCGATAGTCTGGCAGCACGTACGCCGAGCTGTCGAAAGTCATCCAAGGCACGCTTTCAGGTCCGCTGAAAACTGTTCCGCTTGTCCGTCTTGCATAAGTGAAACGGTGATTCGAATCGCCCGCGATAGGCCCTGGACGTCAAATGCGGTACTTGACCGAACCAGCCAACCTTTCAGCGCCAGTGCGTAGGTGATTTCCTTGGCGTCCTGTTCGAGGGGAATCCAAACATTGAGTCCGCCGGTCGCGGGAACCGTGGCAATTCCTCTCGATTTGAGGGCAGCGGAGAGTTCGTTGCGTCGATGTGCATACTGCTGCCGGGCATTCTCCACAAGTGCAACGCTTTTGGACGAGGACAGGCAAGCAGCGACCATGGCCTGGAGAATATGGCTGACCCATGTCATGCCGGGCGCCAAACGCGTATGCAAGCGATCCGCGGTCCTTGGGTCGCAGGCCACGAATGCCAGGCGAAGGTCCGGCCCGAGCGCCTTCGAAACGGAGCGGATCAATGCCCATCGATTGGCGGAAGCTGGGATGACCGAGTGGTAAGGCGTCTCGGCCAGCAGTGCAAAATGGTCGTCCACGATGACGAGCACATTAGAGTATCTGTCCAGCACGCGCTTCAACGCGTCGGCGCGACGCTTGGTTAGACTGCAGCCAGTCGGATTGTGCGCGCGTGGAGTAATCAGCACGGCTTGTGCACCATCCGCCAACGCGGCGTCGAGCGCCTCCGGCACCATTCCCAAGTCGTCTATCCGAGCCCCGATCGCGTGCATGCCGGCGAGTCGCAATGCGTTGATCGTTCCCAGGAAGCATGGATCTTCGACAACCACTTTGTCCCCGGCCACAAGGTGGGCAGCCGCCAATCGCTCAATCGCGTCCACGGCACCGTAGGTGAGCGTCAACACGCTGTTGTTCGGACAATCGGGAATTAGCCACCTTTGGCCGATTGCTTCCATGGCGGGATCCATGATCGGCTCACCATACAGACATGGTCGGAGCGTGCTTCCTGCGAGTGCTTCGCGTGGATCTGGCAGCCATGCGGGATTGGGGTTGCCAGCTGCGAGGTCGACGAGAGCGGTTCCTCCGTTCAATCCTTCCTGCTCACCTGCACGTGGTACATCGCGGATAGTGGTACCCAAGCGGCCTTGGGACAGCGCGATACCGGCCTGGGTTAAGCGTCGGTAGGCTGATGCGACGGTGTTCCGATTGACGGCAAGTTGCTCCGCCAGATCGCGTACTGGCGGCAGCGTGCTGCCAGGCTTGAGTTCTCCCTGTTGAACTAGGGTGCGGATGCTCTCGAAAATCTCGGAGGCCGAAGTGCCGACAATCTCCACTTTGTCCTATGCCAATTTGAAGAAAGCGCCATTCTAACGCATGTACGAGTATGGCGAGGGGCCAGTCGGGCAGTATTTGGCCGACTGAGTCGGATGAAAGTGAAATCGAAGAGACGCGACGCGGCAATGAAAGGCGGACACGGTGACGCTCGTCGTGTCGCCACTTCTGTCGAGCAGGGTGAGTTCAGCATAGGTGGGAACCAGATCCCGGATATAGCAGCGGGTTTGACTGAATCGGGCATGTTCTGCCGTCCAATTCGACATCATCTGCTTTCGAGAGCGAAATAACATTGGGATCGTTTCGCGTTCCTGCATATCGAGCGCGTTGGCGTCTGTATTGACCTAGTGTTGTGTTCCCGTCCGGAGATCATAGTGAGTACCGTTGCACCCGAAATTACGCAGTTCATGCGGGCCGAGTCCGCGCGTCGATCACAGGCTGAAGCCCTGACCGGCGCACAGATGGTCGTTGCGGCGTTGGAGCGGGAAGATATCGATACCGTTTGGGGGTATCCGGGGGGCGCAGTACTGCCGATCTATGATGCCCTGCTGCCGGCTCATTCGATCACCAATGTACTTGTGCGACACGAGCAGGCGGCAGTTCATGCAGCAGACGGCTACGCGCGAGCGACAGGGAAGGTGGGTGTTGCATTGGTTACCTCGGGACCAGGGGTGACGAATGCCGTGACAGGGATTGCAACTGCGTATTTCGACTCGATTCCGATCGTCGTGATATGCGCGAACGTTCCAACGGACGCTATCGGCAAGGATGCATTCCAGGAGTGTGATGCGATTGGACTCACTCGGTCGATCGTCAAGCACAATTTTCTCGTGGTGGATGTCGAGCAACTGGCATCGACGTTGAAGAAGGCCTTCTATATCGCTGCAACCGGGCGGCCGGGGCCGGTCGTCGTCGACATACCCAAGGACGTCTTGCTGGCGTCTGCTTCGTTTGCGTGGCCGGAAACCGTGACGCTGCGGTCGTACAAACCGCACATCAAGGCGAACGAAGGGCAGATACGGAGAGCGGCGGAGGCGCTTCGGCACGCGCAACGGCCGTGCATCCTGGTTGGGGGCGGCTCGCTCGCGTCCGGAGCGGACAAGGAGATCCTCGAGCTGGCGCACGAGATTCAGGCACCGGTTGCCACGACGCTCATGGCGCTCGGGGCGTTCCCCGGTCGGCATCCGCAGTGTGTTGGCATGCCGGGGATGCACGGGACATACGAAGCGAATATGGCGATGCAGCATAGCGATGTGATGATCGCGCTGGGTGCGCGGTTCGATGATCGCGTCATTGGCAACACAGAGGATTTTTGTGATCGGAACCGCACCATTATTCAGGTGGACATCGATCCCGCGACGATAGACAAGCGCGTCAAGGTTGACGTTCCGATTGTGGGTGATGTCAAGATGGTGCTGCAATCGCTGCGGGAATGCCTGTCGAAAGCGCCGGCGAACTGTGCGGAGCGGGGCGGCTGGTGGAGCGATATCGAACACTGGCGGACCCGTCACCGACCGGCATACGAGAACGGTGGAAAAGTTATCAAGCCGCAGTTTGTGTTGGAGAAGCTCTGGGAGGTGACGCATGGTGATGCGTTCATTTGCTCGGATGTCGGGCAGCATCAAATGTGGGCGGCTCACCTTTATGCATTCGACAAGCCGCGACGCTGGATCAATTCAGGTGGGCTTGGAACGATGGGCGTCGGCCTGCCTTACGCGATGGGCGTGAAGCGGGCCTTTCCGGATGCCAATGTTGTCACCGTTACGGGCGACGGATCCATTCAGATGTGCATCCAGGAACTGTCGACGTGCAAGCAATATGGATTGGGTGTAAAGATCGTTTCACTCAACAACGGCTACCTGGGAATGGTCAAGCAATTGCAGCATGTGCACTACGGTGATCGCTACTCGAATTCGTACATGGATGCGCTGCCGGACTTTGCAGCGCTGGCGCGTGCATATGGTCATGTTGGTGTGCGCGTCGACCGTCCGGAAGATGTCGAGCCGGCTCTGCGCGAATCGCTTGCGCAGAAAGATCGGACGGTGTTCATGGACTTCATCGTCGACGCTGGTGAGAACGTCTGGCCGATGGTTCGTTCTGGGTCAGGGCTGACTGACATGCTGCTGAAATCAGCGGATCTGTACCAATAAAAATCGTCGGGCGAGAGTCGAGGGGGGGCCGCGTTTTCGCGATACACTTTTTTGAGTGTCGTGTGCGGAAACGCGCAATCTATCTTTCCTCCGGAACCTCGACGATGCAGCTCGATGCGATCGACATCAAAATCCTCAATGAACTTCAGAAGGACGCACGACTTACCAATGTCGAGTTGGCTTCGCGAGTCAACCTGTCTCCGTCTCCCTGTCTGGCCAGGGTGCGATCGCTTGAACGCAGCGGGTTGATCCGCCAGCGGGTTACGTTGCTTTCAGCCGAAGGGTTAGGACTGAATGTCAACGTATTCATCCATATTTCGCTCGAGAACCAGCGACGAGAGGGACTCGACGAATTCGAGCGAGCGGTGGCAGCGATTTCCGGCGTCATGGAGTGCTATCTGATGACCGGAGATGCGGACTACCTGTTGCGCGTGTTGGTACGTGACACGCAAGCGCTCGAACGCCTCATCGTCGACGAGCTCACACGCATTCCTAATGTGAAGAGCATTCGTTCCAGCTTCGCACTCAAGCAGGTTTTGTATTCGACTGCAATCCCCCTCCACCCAAGCTAGACTGCATCATCGAATGCAGATCGCATTGAAGCGGCGTCGTTCCTTGAGTAGCTGTGTTGTTTCCCGCAATCTCTCGCGTAACGACAAAAACCCCGGGAAGAACATTCCCGGGGCTTTCATTGCTGACCGAGGACCATGATCCCCGGACCAGTCGGCACTACGAGAGCGAAAACGGATGTTGTTAGACCGTCCAGGGAGCGGGAGTGCCAGGAGCCTTGTTGTAGCGATTCAACGCTTCTGCGACGACCGCGGCATCGACCTTGCCAATCTCGCTGAGCGCATGCAACGTCGCGATGACAATGGAATCCCGATCGACTTCAAAGAACTCACGAAGCGCCTGACGAGTATCGCTTCTTCCAAAACCATCGGTTCCCAACGTCACGTACTTCCTGGGTACAAAACCTCGAATGAGTTCGGGTACGGCACGTACGTAATCCGTCGCGGCGACGACCACGGACGCTTCGGTCCCAAGCGACTGAGAAACATACGATTGGGTCGGATTGCCCAGTCGGGAAGAGCGTTCTGCGGCGATGCTGTCACGGTGCAACTCGGTGAAGCTGGTCACACTCCAAACGGAAACGGGAATCTGCCAGTCGGCCTCGAGACACTCCGCAGCCGCAATAATTTCGCGCAAGATCGCACCCGACCCAAGAAGTTGTACGAGTGGTTGAGCGAGTTTCTGCCGAGGCAGTTCGTACATCCCCTTCACGATACCGTTACGCAACTGAAGCGGGTCGATCTCGGGTACGGACGGTTGACTGTAGTTCTCGTTGGTCACGGTCACGTAGTAGAAGACGTCGAGCTGATCCTCGATCATTTCCTTCATACCAGCATCGACGATCGTTGCGACTTCGTATGCAAAGGCCGGATCGTAAGCACGACAGTTGGGTATCGTCGACGCAGCCAGATGGCTGCTGCCATCCTGATGCTGGAGTCCCTCGCCGCCGAGGGTGGTTTTCCCTGACGTCGCACCGACGAGAAACCCGCGGGCTCTCTGATCGGCCGCTGCCCAGATCAGGTCTCCGATGCGCTGGAAGCCGAACATCGAGTAGTAGATGTAGAACGGAAGCATTGTCGTGTCGTGGACACTATATGCCGTGGCCGCCGCGATCCAGGAGGAGACGGCGCCTGCCTCGGAAATGCCTTCCTCGAGAATCTGTCCCGTCGCCGTTTCGCGGTAGTAGAGCATGGACCCGAGGTCCTCCGGCTCATAGAGCTGACCGTGTGGCGAATAGATCCCGACCTGGCGGAACATGTTCGCCATGCCGAAGGTCCGTGCCTCGTCTGCAACGATGGGCACGACGCGCGGGCCGATAGCTTTGTCCTTCAGCAAATTCGTCATCATCCTGACGAGCGCGAGCGTCGTCGACATCTCCCTGCCGTCCAGCTCGGAGGCAAATTCGCCGTAGTTCGAGAGCGGGGGCAATTCCGGCGAACGAGAGGCGGTTCGGCGTCGCCGCGGCAGATAGCCACCCAGCGCCGTCCGGCGGGCATGCATATATCGCATCTCCGCACTATCGGGCGACGGGCGATAGAACTTGAGTTCGGCAACGTCGTCGTCCGACAGCGGCAGCGCGAAGCGTGTGCGAAACGCCTTCAGATCGTCGATCTCGAGTTTCTTCTGCTGGTGCGTTGTCATGCGCCCCTGGCCAGCCGCGCCCATCCCGAACCCCTTCATCGTCTTCGCGAGAATGACGGTCGGTTGGCCGGTATGGGTCATTGCTCGCGCGTAGGCAGCATGAAGCTTGCGCGGATCGTGGCCACCGCGTCGCAGTTGATCGATCTCGTCGTCGCTCAAGTGAGCTGCAAGTGATTGCAGTTCCGGCGATTGACCAAAGAAATGCTCGCGGTTGTAGGCGCCGCTGTTTGCGGAGAAGGTCTGGAACTGGCCATCGACGGTTCGAGAAAATGCGTTGAGAAGGGCGCCGTTGGCATCTCGAGCGAAAAGCGCATCCCAGTCGCTACCCCAAAGGACCTTGATGACATTCCATCCGGCTCCACGGAAGAGCGCCTCAAGCTCGTCGACGATTCGTCCGTTGCCACGAACTGGACCGTCGAGTCGTTGCAGGTTGCAGTTGATGACGAAAACCAGATTGTCGAGATGCTCTCGCGCGGCGAGTGATAGTGCGCCGATCGCTTCGGGTTCGTCCATTTCACCGTCGCCGAAGAAGCCCCACACCTTCTTGTCTGCGGTAGGTACGAGCGATCGATTCTGCATATACCGAATAAATCGCGCTTGATAGATCGCGTTGATGGGTCCGATGCCCATGGATCCCGTCGGAAACTGCCAGAAGTCAGGCATCAGCCACGGGTGCGGATACGAACACAGCCCCGGACCGCCGATTTCCCGGCGGTAGTGTTCGAGGTTCTGCTCGGACAGGAAGCCTTCCAGATAGGCGCGAGCGTACACACCCGGCGCAGAGTGAGGTTGGAAGTAGACGAGGTCTCCACCTCCTTCTGCGTCGGCCGCGCGGAAGAAGTGGTTGAAGCCCACTTCGAACAGATCGGCTGCGGATGCATAACTCGCGATATGCCCGCCGAGTTCCCCATAGGCCTTGTTGGCCCGAACGACCATCGCGAGGGCGTTCCAACGCAATGCGGCAGACAGACGCTCTTCTAGTGTGGCGTCTCCCGGGTAGGGCGGTTGTTCCGCCACCGCGATCGTGTTCTGGTAGGGCGTCATGGCGGGCTGAATGACAGCGATGCCGAGCGAAGCCGCTCGTTTTGCCAACCGCTCCATCAAGAACCGAACACGCTCGGGGCCGACACACTGGGCCACGCCATCAAGCGCTTCGAGCCATTCTTCGGTCTCGACCGGATCCTGGTCGATTTGATGAAGGGCGCTGTCCAGGCGCAGTCGCGCGCCATTCGAAAGATCTGTCATGCTACTTGAGTCTCCTGCAATTGCTCCTGACATCGTCAGTCGCCCTATGTTGAATTCCTGTCATGCAGCGCTATGCGCCGCGCGTTCGTGCTCGGTGACACGCAACCGGTTTAGCCGAGGCTGTTGTTATGCCAGCGCAGCGTCGAGAAATTCGAGCCGGTCTTGTCCCCAGAAAACTTCGCCATCGAAGACATAGCTCGGCGACCCGAAGACGCCGGCAGAGATTGCGCGCTGGGTGTACGAGCGGTATTCCGCGGTCACGGTTGGAGTGCGCGCGTCGATCAACAAATTCAGACTGTCGTATCCGACGCTATCAATAACACGTGCCAACGTGGCTTCACTGGAGATGTCCTGCTCGTCAACCCATTCAGCACGCAAGATCGCCTGTGATAGAGGGGCTAGGTGCAATCCGGCCAGCTTTGCCGCAATGACGACACAGGACGCGAGATCGCCATTGGGACACATGAACCTCGGAGTGGGATTGACGTGTGTCCCGAGCTTTCTGCACCACCGAGCGAGCTCGGCCTCCCGATACGCCTGGCGTTCCTTCGAGCGCTGGGACAGCAATACGCCGCCGGTGCGCGAATAGACATGCGGTAGATCGACCGGTAAGTAGTTCAGCTCGGCTCCGTGACGTGACGCGATCTCTTCCAGGCGATCATTGCCGAGATAGGCCCAATCGGAGTTGATCCAATAGTAGTAGTCGATACGCTTCATGATGGCGATGTCTCCCTCATCAGACAGGTACTCGTTATGCCGACAACCCCGAGAAACGCAAGGTAGAGCGCAATCAGTGAAGGGCTGCCGTTGGCCAGCTTGAGAAGCCATGTAGCGAGGATCGGAGCCAGCCCCCCGCCAAGCGCGCCAGACACCTGGACGGCCAGCGAGATGCCGCTGTATCGCACGGGGGCGGGAAACTGAGCTGAAAAGAGCGCGCCCTCGGTCGCATACAGGATCGAATAGATGATGCCGATCGCTACCACCATCGCCAGATACACCATCCCGGCAGTTCCGGTGCGCAGCATCGCGAAGAACGGAAAGCCGAATAGACAGACAGCGACACAGCCGATCGCGAAGACACGGCGGTGGCCATAGCGATCTCCGAGCATTCCGGTCGCGGGCATGGCCAGTAGGGCGACTGCAGCTCCGCACATCACGCCATCCAGCATCGTCGACTTGGATAGTCGGAGCGTGGTGGTGCCATACGAGAGAGCAAACGTGACGACGGTGTAGAACCAGGTCACCTCTGCCATGCGCGCACCGGCAACTTTCAGCACGGAGCCCAGATGCTCTTCAATGACCGCGACGAGCGGCATCGCAACGGCGTTGCCGGTCCGCTTCATTGCTTCAAACGCCGGCGATTCTTCGACCTTGATCCGGATGACCCAACCCACGATCAACAAGACAACGCTCGCGAGGAATGGCACCCGCCATCCCCACGACAACATGTCTTGCTCGGGAAGCTTGGAAACCGCCGCCATGGCGAGCGAGGACAGAATCAGGCCCGGAGCCACGCCAGTTTGCGGAAGACTCCCGAAGAAACCACGTTTGCCTGCCGGTGCATGTTCGATCGCCATGAGCACTGCGCCGCCCCATTCACCGCCGACTGCGATACCCTGGATGACACGCATGGCTACGAGGCCGACTGCAGCCCAGTAGCCGATTGCGTTGTAGTCAGGTATGAGGCCGATAGCAATCGTCGGCACGCCCATCATGAGCAGTGTCACGAGCAACATCGACTTCCGGCCAAGGCGGTCGCCGAAGTGACCGAAGATGATGCCGCCCAGAGGTCGCGCGAAAAATCCGACGGCGTAGGTCGCAAACGCGGCAAGTGTGCCGGTCAGCGGATCGACTGCGGGAAAGAAGATCCGATTGAAAACCAGCGCGGCAGCGGTGCCGTAGACGAAGAAGTCGTACCACTCGATCGTGGTACCCAACATGCTCGCGATGCCGACAATTCTCGATTGACTGGCACGAGGCGATGGTTCGGTCGTCGCGTTTGTTGCGGAATGATTGGCTGGGGGCGCCATAGCTTCGCATCGGAGGAGAGTGCCATTGGAATACCCGCACCGTGAAGCGATGCGGGACCGAAGGCAGTATGCGAAACCAAAACATGGGCAGCCATGACGTAACCGTCATAGCTGCTATGACAGCCGATTCTTATTCAAGTGTTGTCCGGGCTATGTCGAGGAGGAGTGTCAGCAATGGCGATTGAACTCGTCCGCGTCGGGTGATTGCGACGATTCTGCGAGTAAGTATCGGGCTGACGATCTTGACGCGCTTGAGGTGGTAGTCCTGCAGCAGTTTGGTCGGCATGCGGCTCGGCAAAATGCACTGGCCGGTCGTGACGGAGGCGAGCCGGAGCATGGCGTCCACCGTATCGACTTCGGCAGCGATATTGAAGTGTGGAATCTGGCCCGTCAACATGCGCCGTAGAGCATAGTGCTGCGGGAAAACAATGAGAGGAACATCGTGCTCGTTCAGGGAGATCTGATCGAGTTCGGCGAAGTTTGAGTCCTCGTGCACGACAAGACACATCTCTTCGTCAAACAGAGGTGTGATGCTGACTTCGTCCGACGCGACTGCAGTATCGTAGACGAAGCCCAAATCTGCCTTACCCGTCTCAACCAGATCAACGACTTCCGGAGAGCTTCGCCCGAGCAGGGTCATATTGACCTTCGGGCGTTGCCCCATGAACTTCGCCATGACATCCGCAACAAAGTAGTAGCTCAGTGTGTGGATCGTTGCGACGCGAAGCGAGCCTTCGGTGATGCCTTGTTGCTCCCGCATCTGCGTGATGCAATTGTCGATCAGCTCGTAAGCAGGGCGAGCCGCATTGAGCAATCGTTGCCCGGCGTCGGACAGCGAGACGCCTCGGCCGTGTCGCTCGAACAACGGCTGGCCAACATACGACTCGAGGGCGCTGAGCTGCTTACTCAAGCTCGATTGAGTGAGATCCAGCGACTCCGCTGCGGCTGACAAAGACTGAGACTTTGCGATTACGAGGAACAATCGCAGTTGGTGATCCATGTATTTCATCGGGGCTGTCACTTTCGTGAGTAGAGTTTCCACGCCCCTTTCATTCTCACTGGTCGCGTGCGTCGGGTTATGGATCCGACATGAGGGTGACACGCGTGAGTCAAGTGTGCCGCGTTCGGGATGCCAGGCCGGCGGGCTATGGTGGCGATCATCGTATCACGTCGACATTCCCGACTCTATTCGGGCTACCCCACGAAAACGGCGCGAAGTAGCCCCGTTGCCATGTCAGGCGACTTTTTCCGTCTGGCGACACCAATAGTCGAATGTCCCTCGAACGATGGACGGTTTCAGCAGGTAGTCGTGCGCTTCCTTGGCCAGAGAATCCGACAACGGAGTGAGCGGCCCGAATGTCTGCGCGCGGATCTGCATGCGTGCTGCTCGTTCGAGATAGACCGACAGGTAGGTTGCTTCCTCAATACAATTGCCGGTGGTCAGTTGGCCATGGTGCGCCAACAGGATCGAGCGCTTTTGTCCTAGGGCTTGCGAGATGATGACGCCTTCCTGATCTGCGATGGGGACACCCGGCCAATCAGCGAGGAACGCGCAATCGTCATGGAACGGCGTCATGTCCATCTGGGAGACGATGAGCGGCTGGCGGGCGGCGACGAGGGCGGACACGTAAGGGGAATGCGTATGGATGATACTCTGGATATCGGGGCGTGCTTTGTAGACCCACAGGTGGAAGCGTGTCGCTGGATTCGCCATGCCGTCCCCTGAGAGCGTATTCAGGTCACGGTCGACCTCGATGAAATCGTGGGGCGTTGCCTCGTCAAATCCAAGCCCGAAGCGCAGGGTCCAGTAGGCGTCTTGCCGCTCGGATCTCGCACTGATCTGACCGGCGAGGCCGGCTTCCTGACCCGTCATCGCGAGGATCCGACATGCAAACGCAAGCGTTTCCTGCAGAGTGCGATTGGCCGGCTTGAGATGTTCATGCATCTCGCGGGTGGCCCGTTCGTCGAAGTACTCCTTTGCTCTCAAGTCCATTTGGATCGTCTCACACAAGTAAGGGAAAAACGTGTGCAGAGCGTAGACGGGCCAAGTACTCGGAGCTATGGGGCTGCCCTCATAGCTCGTATGAATCTCGTCACCGCCTCCTGCTCGAGTTACTGGTGGAGCAGCGGCGGCTCCCGTCATAGCAGGTATGAATTTACCGCCATAGCCAGTAGGAAATTGGACCCGAATACTCCGTCCCAAATACCGGTTGCAACACGGCACCGAATCGGGTTAGTGGACGGGCCAAGCGAAGGCTGGAGAGTCGTTCGCACGCCCAAGCGGTCTCGCCCGTTTGTTGGTCCGGGCAAGCGCAATATTTCACCTATTAAATGGAGGCGACATGAAGGGTTTGAAATGGATTCTCGGTACCGTGATTCTTGCTACGTCTGCAACCGCAATCGCGGGGACCACATTCGACAGTGTCAAGAAGAAGGGTGTCGTGACTTGCGGTGTGTCGACGAACCTTCCGGGCTTCGCCTATCTGGACAGTAAAGGGAACTGGCAGGGCCTGGATGTCGACATGTGTCGAGCCATCGCGGCCGCTGCGTTGGGTGATGCCGGCAAGACAAAGATCACGCCGTTGACGACTCAACAACGCTTTACCGCGTTGCAGGCCGGCGAAGTCGATGTGCTCACGCGGAACACGACGCAGACCCTGAGTCGCGATTCGACACTGGGTTTGGTCGGTACGGGCGTCAACTTTTACGATGCACAGGGCCTGATGGTCAAAAAGAGCCTTGGCGTGAAGGACGCGAAGGGGCTGGATGGCGGCGCGATATGTGTGCTGCCGGGCACCACGACAGAGTTGAATCTCACGGACTGGTTCAGATCCCACAACCTCAAGTTCCGACCGGTCGTGTTGAGCAAGTACGAGGAGTTGTTGCGGGCGTTTGTCGCGGGCCGATGCGACGCCGTGACTGCCGACAAGTCCGAGCTCGCGACGGCACGTGTCACGCTCCAGAACCCCGAGCAGTTCGTGATCTTGCCTGATGCGCTTTCGAAGGAGCCGCTCGGCCCGATGGTCCGACAGGGCGATGAGGCATGGTTCAACGTCGTGCGCTGGACACTCAATGCAATGTTTGAAGCGGAGGAGTACGGGGTCACCTCGAAAAACGTCGACCAGATGCGCAAGAGCTCGAATCCCAACGTGCAGCGACTGCTGGGCGTAACGCCCGGCCTTGGAAAGGGGCTTGGGGTGAGCGATGCATGGGCTTACAACATCGTGAAGCAGGTCGGAAACTATGGCGAGACGTTCGAGCGATCGATGGGGATGGAAAGCGCTGTCAAGCTGCCTCGCGGTATGAATGCGCTTTATACGCAGGGCGGCCTGATGTATGGATGGCCTATTCGATAGTCGATGACGGAACTGCGTCCGTGGTCGACCCAGTGCCGGATGGGCCACGCGACGTGAAACTTCCGTCCAGGATTGACGCCGGGATTTTTGCTGAGTGCTCGACATGAAAGCTGCGATGAGACCATCATCTTCCATAAGGTTCTCGTGGACGGATCCCAAGTTGCGATCCGTCATCTACCAGATTGTCGCAGTCGTGGCGGTGATATCGCTGGTCTGGTTTCTGGTTACCAACACGATTCATAACCTGGCTGCGCACAACATTGCCTCCGGGTTTGGATATCTGACGCAGCCTGCGGGCTTCGCTATCAGTGAATCCTGGCTGCCGTATTCACCGCTTGATACGTATGGGTATGCGATTTTGGTCGGCCTGACCAATACGCTTCGGGTGGCCGTGATCGGGATCGTCGCGGCGACGATCCTCGGCACCTTGACCGGCATCGCACGCGTTTCCCGGAATCCGTTGCTGTCAAGCATTGCGTCGGCATACGTTGAAGTCGTACGGAACATTCCGCTGTTGATTCAGCTTTTTTTCTGGTACGTCCTGATCACGCAGGTCATGCCCGCGCCGCGCGACGCGCATGTCCTGCTGCCCGACGTGTTTCTCTCGAACCGCGGTCTCGCATTTCCAACGGTGGCTGGTGCATCGGCGTCGTCGATGGTGGGCAGCCTTGTGGGAGTCCTGATGTTGTCTGCCGTTCTGTGGCGTTTGCGAGAGCGCCATCGCGTGCGCATGGGCGCCGTGCACCCGTACTGGCGATACGTCGTTGTTGCAGTCGTTGCGGTCCCGTTCGCCGCCTACCTCATCAGCGGACTCGATCTCCGGCTTCAGGTCCCTGCGTTGAGCGGATTCAACTTCACCGGTGGCGCGTCAGTTTCGCCGGAATTTACGACATTGATGCTCGGACTCGTCATTTACACCACGGCATATATCGGAGAGATCGTACGGGCAGGAATCCGTGCTGTCGATCGTGGTCAGTGGGAGGCGGCCCGGTCGATCGGTTTGTCGAACGGGAAGGTGCTCCGGCTGGTGGTCTTGCCGCAGGCATTGCGCGTCATCATTCCCCCTCTCTCGAGCCAGTATCTGAATTTTGTCAAGAACAGCTCGCTGGCTGTGGCTATCGGTTTTCCCGACATTGTCGCCGTGGTCGACACTGTCCTGAATCAGACCGGCCAAGCCATCGAATGCATTCTGATCGTGATGGCGGCCTATCTGACTGTCAGCCTCTCGATTTCCCTCTTCATGAATTGGTACAACGACCGCCTGGCGTTAACGGAGCGATAGCATGAACACCTTGTCTCCTGATGACCGCCAGATGGTGCCGGCCGCCCGCATTGCCGGGCATTCCCGCATGAAGAAGATCCGGCGAGCCTTGTTTGCCAGCCCACTGCAGGCAGCGTTGACGCTAGTGTTGGCGGTTGTGATCTGCATTGCGCTGGTACCGCTCGCAAACTGGGCCGTCTTCGACGCGACCTTCGTGGCTGAAAGCGCGAACGCGTGCAGACAGCATGCGTCAGGGGCTTGCTGGGCATTCATCGCGGAGAAGTACCGCCTGATTCTGTTCGGCACCTATCCGTATCAGGAGCAATGGCGCCCACTTGTTGCAACGGTGCTTCTGGTCGGGGTGATTGTCGGAAGCGGGCATCGCTTCTTCTGGAACCGCAGGATCGTTGGCTTGTGGGGCATGGGGCTGGTGCTTGCCGCGACGCTCATGTGGGGCGGCGTGCTCGGGCTCAAGTATGTGGCGGACGAGAACTGGGGTGGCTTGCCTGTTACGTTGATGTTCGCAACTTTCGGAATCGGGGTTGCCTTTCCACTCGGCGTCTTGCTGGCTTTGGGGCGCCGTTCGAGAATGCCTGCAATCAAGACCCTGTGCGTGATGTATATCGAGCTGATCCGCGGCGTGCCGTTGATCAGTGTGTTGTTCATGTCGTCCGTGATGTTGCCTTTCTTCCTGCCGGAAGGCTTTTCGATCGACAAGTTGCTGCGCGCGCAGCTGGCCATCATCTTCTTTGCCGCGGCATATGTGGCCGAGGTTGTGCGAGGCGGGCTTCAAGCGGTTCCCAAGGGGCAGTATGAGGGGGCTGACTCGATTGGTCTGACGTTCGCTCAGAAGACCTTAAAAATCATCCTGCCACAAGCGCTTAGAGTCGTCATCGGCCCGCTGGTCAGTACCTTCATCACGCTGTTCAAGGAGACATCGCTCGTCGTAATCATCGGCATATTCGATCTGACACTAAGCGCGCGCGCGGCATTGGCGGACTCGGCATGGGGAGGATTCGACATCGAGGCGTATGTGTTCATCTCGGCGATCTATTTCGTTTTCTGCTATTCGATGTCCCGCTTCAGCCGGGCGCTCGAGGCGACTCTCTCGAAGGAGCACAAATGAGTACGGCATCCCAGGCGGCTTCGCCACGTGAGGCGATGATCACCCTGCAAGGGGTGAACAAGTGGTACGGTGGGTTCCAAGTTTTGCGTCAGATTGATCTTGTAGTGCGCGCCGGTGAGCGTATCGTGATATGCGGCCCGTCCGGTTCCGGCAAGTCCACGATGATTCGTTGCATCAATCGGCTGGAAGAACATCAACAGGGGCGAATCGTCGTCGACGGAACCGAGTTGACGGACAACCTGCGTCAGGTCGAGGCTGTCCGGCAGAAGGTCGGAATGGTTTTTCAGCACTTCAATCTGTTCCCGCATTTGACGGTGCTCGAAAACCTGACGCTCGGCCCGACCTGGGTGCTCAAGAAGCCGTTGGACGAGGCGCGCGAGATGGCAATGAAGTACTTGACGCGTGTGAGGATCCCGGATCAAGCCGAGAAATATCCCGGACAGTTGTCGGGCGGCCAACAGCAACGCGTGGCCATCGCCAGATCGCTATGTATGCAACCCAAGGTGATCCTGTTCGACGAACCGACTTCCGCTCTCGATCCTGAGATGGTCAAGGAGGTGCTTGATGTCATGGTCTCACTCGCCGAGGAGAGCAAGGTCACGATGCTTTGCGTGACCCATGAAATGGCATTTGCGAGGAAGGTGGCGGACCGAGTGATCTTCATGGACCAGGGGCAAATCGTCGAGGAGAACGATCCCCAAACGTTCTTCACGCGGCCGAAAAACGAACGCGCGGTGCAGTTTCTGAACCAAATTCTGTAATCTGGCCAAGACCGAGCGGGGGTGCTCGAAAACGGTCAATTCCACATGGACAGCATGCAATGAGCAAGAAGCACGATTACGACAAGATGGGCTTCATGACGAGGGCCATCCATCTTGGCTACGATGCCCAAGAGGCTCACGGTGCGGTGAACGCGCCGGTCTACATGACATCGACTTACTCGTTCGACACGATGGCGGATGCGGAAGCGGTATTCGCTGGCGAGAGTGATCGATACGTGTACGGTCGGCAGCACAACCCGACGCAAGCGCTGCTTGAGGCTCGTCTGGCCTCGCTGGAAGGAGCTGAGGCCGCGCTTGTGACGGGTACCGGGATGGGCGCCATCTGTTCGACGTTGATGACGTTGCTTCAGTGCGGCGACGAAATCATTTCGCACCATACGATCTATTCAACCGCATCAAGCTATCTCGATGACGGGCTGCCTGGCCTCGGCATCGGCGTCAAGAAGGTCGATTTGATGAACCCTGACGAGTTCTCCGCGGCGCTCACGGACAAGACGCGAATCGTATACTTCGAAAGTCCCGTGAATCCGTCGGGCGAGGTACTTGATATCCGCGCCATCGCAGACCGAGCCAGGGCAGCGGGTCTGCTCGTGGTGATCGATTCGACATTTGCGTCGCCGGCGTTGCAACAGCCGGTTTCATTTGGCGCGGATCTCGTCATCCATTCGTTGACGAAATACATCAATGGTCATGGGGACACGCTCGGTGGCGCGGTTATTGGCAGCGCAGAAATGATCGACAGGATCAGAGCCAAGGGCATGCGATACATGACCGGTTCGAGCCTCTCGCCGATGAGTTGCTTTCTGGTCCTGCGCGGGTTGAAGACGCTGAAGATCCGGATGCGTCAGCATGGGGAAAGCGCGCTCCAGATCGCAAAGCTACTCGATCAACATGCTGCAGTGGCGACGGTCTGTTATCCGCTCCTGCCGATACACCCGCAGTACGAACTGGCACGGACGCAAATGAGCGCGGGCTCGGGGATGCTGTCGTTCGAGCTGAAGTCGGGCTTCGACGGCGCAACGAAGTTGATCGACGGTCTCACGCTGATTGGAAAGGCTGTGAGTCTCGGAGATACCGAGTCGCTGATCACGCATCCTGCGGCACTCGTCGAGGCGCGGCAGCGAATTGTTCCATCGGCAAAGCTCGCCAGAGGCGTGTCGCGCGGCATGATCAGACTGTCGGTCGGGCTTGAAGATGTCGAGGACATCTGGGCTGATCTTGAGCATAGCCTCGATCGATTGATTTAGTCGGCTGCGATACACGTTCTATCAAGCGAATTAAGTTATGTTGCGACCGCGCTCAATACCGGTGGTGCTGAGCGCACACTGCCTTGTGGATGTGGTCGCCAAATTGACAAGATCTGGCTGGGGTCGGGGTGTGGGTAATAACGATTGTCGTCGACTTTGTGATTTGCCGGACCCCAATCGTTAGAAGTTCTCCTGGGGGGGGGCGATAACTGGCAGAGACAAGATATTCAAGACGGAGGCGTGAGTGGGCGCGTTGAAGCGCTACTGCTTGCCGAAAGAGGGCATGTCAGGGGGAATATCTGACCGGTCTCGACGAAACGCGTCGAGTTAACTGACCAATAGTCCGATCCCTGACAGAGCAAGCAGGACACCTAGCACCCGCTGCCAAGTGAGTTGTTCGCGAAGAATCGTTGTGGCCAGTACCACCGTGGTCAGTGGGTAGAGGGAGACGAGGGTTGCAACAATCGACAATTGCTGGCCATAGATCAGCGCGGACTTGTACAGCATCGTGCCGGAAGCATCGAGACAGCCCGCCAGAGCGATGAAGATGGCACCGCGAAAATCGGGTCGTGCCTCGAGTGTGACGCGATAGCTGAAGAGGGCAGCAATTATCAGCAGAGATAGGGATACGGAGCGTGCCACGGCCAGCGACCAGAATCCTGCCTGCAGGGAAACCTGTTTCAGGCAAATGTAGGTTGCCGCAATCCCGCTGCCGGCGACAACAGCGAGAAGCAAACCCTTGGTGAGACGGGTCTTGTCTTCGGCAGTACTGTCACCATGTTCTGCGCCACTGACAATCACGACAGCCAGAGCACCGAGAAGGAAGCCGATATAGGCTTGCAGGGACGGTCTTTCGTGCGCAACCAGTACACCGAACAGAACCGGCAAAACGATCCCGATTAGAGCCGTTACAGGCGCGACCACGGCCATAGGTCCGATTCCAAGTGCCATATAGAGAGCCGGTAGCGAGATTGCAATGCTCACACCGGCTGCGGCGCTCCACCACCAGTCGGTTGCTCCTGCCATCTGCCCATGGGTCGCGATAGCGAGCAAAGCCGTGATTGCAAGTGCCGGGACCTGGTTGAAGAGCATCACATGCCCGATCGATACACGACGCGTCGAGTAACCGCTCAGAAAGTCAGCCGACCCGTAACAGACGGACGAGAGAAGCGCGAGTATCGAGCCCATTTTTTTGCCAGAAAGGTTGAGAAATCGTTCGAAGCTGCGTGATCGAACGCAGTGGAACAAACCGCAACGTATCGGCCAAATAGTACAATATATTGCACGTTAGTCAATCAAAATGATCTGGTCCGGGCATTGGGGATCAATCGGGGGTGATTTGCCGAGGATCTGCGTCTACGCAGCATGCGTGACACGGCGCGTCGATGGGAGGCGTTCTCGACCACCTTGAACGCATACCGGACGAATAGAAAGGCGGGGGCGGCACGCTCTGGGACGTGGCATCCAGAACGGATGAAGTCGAAGGGCGTTCGAATGTGCAGCGCTTGCACGTGAGAGGGATCCGGGGACGAAACGCACTGCCGGCCGGCGGCGAGCCTCTGGGCATCGAGGTTCTTGTCTGAGATTACGGCTTGCTGTCATTTGGCGCGCCATGACGAGCATACGCCGTCCAGCGCCAACAGCAATCTGTATGCGTGGTACATTATATTGATCTCACAACATGTACCGGTTCTCGCATGAACGACGTCGACGCAATCAACACCATCGTCGGAAGAAATCTGGTTGCGCAGCGGAAGGCTCGTGGGCTGACGTTAGATCAGCTGGCGCAGGCATCCGGAGTCAGTCGCGGAATGGTCGTCCAGATCGAGCAGGGCAAGACCAACCCTAGTGTCGCGACGCTATGCAGGCTGGCCAATGCGCTTGTCGTTCCGATCTCCAAGCTGATCGAGACCGATTTGCGCCCCGCTGCGTACAAAACGAAGCTTTCTGATGCCTCCGAGCTGTGGCGCGGGGCGGCGGGCGGTCTTGGACGCCTCATCACTGGCTTCGATGAACCATCCGTACTCGAGTTCTGGGAATGGCGCCTGAGCCCGCGTGAATCTTACGACGGTATTGCTCATCCGCCGGGTACCAAGGAGCTACTGTTTGTCACGGCCGGAACTCTGACGGTTACCGCGGGGCCGGTGTGCGAAACGGTGGCTACCCAGGAGGCGTTGGTGTTCTCGGCGGACGTCCCGCATCGGTATGCCAACGAACTGGACCACGAAGTTGTCTTCATGATGGTGGTCGTCGAGCCACGGACGGTCGCTCGCGCAGGGGCTGGAACGTTTAGCTGATGACATCAAACTGAACTAAAAGACAAATATATTGAACTCTCGATTTTTTCGGGCTATAGTCGTTCCCGGAATGTACTTGGGAGTGAGTCGTGTCAGTTGAAATCGAAGATCCTGTAGCAGCCGCGCTGGAGCAATTCCGCGTGTCGGCTGCAATTGATGATACGTACCCGGAAGCAACGATTGCCGTCATTGTCGCGATCGGGCTGAACAACAGCCCGTCGAACGCCGAAAGCAGCAAGGCACTTGCTGATGCTGCTGCAGCCTTGCACACAGTCGTCGATGCAGACGGGCTCCGTGACCACCCTAAAATTGCTTGCTGGCACGAAATCTACAAGCGTTTTAACGCAAAGCCGCGAAAGTATCCGTGTTCGGTCGAATCGCTTGCGCGACGCGCGCTCCGGCCGGACTCGACCGTTCCGACGATCAACTGCCTGGTCGACTTTTATAACGCACTGAGCCTTCGTCACCTTGTGCCGATCGGTGGCGAGGATCTCGACACGCTTCAAGGCGTGCTCGAACTGCGGCCGGCAACGGGGCGAGAGAGTTTCGACATTGCCGACGACTCTTCTGCGGACCATGTGATCGTGCCCGAAGGGGAAGTCATCTGGACGGATGATCTCGGCGCAACCTGCCGGCGCTGGAACTGGCGCCAAGGGCGACGTACGAGGCTCACGGAAGAGACGAAGAATGCCTACTTCATTATTGATGCTGCTATTCCGTCGACTGGCGGAAAGGAAATCGTACAAATTGTCAAAGAGTTGATTGACATCCTCCGTGTTCACGCGGGCGCGGAGAAGGTTGGCTATCGACTCATCAAGGTCGGTAACGTGCCACTTTGATGTACTGGCTCCTGGCGTCGCTGACACCGGGAGCGAAATCGAAGTGCTGGCGGCAGTGGCCAGTGATTCTTCTGTATTGGAATAAAAAGTGGCGGGGCCTACAGCGGTATGGTGGCATCGGCGCTCGAACGTAGCCGAGGTGCGATGTAGCTCGAGCAGAGCGACATTCGACCGCACACATTACCGATCCTGGATAGTCTCCTATCCAGGATAGCGACATATTGAGATGTAGAGGCCAATAGTTCCGTATGTAGCGGTGTAATTCGATATTAATAATTTAATTAGGCATACGAAATTTGTGGTGGAACGGGGGCAGCATCGAGCAGAGGCGCCCCCCCCTTGTAGTGATGTACTTGAAAAGCAAAATTACCCGGAGACAGTCATGAAGAAGCTCGTTGCGTGCGTCGCGCTTGCCGTCGTTGCATCCAGTGCATTTGCGAAAGAGTGGTCGACAATCCGATTTGGTGTGGATGCGACCTATGCGCCGTTTGAGTCGAAGAGCTCGGATGGGAAGGTCGTTGGCTTCGATATCGATCTCGGCAACGAGATCTGTGCGCGATTGAAGGCAAAGTGCGTGTGGGTCGAGAATGATTTCGATGGCTTGATCCCGGCATTGAAAGCGAAGAAATTCGACGGCGTGCTGTCGTCGATGTCGATGACGCCGCAGCGCGCGGAGCAGATCGCGTTCTCCGCGAAGTTGTACAACACGCCGACGAGACTAGTGACGAAGAAGGGCGTCACGCTGCAGCCGACGGCCGATTCGCTGAAAGGCAAATCGGTAGGCGTCGAGCAGGGCACGATTCAGGAGACGTACGCAAAGACCTACTGGGCACCCAAGGGTGTGCGCGTCGTTGCGTACCAAAACCAGGATCAGGTTTATTCCGACTTGCTCGCCGGGCGACTGGACGCATCGCTGCAGGATGCGGTGCAAGCTGACATCGGTTTTCTCAAGACGCCGCGCGGGGCTGCCTATCAGTTCGCCGGTGGGGATATCACCGATCCGAAGACGCTCGGCGAAGGTGCAGGTATCGGTCTGCGCAAGGAAGATGCCGACCTGAAAGCGAAGCTTGATCAGGCGATCGCCGACATGCAGAAGGACGGCACGTTCAAGAAGATCGAGCAGAAGTACTTTGCATTCGATATCTACGGGAACTGACCTTTTTGCGGCGCACACGGCAATGACCTTGTTGCGCCGCATCCCTTTCTGGATACTTTGACATGCTTTTCCAAGGATTTGGTCCGCTGCTGTGGGCCGGCACGGTCGAGACCGTGAAGCTTGCGGTGCTATCGCTCGCTGCGTCGTTTGTGCTTGGGTTGCTTGGTGCTGCCGCAAAGGTGTCGTCAAATCGCGTTCTGGCAGCACTCGGGACTTTCTATACGACACTGATCCGTGCTGTTCCTGACTTGGTTCTGATGCTCCTGTTGTTCTACGGGATGCAAATTCTGCTGAACAACGTGACTGACACGCTCGGTTGGGACCAGATTGACATCGATCCGTTTGTGGCAGGAGTCGTGACTCTGGGCTTCATCTATGGCGCGTACTTCACTGAAACGTTCCGTGGAGCATTTCTCTCGGTGCCGCGCGGTCAAGTCGAAGCGGGCTTCGCGTATGGGATGGGCGGCTGGCGGGTATTTCGACGAATCCTGTTCCCGCAGATGATGCGTTTCGCGCTGCCTGGAATCGGCAACAATTGGCAGGTGCTGGTGAAAGCAACTGCACTGGTGTCGATCATTGGTCTCGCCGACGTTGTGAAGGCGTCTCAGGACGCGGGTAAAACCACATTGAATTTCTTCTTCTTCACGCTTGCGGCAGGTGCAATTTACCTCGCAATCACGACCGTTTCGAACATCGTGCTGCACAACCTCGAGAAGCGTTATTCGGTCGGCGTTCGGAGGCTCGCACTGTGATTAGTCTCATCAGCCAATACTGGCAAAACTATCTGTACACCGACGGGTACGGCTTCAGTGGGCTCGCTGTCACCTTGTGGCTCTTGGTCATATCCATTGTGCTTGGATTCCTGCTTGCCATACCTCTTGCAATCGCGCGAGTATCGTCCAATAAGTGGATTTCGCGGCCCGTGTGGTTGTATACGTACGTGTTCCGTGGTACGCCGCTCTATGTGCAGCTCTTGATGTGCTACACCGGCATCTACAGCCTGCAGGTCGTTCACGAAAATGTGTTGCTCGACACGTTCTTTCGCAATGCGATGAACTGTACGTTGCTTGCGTTCGTGCTGAACGAGTGTGCGTACGCCACGGAGATTTTCGCGGGCGCGATCAAGTCGACCGCGGCTGGAGAAATCGAAGCTGGTATTGCATATGGAATGTCGCGCTTCAAGCTCTATACGCGGATCATTCTGCCGTCGGCGCTGCGGCGATCGTTGCCGAGCTACAGTAATGAGGTGATCCTGATGTTGCACGCGACAACGCTTGCGTTCACGGCGACCGTGCCGGACATCCTGAAAGTCACGCGCGATGTGAACTCTGCGACCTACATGTCGTTCCAGGCCTATGGTCTCGCGGCGATTCTGTATGCAACCGTCGTCTTCGGGCTGATCTGGGCATTCCGAAAGCTGGAAGCCCGATGGCTCGCCTATCTCGCACCCCGCGGTCACTGAGGAATCAAGAAGGACACACGTATGTACAAGCTTATCGTTGAGGATCTGCACAAGAAGTTCGGGGACAACGAGGTGCTCAAGGGCGTTTCGATGAAGGCAAAGGCCGGCGACGTCATCAGCATCATCGGCTCGAGCGGCTCGGGAAAAAGCACGTTCCTCCGTTGCATCAACTTTCTCGAGCAACCGTGCTCGGGGCAGATCACGATCGGGAAGGAACTGATCCGAACGACGCAAGACAGGCGCGGTGCGTTGCAAGTCGCTGACCAAAAGCAATTGCAACGGATGCGTACCAAGCTTGCGATGGTGTTTCAACACTTCAATTTGTGGGCGCACATGAACGTCCTCGAGAATGTCATCGAAGCGCCGATGGCGGTACTGGGGATCGGCAAGGACGAAGCCATGTCGCGCGCGCGAAAGTATCTCGAGAAGGTCGGCCTGCCCGCGCGCGTCGAGACCATGTATCCGTCACACCTGTCGGGTGGCCAGCAGCAGCGTGTCGCGATTGCGCGTGCACTTGCGATGGAACCGGAGGTGATGCTGTTCGATGAGCCGACGTCGGCGCTCGACCCCGAACTGGTCGGAGAAGTACTGAAAGTCATGCAGGCGCTGGCCGAAGAGGGCCGAACGATGGTCGTCGTTACGCATGAGATGGGGTTTGCGCGGAACGTGTCCAATCATGTAATTTTCCTGCACAAAGGAAAGATCGAGGAGGAAGGGAATCCGCAGGATATCCTCGTCAACCCGAAGAGCGAGAGACTGGGACAGTTTTTGTCGGGGCGATTGAAATAATTCTTACCCTGGCGCGCCTTGTTTCTGTATGAATGTGTGAGAGGCGGAAGTCGGCCACAATGCCGATTCTCGGTTATCTGCAGCGCTTCCGACCGCGTGCGGCTGTATGGTTGTGGCACTTTGGAATGGGTGACGCAGGTATCAGTAGGGCGTGTCGAGTCTGTCGGTGAGTCTGGTAGGAACAAGCGATGAATTCTGACATCAAGGACGGATCCAGCACCCAGGCGACAACGAGAGCTTTGCCATCATTGCAGGCTCTCGTTTGCTTCGAGGCGGCTGCTCGCCTGGAGAGTTTCAGTCGGGCTGCAGAATCTTTGCACGTGACACACGGTGCGGTAAGTCGTGCGGTCCGGGTGTTGGAGGATGATCTAGGTGTTCAATTATTTTCTCGCCGCAACCGACGTGTTTTTCTCTCGCCGGATGGGCAAAGGTTGGCCGAGGCGGTGCGGCAGAGCTTCGATCGGATTGGGGCGGTGTGTCGTGAATTTCGCGAGCGAGCCGTCGATACCGTCTTGACGCTATCGTGCGAACCAACGCTGATGATGCGTTGGCTAATTCCGAACATGACTTCGTTGCAGGCGCAGTTACCGCAGCTCGAGCTGCGACTTGTCGCGGCATCCGGTCCAGCACTCGGAGACGGAATCGATATGGCGATTCGCCGTAACGACGTTCAGTGGTCTGCGGATGTCGAGGCGACGTGCTTATTTGCTGAGCGAGTGGGACCGGTATGTCGTCCGGAGTACGTGCCTGATTTTTTCGACGCCTCGGATGACGGCTGGAGCCTAAAAGATTCTGCGACCCTGCTGCACACGAGAACGCGGCCCGATGCTTGGCAAACGTGGGCGGCTCTGGCCTCTCGTGCAGGGAATGCCGTTCCGGCAGCTGGCAAGGTCTTCGAACACTTCTATTTCAGCCTTCAAGCCGCTGCTGCAGGCGTAGGGGTTGCTATCGGCCCCTGGCAATTGGTGAGGCGCGAAATGGAGAGCGGTCTGCTCGCGGCCCCGATGGATTTTGTCGAGGACGGCTCTGCCTATTATCTGCTGGCGCGTACTCCCGTTGAGGAGAATAAGGTCGGCCGTGTGGTAAGAGACTGGCTCTTGAATTTAGTATCCGAGTAGTACCCCTGACCTTTGTGACTGCAATGTGTCTTTTCGCCGCTCAAGGGGAGGCTCATCTCCTCACGCCTGAGCGGCGATTGTGCTACCCATGCGCAGACCAGAAACCTTGAGATTTAAGCTGAGAAGGTCGGTTTTCTCAGGCGATCGTCGCCATACTCCCGCAGCACCTGTGCAATGACAACCCGATACCCGTCGAGCCAACGGGCTTGCTTCGCCTTGGCTTCAAGGTGGGCGGGGTGCTTGACCAACCGCAATAGAGCCTCTTCAGATTCCCAGTAGTAAATATTCTGGATCAGTCCAGCGACGGCGTTTTCCCATGTCTCTTCGCCGAGATATCCCGGGAGGCTGCGGGCGACCTTGGCGATCTGCTGATCGAGTTCGTGAAACTCGTCGTCATACTGGCCAGCCTTGAAAATGAAAGTGGAAGAGAACATTGGGCTTTCCCTGGTGACGTGGATCCATTCGACCTGAGGGCGCGCATCTTGCACGCGCGGACCTCTCTCGTTTTCATGCTGTAGACCGTATTCCTCGTGCCGACCTGCTGGGCTGCCCTCATGAGGGGCCTCCGGCGAGCACGTTGCTCGGGCAGCAGTCAAAATGCTAGCATAGTTCAATATATTGTTCTACAATGGGTTGCATATTGAACTTCCGGTGCGGTCGGAAAATCTTCGTCGATGTCGTGCGGTCCCGTCGGGCGCTGCCCAGGGAGATCACCGGTCTGGCGACCATCTGAATGTCTGGAGCGTTGCGAGGAAGATCATGAAGCGTGTACTGGACAAGGTTGACGAGAAGATCCTCGCACAACTGGCGGAGAACGCGAGACTGTCTCATAACGATATCGCCCTCACGGTGAACCTCTCGCGCAACGCTGTACGTTTGCGAATCGAGCGATTAGAGCGCGATGGCTTCATTCGCGGCTACACAATCAGGAAGGGGTCGGCGACGCCGGAGTCCGAGCGCATTCGAGCCCTGATGTTCGTGTACCGGAAGGACCGTATGCGCGGCGGGGATGTATTGAAGTACGTGCGGTCCGTGCAGGAAGTCGTTACATGCGACGTCATGAGTGGCGACCTGGACGTTGTCCTCCATGTTGAAGCAGTCAGTGTTGATCGAATTCACAAGCTCTGGGACGAAATATCTGCGCTTCCCGAGGTACTCAATACCGTCACCTCGTTCGTCCTGACCCGTGCAAAGGGCAATCAGCACGGCGCCTGAACGCTTTCGCGCCCAAGTCGAGCGCTTTGAACATTTGCGAGCAAATTGCTCGTCATTTTGTTCAAGCTGCCATATTTGGACTGCCAATCGTGTTGGATAACATTTTCGTCATCTTTCCACTACGACGAAGGTGCTGAAGTGAGCGAATACAAGGTTGCATTGATCGGGTTTGGCGGCGTGAACAGGGCGCTTGCGCAGTTGGCAGCGGACAACAATGCCAAGTGGCAAAGCGAGCTGGGCTTTCAGTTGAAGATCGTTGGTATCAGCGACTTGCACCTGGGGTCGGTCGTTCGCCCCGAGGGCATCGATCTGAATGTACTGCGCGATCTCCCGACGGAGAAAGGGGCTCTGGCGAAGCTGTCGGGTGGCAATGTCGACGCCGCTACGGAACATGTCATTGAGACGTCCGGAGCAGACATCGTGGCTGAAGCGACCTTCACCAATGCAGTCAACGGTGAACCGGCAACGTCGTACTGCCGGCTTGCGCTGAGCAAGGGCATCAGCGTTGTCACGACCAACAAGGGGCCTGTGGCCTTCCATGCGGAAGCATTGAAGCGCGAAGCTGCGGCGAACAGTGTGCATTTCGAGTACGAAGGCTCGGTCATGAGCGGCACGCCTGTCATTCGCCTCGCAAAGGAACTGCTTGCCGGGTCCGATTTGAAAGGCTTCGAAGGCATTCTCAATGGCACGTCGAACTTCGTGCTGTCGAGCATGGAGTCCGGCCTGAGCTTCACAGAGGCGGTCGAGAAGGCCCAGCGTCTTGGCTACGCGGAGGCCGATCCGACTGCCGATATCGAAGGGCATGACGTTCGCCTGAAGGTCGTGATCCTGGCCAACGAATTGCTCGGTGCAAAACTCAAACCGACCGACGTATCGTGCAAGGGCATCAGCGGCTTGACGCTGCAGAGCATCCACGATGCTTCTGCGGCAAATGCGCGGTGGAAGCTGATCGGTAGCGCGTCCAAGTTGGCTGACGGCACGGTGCGAGCCAGCGTCGAGCCCAAACTGCTGCCGCTGGAAAACTCGCTGGCTGCAGTGGGTGATGCCATCAATGCCGTGACGTTCCGGACCGGTATGTTGGGCGATGTGACGGTGCGAGGCCCGGGCGCTGGCCGTGTGGAAACTGCATACGCGCTGCTTGCCGACATTATCAGCATTCACAAAGCGAAAGTCGCACAGGGGAAATGAGCATGAGTAACGTTGCGTTTCCCGTCACCTCGTCCCATAGCGTAATTGCTGTCAACAATCCGTTCGATGGCACTCAAGTTGGAACCGTCGTGAATATGCCGGCGGAGCGTGCTGAGTCCCTCATTGACATCGCACGAGACGGCGCAAAGGTGTCTCGCGATCTGCCGCGTCACGAACGGGCTCGCATCCTGGAGACCTGTGCTGCACTGGTCGAGCGGGACAAGGAGGCGTTTGCGGAGCTCATCGTCGCGGAGGCTGGCAAGACGCTGAAGCAGGCACGGAAAGAAGTGCTTCGTTGCGTCAATACGCTCAAGCTGTCAGCCGATGAGGCCCGCCACAACGGCGGGGAGGTCGTGCCGTTCGCTTCGTACGTTGGCTCGGAAAACCGTCAAGGCTGGTTCACGCGCGAACCGCTGGGCGTCATCGTTGCAATCACGCCGTACAACGATCCGCTCAATCTGGTTGCTCACAAGCTGGGGCCGGCGATTGCAGGCGGCAACTCGATCGTGCTTAAGCCGTCGGAGCTCGCCCCTTTGTCGGCAATCAAGCTGGTCGACTACTTGAACATCGCCGGTTTGCCGTCGAATGTCATCTCGATCGCAACTGGTGGTCCGGCCCTTGGCGAAGCGCTTGTTTCCGCTCGAGATGTCCGGATGATCTCGTTCACGGGTGGATTCGTGACGGGTGAAAAGATCGCGCGCTCTGCCGGGCTGAAGAAACTCGCGATGGACCTTGGCGGTAACGCACCCGTCATCGTGATGGACGACTGCGACCTCGAGGACGCAGTCGAATCGTGCGTGTCGGGTGCCTACTGGGCCGCGGGCCAGAACTGCATCGGCACGCAACGGATCCTCATCCACTCGCGAATCTACGACGCATTCAAGGAGCGCTTCGTTGCACTCACCCAGGCGTTGAAGGTCGGCAATCCGGCGCTGCCTGACACCGATGTCGGCCCGATGATCACGGCTCAAGCCGCGCGACGTACTGAAGGCGTTGTCAACGATGCGATTCGTCAAGGCGCGAATCTGCTGTGCGGCAACGTTCGTGACGACTCAGTCTATGCGCCGACCGTTCTCGAGGACGTGAGCTTCCATTGCGATCTGTGGATTCAGGAAATCTTCAGCCCGGTCGTTGTGCTGCAGAAGATCGACTCGATCGATGAAGCACTGGACCTGGCGAATCGCCCCGAGTACAGCCTGCATGCCGGTATTTTTACCAAGGACCTGGAGGTCGCCCTGAAGGCCGCCGACAAGCTCGAGGCAGGCGGGGTCATGATCAACGACTCTTCGGACTATCGCTTTGATGCAATGCCGTTCGGCGGCTTCAAGTATGGGAGCCTCGGGCGTGAAGGCGTGCGATTCGCGTACGAGGACATGACGCAACCGAAGGTCGTCTGCATCCGCAAGACGGGGCGTTGATTTAGCGCAGTAGACGTTTTGCCCCAACGGCTCACCGTAAATGGTGAGCCGCTTTGCTTGCAAACGGAACTCGATCGGCATCGCCGGTCCAGTTCCGGAGACACACAGGAAGGAGACGATATTAGTGAGTTCGAATATTCACGCCAATCAATCGAAGGCTGAAGCGTCGCGCTCAGCGGTTTCAGACGTGCTTCTGGGAAGCGAGGATCAAGGCTACCAAAAGACGTTGCGGCCACGTCAGGTACAGATGATCGCCATTGGCGGCGCGATCGGAAGCGGGCTGTTCATGGGGGCTGGCGCGCGCCTGGCAGCAGCAGGACCGTCGTTGGTTCTTGTGTACGCGGTGTGTGGCTTCTTCGCCTGGTTGATCATTCGGGCGCTGGGAGAGCTGGTGATGTACCGGCCGACTACCGGGTCTTTCGTTTCCTATGCTCGCGAGTTTTACGGCGAGAAACTGGCCTATGCGGCTGGCTGGATGTACTGGACCAACTGGGTGACAGTTGCAATTGCCGATCTGACGGCCATCGCGTTGTACATCGGTTTCTTCAAAGCCTATGCGCCGTTCCTGGACGGCATACCGCAATGGGTATTGGCACTGGGAACCCTAGTGTTCATCACATCGTTGAACTTGCTGTCGGTCAAGATTTTTGGCGAGCTCGAGTTCTGGTTCTCGTTCGTGAAAGTGGCGACTCTTTTGTTGTTTCTTTGTGTCGGGAGCTACATGGTGCTCTTCGGTACGCCGCTTCCAGGACATGAAGTTGGGATCACGCTGATCAACAGTAACGGAGGATGGTTCCCGCATGGCGTGCTGTCCGCCATCGTGATGGTACAGGGCGTAATCTTCGCGTACGGCAGCATCGAGCTGATCGGCACCGCGGCCGGTGAAGCAAAGGACGTCAAGACCGTCATGCCGAAGGCGATTCGGGCCGTGCTGTTTCGAATCGTCGTGTTTTACATCGGTTCGGTCCTTCTCCTCGCGATGCTGTTGCCGCACACCGCCTATCGTGCCGGCGTCAGCCCGTTCGTCACGTTCTTTGGCTCGATCGGCGTGCCGGGGGCAGACGCGCTCATGAACCTCGTTCTTGTGACCGCGGCGCTTTCCTCCGTCAACGCAGGCATCTATTCGACCGGTCGCATCTTGCGCTCGCTCGCCATGTCCGGCTCCGCACCCGCATTCCTTGCGAAGATGAATCGTCAGGGCGTGCCGTTCTCGGGAATCATGCTGACCACCGCTGCATCCTCTGTCGGGGTCGTCATGAACGCGTTGGTTCCTGGCGAAGCGTTCGAGATTGCAATGACGCTGACTGCAGTGCTGCTGATCGGCTCGTGGGCAACGATAATCCTGTGCCAGATCAAGCTGTGGAGATGGTCGCGAGACGGGTTGGTCGAACGGCCGGAATTCAGGATGGCATTTGCCCCTTACAGCGGTTACACAACGCTTGCGTTCTTCGCGTTCATTCTGGTGCTGATCGGGTTCGACTATCCGGTCGGAACCTTCACCATCGCGTCCGTTCCCTTCTACGGTGCGGCGCTGGTCGTTGGATGGTATCTGGTACGCAAGCGCGTCAAGGCCATTGCAAACGGCGAACTGAGGGTCAGTGGACAAGCCGAGCCGCGCGAATACGGCGGGCAAGCACTGGCGTCGAACGACTAACCCGGGAATGCATTCCCATTCATCGTGTAACAGGTGGAACATGTCAACCAATAGCAAGCAACAACGCCCGGACAAGGGGAATCTGTCGACCCTTTCGTTTTCGACTCAGGCGGTCCACGGTGGTAACGTCGCTGACGTGACGACCGGCGCGGTTCGGACGCCGCTCGTGATGGCGAATTCGTATCTGCTGCCTGAGGATCCGTCGACCATGGATTGGTCGAGCCCGGACGGCCTTACGTATACGCGCAATGCCGGCCACAACCAGGTTTGCCTCGAGAAGAAGCTGGCTGCGATGGAGCATGGTGAAGAAGCAGCCGTGTTCGCGACTGGCGTGGCAGCGCTTCACGCGATTTTCTTCACGTTCTTGAAGAGCGGCGATCATGTGGTGCTCGGTGACGTGACCTACGAAGCAGTGTGGCGGTTGTTTGCGGAGCTTCTGCCGGAGCGGTACGGGATCGAAGCGACGTTTGTGGACATGGGCGATCTCGCGGCTGTCCAGGCGGCAATGCGACCGAACACGAAGCTCGTCCATACGGAGACGATTGCGAACCCGACGACAAAGGTTGCGGATATCGAGGCCGTAGCTGAAATCGCACACCGGCGTGGTGCGTTGCTGTCGGTCGACGCCACATTCACGCCTGCACCGATGTATCGCGCTGCGGAGCATGGCGCCGACTTCGTGGTTCACTCGCTGACCAAGTACATCAACGGTCACGGCGACGCGATGGGCGGTGCGGTGATCGGGCGCTCTGAGCTGATCCGCGAGCTGAAGCACAACGCTCTTGTCGATCTCGGCGGAACCATATCGCCGTTCAACGCCTGGCTAATCATGCGCGGCTCGGTGACCTTGCCGCTGCGTTTCGAGCGCCAGCTGTCGTCGGCAAAGAAAGTAGCAGCGTTCCTCGACGCAGATCCTCGGGTGGCGTACGTGATGTACCCCGGACTCGCATCGCACCCCCAGCACGAAGTGGCGGTTCGTCAGTTCGGCGGTACGAACTTCGGTGCAATGATGGCGTTCGCCGTCGAGGGTAGCCCGGATATTCAGAACCGCTTTGTCGCGAACCTGCGCGTGATCACTTCCGCGGTGTCGCTGGGGCATGATGAGACGCTCATCGTTCACGTCGGTGGCGATGGCCGAGGCGGGGCAGAGAAGTACCCTGCCGAGTTCCAGAAGTACGGCCACCTGCGCCTCTCGATCGGCCTCGAGGATCCGGACGATCTCATCGCCGATATCTCCGCGGCGCTGGAGGCGACGTTTACGAAGTAACTGATCCGACCGATGACGCTCCGCCATTCAAGCGGAGTCGCATGGCGCGCGAAGGCAACTCCAATGTCTTCGCGCTCTGGTGCGTTTATAGATAAAACGGCCGACTGCTCTTTAATCCGATAACCCGTCGGATCTTGTTGAGGGAGTTCACGACCGACTCGTGATAGGTCAGCTTGTCCAGCAGAACAGGCGTGAAGTTGATAGTGCCGGAGTCTGTAGGAATGGGGAATGGGCGCTCAATGCCATCGTCAGACTCAGTCACGATTGCTGTTCCTGAAACGTCGACTAGATTCATGAAGAGATAGAGCGGTGCAGGCAGATCAAGCTGGCTAATGAGTTGCTTGACTGTTGTGGGGAGTTCCTTCAATAGCTGCAACTCGTAAACACCCGGCCACCAGGTTCGGGATTCGGTCAGCCACGGACCCACGTGCAATACGCCGACCATTTCGATGGATTTGTTACCGTCGATGTAGACATATCCGCTGTATTCTCCATCGCTGTCTGGGGTTGACTTGGCTAGCCAACCGTTCTCATACGGTTCGATGCCGCTCAGCATCACATTGGCTGGCCTCATTGCAAGCAGCAGGCCGGAGAGGTTGGCCTGCAGCGGGTAGCCGAGGTTCACCCCATCACTTTTTCTTTCACTCGAAATTCTTCCTATCCACTTTGGTCCGTCTTGAAGTGGAATCGGCGAACTGCCGGCCAGGATGGCAGCAGCACGGCGATTTGCCTCTTCTTCCAAGTTGGTTAGCGTATCAACCATCGTTTGCCTCAAATCTGGTACAAGTGACACGATCTATTTTGATCCGGCAGCGCTGTTGAGCGTGAATTTCGAGCGCTCTGCATCGTCACGTAAAGTCATTATAAAAAATCGTAAATATTTAGAAAAGCGAAAAAAACTGACATTATTGGTGAGTTTAACTCACATGTTTTCATTCTGATTGGCGGGCTGCTAGAATCTTTTCGTGTTTGGACGACCTCACATCGAGTGCGAGAATGTACTTGTGCTCGTCCATTTCTCGGGGACGACCCCTTTCTTTACGGAGTATTCCCGTTGCATTGGCTTCTTCTCGTTATCGCTGGTCTGCTCGAGGTGGCTTGGGCCGCCGGGCTCAAGTCTTCCGAGGGATTTACGCGGCTTTGGCCGTCGCTATTCACGATCGTCACTGCACTCGGCAGCTTCTGGCTCCTCGCTTTGGCCATGCGGCAGTTGCCGCTCGGCACTGCATACGCGGTATGGACCGGTATCGGCGCGGTGGGCGCTTTCATACTCGGCATCGTCATGATGGGCGAAACAGCGAGTGTCGCTCGTGTGGCAAGTGCTTCGCTTATCGTGCTCGGACTTGTCGGGCTGAAGGTCACGTCCGGGGCCTGACTCGTCCCGCGGCTGAGTGGCGCAGTCTTCAAAAGACTGCGAAGCTCGATCGGGGAGCATCGACACTCTCAGACCCGTACATTCGACGGCCAATGGCCGTCGTGAGGCGCTCACAACATCACTCACACGTCATTGGAAACTAGGAAGCTACCGTATGGATGCAAGTGACCTTCTGTTCAGGATGCTCAGTTACCAGGCATGGGCCCATAAGGAAATCCTCGAGGCAATGAGGGATCTCCACGTTGAGCACCATGCCGAGGAGCGGAAACTGGCGCTTCGTCTGATGAACCATTGTCTCGTGGTCAACAAGATATTTTCCGCGCACCTGGTTGGCGACAGGCATGGCTTCATTTCAGCCAATACTTCCGACACTCCGGAGCTCGATGAACTGCATGCAGAAACAGTAGAAGTCGACCGCTGGTATCTCCGTTATGCGGAAGCAATCACATCAGCGATGCTGCACGAGTCGGTTCCGTTCGAGTTTACGGATGGGGACAAGGGGTACATGACGCGGGAAGAGATGTTGACGCATGTTGTTACCCATGGGGGATATCATCGCGGCGAGGTGGGACGCATTATGATTCAGGCGTCCGCCAGGTCCGGTCGAGAAGTTGTGTTGCCGTGGGACACATATGCGGTCTATCTTCATCGTAGCGAGCCGGCTCGCAGGTCACAAGGGAAGTAGCTTGAGAGGGCTTGGTGTCCGGCGGGGGGGCATTTGTCACGTGCGTGTCGATTTTCTATGAGGAGCAACGATGCGATATCGCTAGGCAGCCTGTGAAGAATGGCGGACATCGATTCGCTCTGGCAATCCATATACGAGTCAGGTCACGCTGATTTCGAACGGATGGTGCGTTTCGTCACGTTCGGTGCCGCGGGCGCGCCTCCTACGGGAATCGATGATCGACTCCACAACGACCCGAGGTCAGCTTTGGTTGACCCAAAGTGAGGTACCCTGCATGTCGGCGATGGCGATCTGGCGTAGGCAGGTCAGTGGATCATTCAGTTTCCGAATTGCGGCATCCGTGATTCGCGGATGAGGTACTTGCCTGCGCGGCAGCGGTGTCTGCCGCGCTTCGTGTGTCTCCAGGGGATCGCCCAACTGTTCCCGCATCTTGGGAAATCACGGCCATTACGCGCCGTCACCCTCATTTTCTTTGTCCACGCTCGTCAATACCATCCGTCCAGTTCAAAAACAACGTGGAGACTGGTGGTGACAAGACACGCATTCGTGGTAATTGCAATTGGGTCTGCTCTGTCTGGTACGGCGTTGGCGCAAAGCAGCGTTCAAATTTACGGAATCATGGATACGGCGGTCACTTACGTGAACAACGCAGGTGGCGCCTCGGTGACCGGATTGAGTGCGGGTCCCTTGAAAGGCAATCGTGTCGGTCTGCTGGGGAAGGAGGACCTCGGTGGCGGCATGCGCGCAATCTTCCGGCTTGAAAATGGCTTTTCCGCGCTCAACGGCGCGCTCGGTCAGGGCGGCGCGATGTTCGGCCGGCAGGCGTATGTTGGCCTCGCCTCGCCGTACGGCACGATCACGGCCGGCCGCCAATACGATTCGATCGTCGATTATGTCGGCGTTTTGAAGGCCGGCGGGGATACGGCCGGTGCTTACGCTAACCATCCGGGCGACCTCGACAATACCGGCAACAACTTCCGCGTGAACAACGCGATCAAATACACGAGCCCGACCGTCCGCGGCGTGACGTTCGGCGGCGTATTCAGCCCGGGCGGCGTGGCCGGCGATTTCCGCCGCAAGCGTGTGTTCTCGCTCGGTGCGGGTTACTCGAACGGCCCGCTGCAGCTTGGCGCCGCGTACCTGAACGCTCAGGATCCGAACTTCTCGTTCTTCGGCACGAACCCGTCGTCGAGCGTGACCGGCAACAACATGACCGCGGCGCCGATCTACTCCGGTTACGCGTCGGCCAGGACGCTGCAGATTGCCGGTGCGACAGGCGCCTACACGTTCGGCGGCTGGACGGCGGGCGTCGTCTACACGAACACGCAACTGCGCGATCTCGGCGCCGAAGCAGGCCTGAATCCGCACGGCTATTCGGGCAGCGCGGTGTTCAACACCTGGGAACTGAACCTGCGCAAGACCTGGGCAGCGACGACGATGTTCGGCACCTCGGTGCAGTACACGCGTGCGAGCCACGTGACTGGCAATGCGAGCAGCGCCGGCTATCTCCAGGCCAATGCGGGTGTTGACTATTTCCTGTCGAAGCGCACGGACCTGTATCTGGTCGGGATCTGGCAACACGCAACGGGACACGATTCGACGGGCGGCAACGCGGTCGCTTCGATCTATGGGTTTACCGCGTCGACGACCGCGAACCAGCTCGCCGTCGCGCTCGGCATGCGACACAGTTTCTGACGCAGTTCCAGATGCTGGGACGCGCTCGATCGGCTCCGGCCAACGCCCGGGTCAACCGCCCGCGGCACGCACTACGATGAACGAAATCGCCGGGCCGGCCATGCAGCGGATGCGCCGGGCCCGACAACCTTGGAGACACGAAGTGAGAAAACCCTACCGGAAGTACCGGACCACGATCCTTGCGATGCTGATGGCCGCGATGATCATCAACTACATCGATCGCGCGGCGCTATCGATCGCGATGCCGTTCATCACACGCGACTTTCACTTGACCGCAGGCGAGAAGGGCCTGATCTTCAGTGCATTCTCCGTCGGCTACGCGCTGTTCAATTTCCTCGGCGGCTATTTTTCGGATCGCTTCGGCGGCAAGCGCGTGCTCAGCGTGTCGATGACGTTCTGGTCGATTGCATGTGGGCTGACAGCGGCAGTGTCCGGCTTCTGGTCGATGCTGCTCGTGCGAATCGCGTTTGGTGCCGGCGAAGGCCCGAACTCGGCGACTGCAAACAAGGTGGTTAACACGTGGTACCCGATCGGCGAGCGCGCGAGCGCGGCCGGCGTCAACCAGGCGGGCGGCCCGATTGGCGGCGCACTCGCGGGACCGGTGATCGGTTTTCTCGCGCTGTCCTTTGGCTGGCGCGCGGCATTCATTGTGATGGCCGGGCTCGGCCTGACGTGGGCGTTCCTGTGGCATCGGCTCGCGACCGAGACGCCCGCGCAGCATCCGATGGTGAGTGCGGCCGAACTCGCGGATATCGACGCGGGGCAGGAACCGGTGACGGCCGCGACGGGCAAGCGCGTATCGATTCTCGATGTGATCACCACGCGCGCGGTGCTGACGACCGGCATCTCGCTGTTTTGCTACAACTACATCCTGTTCTTCTTCATCACCTGGTTTCCGAGCTACCTCGTCGATGCAAAGGGGATCAGCCTGAAGGATATGAGCCTCGTCAGTTCGCTGCCGTGGATCACCGGCGCGCTCGGCTTCCTGTCCGGCGGCTTCCTCGTCGACGCGATCTTCAGGCGTACGGGCAGGCAGATGTTTTCGCGCAAGGTCGTGCTCGTCACGTCGCTGCTGATCTCCGCCGTCTGCATCGGGCTGACCGGCCTGGTCGACGCCGTGGCGACCGCCGTCACCGTGATGACGATCGCGATCGGTTTCCTGATGCTCGCAGCGCCTGCATATTGGGCGATCATCCAGGATAGCGTGCCGCGTCACCAGGTTGGTACGGCAAGCGGCTTCATGCACGGGCTTGCGAATGTGTCGGGCATCGTCGGGCCTGCGGCGACGGGCTTTCTGATCCAGGGTACCGGCAGCTACGTGAGCGCGTTCGCGCTCGCCGGTGCGCTCGGGCTGGTCGGCTCGCTGATCCTCGCGATCTTTGTCGGTCGTCCGGGTGCGGCCCCCAAGACTTCGCTCGCCTGATACCGCGAATCCGCGTCGTCGCGAGCACGCGGCGACACCGAACGCGCATGCCATTGCCTGGCATGCGCTTTTTCATATCCGGAATCCAGCCCAATGAATTTTGATTTGTCGAATCTCAGCGACGGCATGCAAGCATTCATCGATACCGCGTCGTCTTTCGCGAGCGAGCGAGACGACTGGCCGTCCCGGCGTGCGGCGTTCGCGCGGCAGTGCGCGCATTTCACGCCGCCACCGCCGGCTGGCGTAACGGTCATCGACACCACGCTCGGCGGCGTGCGTACGCGCTGCTTCGTGCCGGCCGGACCGGCGCCCGCGACGGGCTGGCCTGTGCTCGTTTTCTTCCATGGTGGCGGCTGGACGGCCGGCGATCACACGACGCACGACTGGTTCGCGCACGCGCTTTTGTCGCGTGTCGACATCGCGGTGCTGACGGTCGATTACCGACTCGCACCGGAAGCGAGCTTTCCGGCGCCAATCGTCGACGGGCTCGCGGTATGGGATGCGATGGCCGGCGTCGGGCTGCCGCTCGATGCGTCGCGGCGCGTCGTGGCGGGGGATAGTGCCGGCGGCACGTTGGCCGCGGCGCTCTGCGTCGCATTGCAGGTACGCGGCGACGCGCAACCGCATGCGCAGTTGCTGTTGTATCCGGTTCTGAGTGCGAGAACCGACTTCGCGTCGATGCACGAGAACGCGGAAGCACCGATGCTCAATTCACGCGGGCTCGCCGAATCGATCGCGCTGTATTTGCCGTGCGAACAAGATCGTCGCGATCCACTTGCGATGCCGCTCGAGGGCGATGGCGATGGACTCGCGCGCGCTTTCATCGCCGTCGCCCAGTACGATCCGCTGCGCGATCAGGGAATCGCTTACGCGGAACGGTTGCGCGCGTCGGGTGGCATCGCGGATGTGTGGGTCGGAAAGGGGCTCGTGCACGGCTGCTTGCGTGCACCGACGTTGCCCAAGGTATCCGAACTGTACGAGCGGATCGCGACGTTTCTCGTCGCGTGCGGAATCGCGGCCGCCCGTGACGGCGAGCGAACTGTGTCGTATGGGGAGTCACCCGCATCAGCGGAATGAGACGGCGTGCGACGCGACCCTCGCGTCGCACGCAAGCAGGCGCGATCGATCCCGTTGTGTTGCGTACGGGATTATCCAGCTTGTCGGCTCGCGATGCCGGTACCGGCATCGCGAGCGTCGCATTGGCTACCGAGCGCGCAGGAACTGTCGGATCACCGCCTCATCCGGTTCGAGCCCGATCCCCGGTGCGTCACCGACGGTGAATCGATGCCCATTGCGAATCGACGACAAATCGATCAACTGCGCGGCGGGATCGACATACAAATACTCGAGCTGCATCAGTTCGTGGTGGGCCGTCGCGAGATGCAGCGTCGCCAGAAAGCCTGGGCCGAAGTAAGGACTGTGCGGCAGCACGCCGAGCCCCGCGTCGCGCGCACGCGCGACGACGTCGAGAAACTCGGTGACGCCGCCGACTTTGCTGATGCTGGGCTGCAGATAGTCGACGGCGCATGCGTCGATCGCATGCCGGAACTGCATCGCGGTACACCAGTTCTCGCCGGCCGCGATTGGCACGCCGTGGCCGCGCAGCCGCGCGAGCAACGCGAAATCCTCGGGCGGAAAAACGGGCTCCTCGAGCCATTCGATCCCGCCGAGTTCCCGCAGCCGTGCAAGGTTCGCGATCGACGATGCCTCGTCCCACGCGCAGTTGACGTCGACGGATACCGGCGCGCGGCCACCGATCGCCGCGTGACATGCTTCGACCACCGGCATCGCGATTTCGTGCAGCTTGATGTTGCCGAAGCCTTCGTCGAGCGCGCGCCGGCACATTGCCGCCGCCGCATCGGCCTGGCCGTAGCGAACGAGGCTCGCATAGGTCGTCAGCGATACCGGCGCTTCGCCGCCGAGCAGCCGGTACAGCGGCACCCGCGCGCGCTTCGCGGCAAGATCCCACAGCGCCATGTCGACGCCGGAGATGGCGAACATCGTGATCCCGTAGCGACCGAAGATGTGCAGCGCCCGCTGCGTCAGCCGGTTCCAGTCGGCGATCGAGTCGATCGTTGCACCCTCGGCAAGCGGCTTCACGCGGGTCTCGACGACACTGCGCGTCGCGTCGGCGACGAAATAGCCGAACGCCTCGCCCCAGCCGACGTTGCCGTCGGTATCCTCGACGCGGATCAGCACCGTTTCGAGCGTCCTCCACGCGGACGGCGTGATGCCAAGCCCGGAGCCGTGATCTTCGAACGGAATCTCGACGACGCGCGATTCGACCGAACGGATCTTCATGCCGGTCTCCGTATGTTCAGCGGTTGCGGCACGTACGGACCACCGACGAAATCCGGTCCGCTTTGCGCGGGCATCTTCTCTCGCGGCACGAAGTTCGCGGCGAGATGCGCGGCCGCATCGTCCTGCGGCACGTAGCCGAGCTCGGTTGCGCGTGCGTTGTCGAAGAACGGGGCAGGGCAGCGCGACACGCCGTACACGACATCATGCGTGATCGCGTCGTGTTCGAGCCCGATCCGGATCAGTTGCGCGAGGTCGCGGCCGCTGACCCAGATGTGCTGGCGACGCCCGTCCGCGATTTCGGGATCGGCATTGCCGATCCGGATCGACAGCGCCTTGATTCCGTGCCGGTGTGCGTACAGCGAGCACGCGGCTTCACCGAACGCTTTGCTGAGCGCGTAGAACCCATCCGGTGCGACGGGCGCCGCGTCGCCCGCGAAACCTTCGATGCGGTGATGGCCGACCACGTGATGGCTGCTCGCGAACACGAAGCGCGGAACGCCGAAATGGCGGCATGCGTCGAGCAGATACAACTGCGCGCGGTAGTTTGCGTCGAGCGTCGCTTCGAAATCGATGTCGAGGCCGTAGCTGCATGCGAGGTGCAGGATGCCGTCGACACCTTCGGCCGCTTGCTGGACGAGCGCCGGATCGGTGATATCACCGACCAGCGCGGTTTCGTTCTCGCTCAGGTCGACCGCTTCCCGCAGGTCGAGCAGCTTCAGCCGGTAGTTGTTGCGCAGGTACGGGCGAACGCGCGTGGCGACGCCGCCGGCCGCGCCGGTCACAAGAAGAGTTTTCATCGGGGTACGTCTCGTATGGTCGTTCGAATCGTCGCCGGCCGTGCGAGCGCGCAGCCGGCGGGGAGGGGGGCGCGACCTGCCGCGCCGCCCTCCCGGATATCATCGAGTGTAGTCGCAGGCGACCCACTCGAAGTACGTCTTCAGGTCCGCGACCAGCGCTTGATGCGCCGGATGCGGCAGATAGCGCTCGACGGCTGCTGCGTCGTCGAACGTCGCCTCAAGCAGATAGTCCCAGCAGATCGGGCGATCGAGTTCGTTCGCTGACACGCGCCATGCACGAATGTATTCGATCTCGCTGTCGAGGCTACGCATCCGTTCGATGAGCGCCGCCTCCCGAACCGGATCGGCGTCGACGTGCGCGAGGCGTCGGAACATCACGACATGCTGCATCATGACGGCAACCCTCCACGCCAGGCGGCGATCGCCCAGTCCGGCGCATCCTGCAGCGCGACGGGCCGGAGGAATCGAGTGATTGCCGCATAACCTACCGACGTCGTTTGCGGTTGCGTCGACGCCGGCCAGGGGCCGCCGTGCTGCTGCGCATCGCATACGGCGACACCGGTCGGCACGCCGCCGAACAGCACCCGTCCGCCGATCCGCGCTGCCGCCGACGCAAGCGTGCGGTTTGCCGGTGTGTCTGCGTCCGCACCCCACAGCGTGACGGTCAGTGTTCCGCTGACAGCGGCGAGCACGCGCAGCACGTCCGCATCGTCGCGTACCCGCACGACGAGCGCCGCCGGGCCGAACATCTCTTCGTGCAATGTGGGTTGCGCGACGAAGTTGTCCGAATCCGTCTCGTACAGGCGTGGCGCGGGCGGCGCAACCGGCGCATTGGCGCTCGCCGTCGCGAGCCGCGTGCGTACGCCGGGCTGCGACGCGATCACGGCCGACGCGCTTTCAAACCCACTGCGCATTCCGTCCGTGAGCATCCGGTGTGGCGCTTGAGCCGCGAGCGCATCGGCTAGTGCGACGACGAAACGCTCGCCAGCCGGATCGTCGCGAACGAGAATCAGGCCCGGGCTCGTGCAGAACTGGCCGCAGCCGAGCGTGATCGATGCGGCGAGCGTTGCGGCCGGTGTATTCGGGCCATCCGCGAGCGCGGCGGGTTGCACGATGAGCGGATTGATCGACCCCAGTTCACCATAGAACGGCACGGGACGAGGCCGTGCATTCGCCGCACGCCATAACGCAACGCCGCCCTGATACGAGCCGGTGAATGCGACCGCGGCGATCGCCGGATGCGTTACCAGCGCGGTGCCTGCTTCGCGTGACACCTGATCGACGAACGCGATCACGCCGGGCGGCAGCGCCTGTTCACGCAGTACGGCGGCAGCGAGCGCGTGGACGCGGCGCGACAACGCCGCATGGCCGGCGTGCGGCTTCACGACGACGGTGCAACCGGCTGCAAGCGCGGACGCTGTATCGCCGCCGAGTACCGAGAAAGCGAACGGGAAATTGCTCGCGGAGAACATCGCGACGGGGCCGAGCGGTTCGAGTACGCGCGTCAGGCGCGGCCGGCCGGAAGGAGGTGCGCCGGCCACTGCCGCGTCGTCTGTCAGGGCGAACGGCGCTCCGGCCTCGATGCGCTCAGCGAAACCGCGCAGCTGGAAAGCGGTGCGCGCAACCTCACCCGTCAGGCGAGGCGCGCCGAGATGCGTTTCGTCGTCGGCAATCGCGACGAGTTCGGCCGCATGCTGTTCGAGTGCATCGGCGAGCCCGCGCAGCAACTGGCTGCGCACCGCGGCGGGTGCGGCCGCGTACGAGGCCTGAGCATCGCTGGCGAGCGCGACTTCGTGCTCGATGATCGGGAATGCCGTCGGATTGTCGTTCACGGCGCTCATGATTGCGGCCCCAGATGGTAGCCACGGCCCGCGTAATCGAATTCGACGATTTCGTTGATCGGCACCTGCTTGTCGGCCGGCGCCGCGTAGTACGCGCGAATCTCCTTGATCCGACACGTTTCGGGATCGAACACATACCACTCGTCGCCGCGCAGCGCGGTGCCGAGCTTGGTCTTCCAGTGGGTCCACTCGATCACCGCCTCGTGCGAATCGTGCGATACGAGAATCTTCTCAATCGTCCATTGCGAGCCGAGTTCCGCGACGCACCATTGCCACTTGCGCGCGATCGTATCGGCGCTGCGCCAGGGAATGTCGGGCAGGCCGGCCGGAAAATAATGAACGGCGTCGGGCGTGAAACACGATACGAGCTTGTCGTAGTCGGCTTCGTTGCATGCGTCGAAGTAGCGGCGGATCAGCGCCGCATATCGGGCGGATTGGGCGGGGTCGAACTCTGCCATTGAATGGCCTCCTCCAGGAATGACGGGCAACGGCAACACAGGCCGCGCGTGGAATCACGTCATGAGTGTAGGGGCCGGTCGCACCGGTGTCGTCCGCCTCCGTATCGATACCGACCGGGGAGTTCCAGTATCTGGAACGACGCTCAGCCGGCCGCCGGTTCCCATTCGAGCGACGCGTGCGCGGCAAGCGTTTCGCCGGGCGCGAGCCTGCACGTGCCGGTATCCGCGATACCGGCCGCAGCGAAGTTGAAGCCGTTCGCGACGTGGCTGACTGGTTCCACGCACAGGAACGGCGCGCCCTGCGGCACGTATGCGACGACGTGCGTCAGCGGCTCGTTGGCACGCAGTCGAACGCGGCCTGCCGCCCGTTCGACGATCGCGTCGCCGTGCCAGTCGCTCGCGTAGACTGCGCAGTCACGATCCTGCCAGTCGCGCGTGCCGAGTACGGTCGGTGCCGGTTGGATCTGCGATGCGCCGGTCGGCAGGAAGCGCGCGTCGAGCGTCCAGCGGCGGCGTGCGTCGAAGCGGACCGCCGAGCCGGGATCGACGGCGAGAAACGGATGCCAGCCAACGCCAGCCGGCATCGGCCGATCGCCCGCATTGCGCACCGACATCCGGACGTGCAGCGTGCGGTGCACGAGCCGAAAGCCGATCCTGGCCTCGAATGGCCAGGGCCAGTGCTCGCCGTCATAGCGCAGCGCGAGCTCGATATCGTCGGCCCGATGCGCGACTACCTCCCACGGCAGTGTTTGCGCAACACCGTGCAGCGTGTTTGGCGGATCGAGCGGATGCGGCGGCAATGGATGGATTTCGCCTTCGAAGTGGAGTTGCGCGTTGGCGATCCGGTTTGAGTATGGAATCAACGGATACGCGCCGGCTTTCGGCCAGCCGTGCGGTGGCGCCTGCCACGCGTCGAGCGGGACGAGCAGTTCGACACTGGATTCGATCGTGACGAGACGGGTGACGCGCGCGCCGAATTGCGGAGCGACATCAGCACGAAGGTCATCGTTCGCGATCGTGAGACGGGAGGATTCGATCATTCAGGGAAGCACGGTGTGAGGAGAGGGGAAGGACGCAGCGGGAATCAACCGTCGATCCTCAGCCGCAGCAGATGGCCGGACAGCGGCGCACTGGCGAGCGATTCGATCTGCTGATGATTGCGGTCGCTGGTGACATAGATCGACGCGCCGGTCGCGTCGCGGACGAATGCAAGGCCGGTTGGCGCGGCCACCGGCAGGCTGACTATCCGGTCCAGCACACCTTCGCCCGTGAAGCGCATCAGGCTCCAGCCGTCCTTCAGCGCGACCCAGATCCCGCCGCGATCGTCGAGCGCGATGCCGGACAGCCTGCCGGAGCCCGGCGGCATCGACGCGAAACGGCGTACCGCCGCCGCGCCGCGCTGCAACACATAGATCGTGCCGGACCCGGAGCCGGTCGCATACGCGGTCGTGCCGTCGGCCGTCCACGCGAGTGCGTCGATCGCTTCGCTGAATTGCCAGCGCGCGTCGAAGCGTTCCGCGTCGTTCACGAAACCGAGGTGGCCGCCGCCGTCGCGCTGCAGCCAGCCCCATACGCGTCCGCCGGGGTCGCTGCACAGCAGCGTCACGGAAGGGTCGCTCCAGACGCTCGGGCTGTCGTGTGCGACCGCCTCGTGTTTCGCATCCAGGATCACATGGCGGCCCGCGAGCGCGACCAGCAGCCCGTCGGGATGCAACTGCATCCCGACGATCGGTGCATCGAGCTGCGCGACGATCTGGTCGCTTTTGCCGTCGAATGCATGGATGGCCGGCGCGAGCGTATCGGCCCAGTACATCAGGCGGCGCGCGGACGAATATACCGGGAACGCGCCGTGAAATGCCCACGACCGGCTTGCGGCGGTCACCTCCTCCGGCTCGGCGGTCGCGCGCGCCGGATTCAGTTGGGCGCCAACGCGGCGCGCGGCCTCCACCAACTCCGGCCCGAGCAGCTCGAGCCGGGCGAGCGACATCCGGTACGCGGGGCCTGCCACGCTCAGCGCGCCACGCACGCGGCCCTCCGGATCGACAATTGGCGCCGCGACGCATCGCACGCCGAGCACGATCTCCTCGTCGTCGACTGCCCAGCCGCGCGTCGAGGTGATCCGTAACTCAATGTGCAAGCGCCGCCGGTCCGTGATCGTGCGTGGCGTGAGCGGCGCAAGCGTGACGCTGCGCAGCAACGTTTCGCGTTCGTCGCGCGGCATCCGCGACAGGATCGCCTTGCCCTGGCCGGTGCAGTAGAGCGGCTTGCTGCGGCCAAGCGCAGCGGCCGATCGTTGCGAATGCGCGCCGTCGCAGCGTTCGAGCGAAATCACCTCGTTGCCGTCCAGTGCGGCCAGATAGGTCGTCTCGCCGGTGAGGTCGCGTAGCGCGCGCAATTCGGGTGTGGCCGCTGCGACAAGATCCGGCATCAGGTACGCGTTGCGGACGAGTTCCAGATAGCGGAACCCGAGCCGGTACACGCGATGGCTCGCGTCGCGCCTCAGCAATCCGTGCTCGATCAGTGTCGCGAGTATGCGATACAGCGTGGTTTTCGGCAGGCCTGCCTGTTCCAGCAACTCCGCGTTCGTCATGCCCTGCGGGGCCGCGCCCACCAGTTCGAGCACCGTCAGCGCCTTGCCGAGCGATGCGGTTCCGTCTCCGATACCCACATTTCCACCTTTTGGAATTCGTCTGCCTGTAGGGCAGAACAGGTCGATTCATGATCGAAACTTTAGCAGTAGCATCGATTCCGAGTCGGCGCTTGAGTCGACCGGGTTCCATATTCTGGAACTCGCCATGCATTTCTCTTCAGAGCGAGGACATCACGTGACCATTCACTCCTATTCCGAGGGGCTCGATCGCGAAATCGATCGTGCCGTCCATGTCAGCGACGAAACGCTTGCGCGTCTCGCGAAGGTGAGCAGCGGCTCCCTGACGACCCAGTTGTTCAAGCGCGGCTTCCGGCAGCCGGCGCTCGTTGGTTTGCGCGCACTGAATCACGAAGTCAAGCCGTTCGCCGGGCGCGCGTATACGATGCGTTTCATTCCGGCGCGCGAGGACATCGATACATACGGCACGATGACGACGCGGCCAAACGTGGACAATCTCCAGTGGCAGGGGGTCGAACAGGTGCGGGAAGGGGACGTGCTCGTGATCGACAGCCGTGATGATCCGCGCGCGGCATCGGCCGGCAACATCCTCGTCACGCGATTGCTTGCGCGCGGTGCACGTGCGATCGTCACCGATGGCGCGCTGCGTGACGGTTCCGAAATCGCGGCGATGGCGCTGCCGGCTTATGCCCGCGAAGTGACCGCAACGACGCGGATCTCGTACCACCATGTCGCGGATCTGCAGGTGCCGATCGGCTGCGCCGGCGTGGCAGTCTATCCGGGCGACGTGATCGTCGGCGACCAGGATGGCCTGACGGTCGTGCCGGCGCATCTTGCCGAAGAACTCGCTGACATCTGCGAGAAGCAGGACGACATCGAGGCGTATCTTACGCTGCGGATCGCGGCCGGTGAACCGCTGTGGGGTATCTATCCGCCGAGTTCGCAGGCGTATGCGGACTACGAGGCGTGGGTTGCGGCCGGGCGCGGTAGCGTTCTGCGTTGAATCCCGAGTGAACTGGGTAGGACGCAGGACATCGGTGCGATGGTCGGCACGGTTTCGCCGTGGTGGCGAGCGAAGTGCGCCGCCTCGCACTGCATTCCGGATCAGCGGAGAAGGAAGTCAAGGAATTGATCGTCACGTCCGTTTTCATGATTCAGTACGGTGCGAAACAGGCAATGGCGGTCGGCGCGACGACGGGGCAGGTCAAGCAAGCCGTCGTGCAAATGGACACGGTCACGCAGCAGAACGCGGCGCTCGTCGAGTAGGCGGCAGCGGCGGCGCATTCGCTGGAAGATGAGGCGACGAACCTGAACGATGCCGTGTCGGTATTCAAGGTCTCGGATGGTGAATCGTCCGAATTACACCCGGCGCGCGCATCGAGCACGCCGTTGTTTCCGTTGCCGAGGTCGATCACCGTTCGACGAGCGGCGGCCGCTCCGATCTGGACAGCCACGATGGATAGCGGTTCGATTGATTCGGAGAGGGCGGCGCCGATGTCCGCACGCTCGACCAGCGACGATAGGCGGACGTTCTGGCGCGTGCGAACCGCGGACATCGGGCCCCGCGCTCATGACTCACACGGTGAGACGGCTCTCATCGAGAGCGTCGTAGAATCGGGCGGCATCGCTCCTCTCGCGGACGAAGGCGAGCATACCTGCGGCACGCGGAACTAGAGAATTCAGGATTGCGAACGGGGAATCAATTGCGCTCATTTCGAATACTGTCGGCGCGTGTTGGAATTTGTGGTTCCTGCGAGCGCTCACGGGATCTAACCCACCCGGGGAAAGCGGCGGCAAAAAATCCCAACCAGGCTGGATATACGTGTCGGGCGGATTTGAGCGGCCTCCATGTCACATGCGTGAATAATTCGGGCCGCCGCCTTCCGGCGTGACCCACACGATGTTCTGCGTCGGGTCCTTGATGTCGCACGTCTTGCAGTGCACGCAGTTCTGCGCGTTGATCACCAGCCGGTCGCTGCCGTCGTCGTTCTTCACGAACTCGTACACCGCCGCCGGGCAGAAGCGCCCCTCCGGCCCCGC